>DCAW01000042.1:0-6777 GCA_002313895.1 Dehalococcoidia bacterium UBA1123
TCTGAATATGGCTTTGCGATTCCTTTGCGATTCTTAATGTCTATGCGACCGTATCCGGCCCTCGATGGCCTCTTGAGCTTCGAGGAACGGACGCTCCAGGTATGCCCGATGATCCGACTCTCCGTGGTGGTGGGTTATTGAGGCGGGAGGCCGGACGCCTGCTGTCTCTCTGATGTAGGCCAGATCGCCTTCGACCAAGGTCAGCATGTACTGGGCAGTCGCCGCGTCGTACATTTCCCAGCCTCCACCGCAGGCCACATAGATTGGTGACGTGTGGGCGAACACTCCGCGATTCCACACGTCGTGATGCTCGATGATGTCATAGTAGTCCAACGCTCCTGTGCGAGCTGCCAGCCACGAGTGATCGTCGATTTTTAGACTTGTCTTGATCTCCAGCCTGCGCGAGCCGTTAAGGTTCTGGGTCGAGGCTACGACCCGACCGTTGTGCATGATCTCTAGCGAGTAAATCGGCAGGATGCTTTCGGCCCACGCCTCGACCTCGACGGTTCCAGGCCCGGAGATGTCAACCGTATCGCCGACCTCTTGACCATCCACCGAGAAGTGCATAATCGGCCCGCCGCTAAGGAACGTGCGTCCGGCTACGACAGCTTTGCACCAGTTGTCGTAAGTAAATTCTTGATCGTCAGGAATCTGGGCGTAGGTTCGGTAAAGGCCCACTGGAACGTCACTGCTCATTTTGTCCGTTCCGCCGACAAGAGGCAAACGATAACCGCCGTTCAGGTAGCGATAGTATTCTAGATGGTTAACTTTGGTCTGTCTGAGCATTTCGACGCCGTCCAGACGCCCCGTGGCAACCAGCGCAGCAGGCTCACCATTGGGATTAGGGAAGTGGGGACTGATGACGTAACCACCCTGAGCGTGAGCAGCGTCAGCCCAATGAGCGAGGGTGGTCTCCATGTGCCCACCGATTTCGGCCTCGCTGGGGCCGTCGCTGCACCACGGCATCACGGGAGATTTCAAGCCCCACATGATCATGTGACCCATGAAGTGTTGGCGGTTCTCCTGGGACACGTAGACGATGTTGTTGCCGTTCTTTTGGATCGACGCAGAACCAGTGAAGTCCTCGGTGTTGGTGAACAGACTCCCCCACTGGGATTGGAGCAGGTTTACGACGTTCAGGTCTTCTCCCTGGGATTCGGTATGCGCGCCCTGAGTGGACAAAAAATGGACGTGGGAGTCGCCGCTGAACCATCGTCGTTGGTTCATATCGATCCAACGTTTCAGTCTGAGAGTAAGCTCCTGCTGGCCGGGTTCAATGCTTACACGAGTCCGCAGAGGCTCGTACTCAAAGCCACGCGCCACGTCCACGATGACATCACCCCTGGGCAACCATCCCTGGCAGGTTCCGTCGATGTAAGCGTAAGAAATCTGGCCCAGACGGACGTCGCCTCCAATGTCGATGTGCCAAGTGCCGAGGTTGGAGTTAACCTGATTGTGATGCCCGTGAGGTTGATACGGAATACCCTCTGGTGATCGGAAGTGGACTCGGCAAGGCACAGGACGTCCGGTGTCGTCGTCAACGACGGTTACGTTGACCCAATTGCGGCCCTTATCAAGAAGCTCAATCTTCATCCGGGGGGTCTCCACCACCCCTTCGCGTTCAACCTCGCCCCATTTAACCTGCCCGACCTCTTCGTCGCCTTGCTTCACTATCACAGTCGCCGAAGGCACCGCAGAAATTTCGGCGTATGCTGAATCCGAATCTGGGTTGTCCTCCTGGCCGTAACCCTTGTGATACGCGTCGATGAACCCAGAGTCCGGGTCTTTGGGCAGCGGGAATACGAAAGTCGTGTCTCCCCGGTCGACCTTAACGGATAGATCGAAGGGCTGACCGGCAACCGTTTCATCGGTGACGGTGATTCGCGTCTCGCGACGGCCCTGTCGAGCAAAGGGGTGTTCATCCTCGCGGCCTAGAGTCACTCCGGCGATTATGAACTTTGCCCCTTGCGGCACGATCTCGATGGATTCGATTACAGATTCAGGCTCAGGGTTCGTCCACGCCCACAAAAAGTAAGATCGGGCAGAGGCCTGCGCGTATTCTGTTTGCCGACGACCTAATTCTTCCCATTTGCCTTGATCTCTTTCAAACAGCGTGTGCTTTTGATCGGTGACAGCCTGGAATGGCAGGCCAGAAGGCCCCCGGAATGAGTCATTCGGCACGGACGCGATTTCGAATCGCTCTCGAATATTCGCTCGAAAATCCTTCCCACTCGCCATGTGAAACACGTACTCTGCCACCGGCAATCCAACGGAGCCGCCGCTGTCGATTTCAGATCCAACCAATCGGTGCGCGAACACCACACGATGGGCCGACTCTCCGACGTCGATCTTGATTGGACCGCTGGAGACATCGAGACTTATAAAGCAGTCTCCACCAGAATCGGTGCCTACCTCGAATGGCAAACCTCGAAACGATTGGGAGCCGACATCAACATCTTGGTCATCCTCTCCCAGAACTTCAATACCGGCGTTCAACACACTGCTGATGTCCAGCGGTTGATAGTCGTTCATCAATTTCTCCTAGATACCGTGCAGCGGTTCGTGTCGGGGATCAGAGAGAAGCCAACGCACCCATTGGGTCCCAAGGAGGCAGCACGGTCGGCTCGATGTCCAATTCGGCCTGCCGTTCCGATGACAGGTAGCTCTTGGGCGCCGCGATTTCGAACATGTACTCGTCGAACCAAGAGTCGTTCATCATGAAGAACCCTTTGTCGCCCACCTTGTCTCCGTAGCTGTTCTCCACCCGCCACTTGCGAGGCTTGCCATCAGCGGCATCTACGCCGGTGAACAGCATCGCGTGGGTCATTTGCGTCTGGCCGTAATTCAGCCTTGCGGCCTTGTCCATGCCAAATTCAGAGCCATACACGCCATCGTAATCGTACAGGTGAGCGTCCCACAAACCGAGATTGCGCTCGTTTTGCTTGCCGGTGTCACATCCCATCCAAACGGGACGGCCATCCAGCAGTTGGCGCATGGTGATGTCTTTGATCTCTTCGATGGGCAGATTGAGGTATTTCACCGCTGCGCCGCCCACAACGTTTCCCAGATACCCGATAGTATATGTTGTGCCATATGGGTGAGCTTCTCTGGGATCGTTTACCAGGCAAACGAGTTCATCCAGGTTGGTCACAACATATTTCTCGGCGAACTGCTTGGGTGTCACAGTTCCGTCGCGCCGGAACTCGCCGTCTCGATCATTCCACTGCCAGTCGAACTCTTTCGGAGGCGTCCCCAGGTGTATTGCCAGAATCTTGTAGATCACCTTGAGAGTGTCCAGCTTCGACTGCCTCATGGCTTCCAATCCGGCTTCCGATTTGTAGAGGTCGCGAATTTTCATCGCGCCCTGTCGCACCTGGTAATAGAGGTTGGAGTTCATCTTGTAAGTGGCGCCAGAACTCTGAGTCTCAGGCATCGCGGATTTGGGAACGACCCCGTGTTTTTTCACCAGGTTCACGAACATATCCCACTGGCCTGCGTCCTCAATGGGCGCTGACATCAGGTACTGCACGACCCTGTCGTCCACCGGGCTGTCAGCTGTCTCGATGATGGATTCCAGAACGAAATTTGCCCGTTCCACCTTGTCCCAAAACATCATATAGGACTGACTGAACTCAAACTGTTTGATGTTCATTTCCTGCATCGTGTCCACCCGGCACAGGTTGAGGCCGGAGAACAGCCAACACCGCCCCGATGCCCCCTGATGAGTCGGATTCCAATCGTCAAGAGTTGTCGAGTAGACGTGATTGGCGTCGGTGACGATTTGTCGGTCAAGCGCAATCTCATCAACGTTGTGCAGGGTGACCGCATTTTGCATCAGACGATTTCGAGGGTCCGCGTCGTAGTCAGCCCGCATTGCGTCAAATTCTTCGATGGGCAATGTGTCTGTGTAATTGGTTGTAGCCATATTTCACTCTCCACAGATTCAGGTTTGAGACTGCTGAGTTGTCAGTCTATTTTCACCAGTTTCTGCATTGATCGCAGTTCTCGAGGCGGGTCCATGCGGCTTCCATAGTCGCTCCAGGAAACTTCCGCAACGTATATATCGCCGCGGGAGTCTACTGTGATGCCGTGAGGCGAGTAAAACCTGCCCGCTTCGTCGCCAAAGGATTCGTGGCCCGCGCGACCCAGGAGTTCACCTTTGGTGTCAAATATGCTCACCCGTGGGCCAAGATCAGTTCCGATGTCATTGGGGCCGATGCCGCAGAAGTATTCTCCGACATACACTCGCTCATCGTCGCCACGAGAGTCGATGTAGATGGCCGCAGCCCTGGAGAGGTTGCCCCACTGGGTTTCGTATTTGCCTTCAGGGCTGAACACCTGAACCCGATGATTCTCGCGGTCGGCGATGTAAACCCAGCCGTCTTTGTCGGTCTCGACGTTGTGGACGATGTTAAACTGGCCTTCGCCCGTCCCCGACTCGCCCCATGAAAACTGGTACGTGCCATCGGGCGAGTACTTGTGAACCCTAGCGTTTGAGTAACCATCGGCGACGTAGAAATCGCCGTTTCGCTTGTCAATCGCTACGTGGGCTGGCACGCTGAACGGCTTGCCCGACATCTTCGGCGTGGGTTTATGAGCCTCACCCAACGTCATTAGAAGTTTGCCGTCGGCCGTGAATTTGCGAACTGTGCTGTCGCCGTTATCGACGCAGAACACCTCGTCGTCCGGGCCGATAGTGACACCGTGAGGATTGGCGAACACGCCGTCGCCCCAATAGCTGTCGACGTTCCCCTCACGGTCGAATATTATCATCGGGTGAGTGCCGCGATTGAACACGTAAATCTGGTCTTTGGAGTTCACTGCGACGGATGTGGCCTCTTTGTAATACCATCCGTCGGGCAGCGTGCCCCAATTCGTCCCAGACAATTCGTACTTGAAATCACCCTCGCCGAGTACCACAGGGCCTGTTATTGCTGCGGCCTGACGGTCCACGTCCAGAGCGAATTCCCAATCTCCATTATTTATCTGCCCAGTCATCTAAATCTCCTATTTTCTGCGTTCAAATTCAATCGTTATGCCGGCGGAACGAATGTCAGTGCCGAAGCTGGATTGTCAACAAGAATCTTATTGATGGCTTCTTCGCTAAAACCTCTATCGCGCATCAATGGAACGATGTGCTTCAGGATATAGAAATACCCGTGTCCGCCATATCTGACGAGGCGATGATTGGTGCAAATGTCATGGGCTATCGTGATCTTGTCGCCATACCCTTCGGAAATCAGCCATGATATATGCTGGAGTTTTGTGGCGTCGTTGGGGTGGTCAATCGCTGGGTTCGCCTTGTAAGACGAGCTTTCGTTGCCAAACAAGTCCCACTCGAAATAACATCCCCTTTGCCCAATCTTGCTCAAAGTTTCGCGCTCGAACACCGTCCGATCCAGGTGGCCCATAATGGTTCGACTCAAATCGGCGCCCGCATCATCCAGAATCTCGATTATCTGGAGAGGCGATGTTTCATCGCGCCCAGGGTGAATAAGGATCGGAGCGCCGGTGGCCCGCTGGGCTTGGGCCGATGCTCTGAGGACTTTGCGTTCCGATTCAGTGAGAGGCCAAGAGCAACCAACCTCGCCGATTACTCCCGAACGAATGCCAGTCCCGTCCACCCCCTCGCTCACATCTCGTATTATCTGGGCGGCTAGTTCGTCTTCTGTTGATGTGGCGACGTAATCGGGATGGGCAGGATTCACATAGAAGGACGCGCCCATGATGACGTTAACGCCTGTGGCGCCGGAGATCCGAGCCAGGCCGAGCGGGTCGCGGGCGATTCCGATACTTGTGGCGTCCACAAGCGACTTTCCGCCATATTGCTTGTATAGCCCGGCTTCGTCGATTGCGGTTTCGGTATCTAACAACTGGTAGTTGGCGTAGTTGACCTCGCCATAATGGCGCACCTTTCCCAGTGATTCAGGAGTCATTGGAGCGAAATATTGCTGCCGCGCAGTGGATTCAATTGGCGGCGTGAGAATCGCGGTGAGGTCAATCAGCAAGTGTTCGTGGGTCAAAGTGACTCCCAAGTCATCTGGCTCGATGAGACCCAACACGGTCTGAATTTTTCCGACAGCGTTCCAACTCGGCATCTCCGCTCCTGGTGGGAAGGTGACTACTCGGTAGTGCAACCTGTTTTGTACATCATTTAACATCCGCGGTCAATCGATGTCTTCAACCGTAATCCAGCCAAGCGTATCTTCGATCCACCCGTGAATGGTTGCACATCCCGACGTGCCTGACCGCGATGAGGCAAATGTTACAATATTCTCAGAGTTCCCAATGATTCGGACGGTATCAATAATTGAAACTTTCTCGATTTCGCAATTGTCAAAATCGCCCTGCGGGCCAAGCCTTGCGTTTATTTGGCGATTGTCCTGATTAGCATGTCTGCGGTCGGATTAATGGCCTGCTCTGGATCGCCCTCTTTTGAACTCACCGCCAGCGGATCTGGGGACCAGATTCCGCTGACCGTTACGTTCACGCCCTCCGAAACAGACGTTGACGAGTTGCGTTGGGACTTCGGTGACGACGAGACATTGACGTCAAGCGTGGAGGATGGTTCGGTCAGTCACACATATTCGACGATCGGATCTTATACTGTCACGGTTGTGGCCCAAAATAGGGACAACGGCGAACCCGGAGATTCCGCATCCTTAAACGTAATTGCCACCGCCGGCATGTTGAATCATATCTCGCTCTCGCCTGATTCGCTAACGGTTCTGCCAGAGGGCAAGGCCACGTTCAGTATTTCCGCATTCGACCAATTCG
>DCAW01000042.1:7132-7265 GCA_002313895.1 Dehalococcoidia bacterium UBA1123
CCCAGCTTCTAGTTCCGCTGGGACGATTGACCAACAAGGCAGATCCACAGCGAGCCTGAACGCGGGCGCTTAACCTAAACCTCTGGCTGTTACCGTGTCCTCGGATGGCCTCGACATCAACACCGAGGCCACG
>DCAW01000176.1 GCA_002313895.1 Dehalococcoidia bacterium UBA1123
GCTGAATACGAAGCGACCGTTTGGTTTTAACCGCCGACTCAGGGAGTCGGCTAGGGGTTGAATAGTTGGCATGTCCATGAGCGCGTTGTTGCACACTGCAGCGTCAAATCGTCGCTCTCCGAGGCTTAAAACTGATCGCGGTCCGTGGCGTCCATCAGCGCATATTGGATTCGGTCTTCGTATTCGATCGCCCTGGCTTTCGCTCGCTCAAGAAAAACTTTTGAGGCGTCGATGGCTACGACTTGCGCCCCAAGTTTCGCCATTCTTCGCGAGAAGAGTCCACTGCCGCTCGCAATGTCCAACGTCAGATCGCCCTCGCGCAGCCCCAAAAGACGCTCGACATTGGGAGCGACCAGCTTTCTGTGGGTCCTATCGATTTCGTCACTGAGGAACTCGTCCCACCAGGGAGCAATCTCACCCAGATTTGCACCGAATCACATTTCAATGCTTCATTGTGGTGTTCGTCTGTGATGCGAAAATCCTCCTTTCATTTTGTAATGCGAACGACATTGAGCGGCAGACTTGCAAATCATTCAACCACGCGGTTTAACGCCAACACTTCAACGACATGCACCTGTCTGATGGTCTAAAAACCCCAACAGATCGCGACGATGCTTCCGTGGTCCACTATCGCTCAGATGTTGAGCAACACACGGGCTTTCCACTCGGCAAAGTATTGAACTTGAGATTCCGGTAGGTCGCCGTCCTAACCTCGGTTCTCAAATAGTGTCGGTCACGGTCAAATCGCTCGCCCTGAATGAAGGCGGACAGCGAGTGATGAGTTTTGTCGACAGTGATGTTGTAATCACTGGGCAAGAAGACTTCTGTAGCGTGTTGAAAAAGAAGCTCATTTAACCACTCGGCGACCAAATCATCCATGTTCTGGGCATCGATTTCCACATTGATTGACTCGCGGGCCTGGACGGTCCTGGGATCGACACGATTCTGAACATGCCCGCTGCAAGGGATTCAAAAACGTCGGGGAGGTTAGACCGGGTGGCGAAGACGGTCACATCGGATTTGTGTTCGCTAAAGTGGAAGCGGGTCGTGCGGCGACCGTTAATCGCTGGCGGCCATTTGCTCGATGCCGGATTCTATTGGCTCGGAATTTCGGAATATGTCAGCGACCATCTCAAAGGACCGGGTCCGATGCTCGAAGTAGTAGCAGTTGGTCACGATGGCAAGCTCGCCTGTCTGGTAACGCTCGGCGGCCTCCATGATGCCCTCCTCGACCTGCTGAGGGTTGCCTTCGATGAAGCTTTTGGTCTGTTCTTCCTGGTAGGCGACGGCATCGTCGGGCAGGGGCCAATTGACGGCCTCCTCAGGCGGGATGATGCCTTCTGTGCTGAGACCCATAGCTCTCAAAACCTTGGCAATTGCACGGCTGGAGCCGATAAATTCGGCCTCCTCTTCTGTTGGAGCGCAAACAACCTGAAGTCCGACCCCTACTTTTGGTTCTGACAGATACTCTGAAGGGAGGAAATTCTGGCGGTAGAGTTCGCAGACCTTCGGACCGTATTCTGCCGTGTTGCCGAAGAAATCGGCGAACGAGAAGGGCAGGCCTAACTGGGATGCCAGTCTCGCGCTGTAGTCGCTGGAACCCAACAGCCACACTTCCGGGACGGTCTCGGGCGGGCCGCCGGGTTGCGTCTTGATCGCCCCTAATTGGTGTCCCTCTGGCAACGTTCCGTGTATGAATCCCATCAGGTCCGCAACCATCTGAGGGAAGTGTTGGATGTCCATGGTGCGGCGGGGGTAGCTCAGGGCGGCGGCGGTGAGCCTGTCTGAGCCTGGAGCGCGTCCGATCCCGAGGTCTATCCTTCCCGGATAGAAGGTGTCCAGCATTCGGAACTGCTCGGCCACCTTTAGGGCCGAATAGTGAGACAGCATGACGCCCCCACTGCCCACGCGGATTGTGCTTGTGTTGGCGGCGATCTGACCGATCAGGATTTCTGGGCTTGCGCCGCTGTAAGAGCTTGTGTTGTGATGCTCGGCTACCCAGTACCGCTTGTAGCCCCATTCTTCGGCCAGTTGCGCCAGCTTGACTGACTCGGTGAGCGCCTCTCTGGGCGTCCCGCCCTTCCGGGTTGGGGACTGATCAACGACGCTCAGAGTGATTTCTGATTTGGATGGCATCCGTGTTACCTCATTCTTGTTCACATTAATGTATATCCCGCGCGCATCCGGCGCAACTTAGATTCGCGACCTTCACACCAGTTGGCGCGCGTGCCCTGGCGTTTGACAACATTTGAGCCTAGATATACAGTTTGTCGAATCCTAGGAGTTGAACTCGCGAAAGTGTACGATTCTGATTCTGGCATGATCGGTCATATGAACTGAGTCTAGCCGATTCACGAGTTGCGCGTCCTTTCTAACAGTTCGAAGTTCCAGGGATTTGTGCCATTTGTAAGGCCGCTGAAATCGTCTCATTGCCACAGGAATGCTACTAAATGCGCCGTCGAATCTGTGAATTAATTGAGGCCATTTTGGTGACCATTGGCGATCGAGACGTTGTAGGATGCATTAATACTGCAAGGATGGGGATAACAGCCGGAACAATGTGTTCAGTTAGAATGATGCTCCGCGACAAATGGATCATAAGTCAAACAGATCTTGCGCCCGCAGCGGCTTGCCAAGCGCCTGAAACCACAATGTAGATGAGAGTACATACATGCAGGAAATTACAGCCGAGCCCGGTCAGGGCGCATACGTTATCGGCCCATATAATGAGCCGGTTGCGACGGTGACTCCGGGCGAAAAGGTCGTCATTGAAACGATGGACGCATTCGAGAACCGCATCACCTCCCCGGATGACGACATCACCCAAATTATCACGCTGCCTTTCGTAAATCCGCTGACCGGCCCGATTTACGTCGAGGGAGCCGAGAAGGGCGACACGCTGGCGGTGACGATCCATGATATTGAGGTGACTCGAAACTATGGCGTCAGCGCGTTGATACCGGACTTCGGCGGTTTGTGCGGAACGGTGTTCACTCGAACGTTGCAGCCGGCATTGCCGGCGAAGGTTATGATACATCCAATCAACGATGGACATATCACCTTCTCCGAAGACCTGCCCATTGCCGCGATACCCTATGAGCCGTTCTATGGCACGATCGGGACCGCGCCAGAAATAGAGGCTATTTCCTCGCTGGCTCCGGGGTTCCACGGCGGCAATATGGACGCCGCGGATGTGTGTCCGGGAAACACGGTGTTTTTGCCAGTCAACGTGCCGGGCGCTTTGTTTCACGTCGGAGATGGTCACGCGGCGCAGGGCGATGCTGAAGTATGCGGTGTCGCGACTGAGATTCCAACACGAGGGACGTTCACATTCGAAGTTATCAAGGGGAGCGTGATCGGAACTCCGAGGGTGGATTCCGACGAGTTCATCATGGCCATCGGAAGCGCGAGACCGATGGAGGACGCGGCGAGAATCGCCTTCTACGAGCTTATAATGTGGTTGGAGGCGGATTACGGCATCGACAGGCTCGTCGCCTACCAACTCTGCTCTCAGGTGGCGAGGGTCAGGCTGGCGAACATGGTGGACATTCTGTACTCGGTGGTCGCCAAATTTCCCAAGAAGTACCTTCCCACCCGATGATATCTGAGACGCCTACAGAAGGGCACTTTCTCCACGATGGACTGAGGCTTCACTACGTCGAGTGGGGAGAATCCGAAAAACCTCCACTTGTCCTCCTTCACGGTCTTCGAGATTGCGCCCGCAGTTGGGATGTGTTTTCTCTTGCCATGCAGGCTGAGTATCGAGTCATCGCGCTGGACAGCCGAGGCCACGGCGAGAGTGGATGGGGAGGGAATGAGGCCTACCATTTTGAGAGCTATGTCAGCGACATTGGGGCGCTTGTCGGCCATCTGGATCTCAAACATATCGACTTGGTCGGGCACTCGGCTGGTGGGAGATACGCGTGGGCGTTCGCGGTGGAGCATCCCGAATCTGTCAACTCGATGGTAGTTGTGGACATCGACCCCGACCCCGTGAATCCGCAGACGAATCGCGATTTTGAGGCGTACCGCGCCGAGCCTACAGTGTGGGACTCGATAGACGCCGTGCTGGAGAAGTTGAGGGCACGACAGCCTCTCACCAGCGAGGAAATGCTGGAATTTCAGGCTGAACAACTCACAAGGCCACGGGGAGAAAAGGGCCGAATCTGGAAAAGCGATCCTCTCGTTATGGATGAATACGAGCGTCCCGACCTGTGGGCATCGTGGGGGCGGATCACGACTCCGACTCTAATATTGAGAGGACGCCAGAGCGCTCTTTTGACTCACGACACCGCGGTCAGGATGCAGGAAGTTCACGCTCGCTCCCTGGTGAAGTTGGCGGAGCTTGAAGGCGGAGGCCACTGGTTCTATCAGGATTTTCCGGGAGCTTTCGAGGCCACGGTGCGCTGGTTTCTGAATAGCCTTCAGGACGAGGAGTGACCAAATATGTCCACGATCGCGTTATCAACAATCGCCTTTGGTTGGGACTGCACTGCGAGGCGCGCAATGCAATTCGCCCTGGATCACAAGATATTCGGAGTTGAGTTCGGCTCCCCGACTTTCTGGCCGGATAATATGTCCGACGACGAAAAACTCTTCGTCCGCGAGAGCGCTGCATCAAACGAAATCAGCCTTTCGATACATCATATCCACCGCGGTGTGGCTCCGGCGTCTCACGACTCCGATCGACGGGCCAAGCATCTGGCAGAGTTAGAGGCGACGCTGAATCTCGCTTATCAGATTGGCGCGCGGCCTATCGTTCTGCATCCTG
>DCAW01000127.1:0-6009 GCA_002313895.1 Dehalococcoidia bacterium UBA1123
TCAAGCTGAGGATTGAACGACCGGCGAATAACATCGGCCCATCCGAGAGATCGCAAGGGCCGATGTCGTTGGCATGAAATTCTGGAGGATGATTGCTGTCGCTACTCTCGCCGGAATCACGGTAGAATGTCACCCACAACAAATCAAAGGATGACACTGCCAATGCCTAATCAAAAAACCGTCAGTGCGTACCTGAGTTCTCATCTATCAGGGGCAGATGTTGCCCCTGTGCTCCGGGCGTCGTTGCGGGGGCGCGATGTAGAAGAGTCAATAAACACAGTCGCTATGGCCGCGTCTGCCGGCGATAATTCTCTTAGACCCAGCCAATTGGCCCTGATTGTACGATACCTCTTGGAAAATGAATCAGGCACGCAGGTTCGAGACCGCGGTTTGACCATTGACGAACTTGCGGCAGTTTGTGAAATGGCGGCCAGCATCATCACATCTCCAGACTTAGCGTTCGGCGTCAAGGTCTCAGATTCTTCTTGGTCTATGGCCCACCGGATCGCATACCAACAGTTCCCCGATGAGGAAGAATCGTCGTATGTCCCGCGCTCCCTGGCAGTATATCGCCAGATCGCGCCATCACTCGTTGAAGAGGGCGGCTTCGATCTTGAGCGGCGATATCAGGATGCGTATGGCCTCACAATCAACGACGCCTGGAATATCGGTTACGCCCTCACTCAATGGTGCCTGGCAAATCCAGGGACATCTTTCAACCCGGCAAGTCTGGAACAGCAGCTTGGTTTGGCAGATATTGATAAGGACAGATACGGAAAATTCCTGACTACACAGGCTTGCGCCTACGATGTTTACCGTTCGATGCTTAGCACGCCGACCGAAGGCCAATCGCACTTCGAGCCTTATAACCTCAATCCATTCCGAAAATTTCCGATTCTGACTCTGCCAGACGGGAATCACATGCTGCCCATTCCGGCGTACCTGCTTCGTCGAATCACCCACGGGCTTTACTACGACCTTATCGAACTGGATCGATCAGGATACATTGGTTTGATAGGCCGGACGTTTAAGGAATACGTCGGAAGGCTGCTATCCGAACTTGCCTCGGATTCGGTGAGTCAGTCGGACGACGGCGTCTGGGTTGTCAGCAACGACAACACGGCTGTGCTGATCGAGTGCATCACCCGCCCATTCGGCGCAATGAGCCGTTCAACCGGAAACCGCGCCCATCTCCACGCGGACCTCGCTCGACGCGCCGGAGTCGTCGACAGCGTGAAACGACTTCAAGATATGCGGCATCCAACGGGCAACGACTCGAGATTAGTCGAAGCGCTGGAAGACAAGCGAACGGTGGGTGTGGTTGTTGCATTGGAAGATTTTTATCTTGCCAATGGCCCATTCATTCGAGGCATCGTGGACGAAGAACTTTCAAATCAGGGGAGAACGGCGATGGGTCCTGAAATCCAGATGACGCATGTCGGGGGCCTTGAGGCTGCATGCGCTCTCGCAGTCACGTCCAGGGAAAGCTTAGCGGGTTTGATCTACCGGAAGTCGAACCAACGTGAATACGATGGCCTGGAGATGGACGCATACGTCCGGCACCTTACATTACTCGGCGATCACGGCGAAGCGAACAATCTCACGCCGACTATTCTTACGAACGCGGCATCAAAGTTTCTTTGATCAAAATGCCGAGTCTCAAACCTGCCGTTTTAATGCCACGCCGACAAACCGCTATAACAGTGAGATTTTCCACGAATTGCCTTGTCAGTGTCACAATGCTGTCTAAACGTTTGTATACTCAGTGATTGGCCCAAATATGAATCGTGCGGGGCTCCAGTCCTTTCTCGGCTGGAATTAGGGTCAAAATACGTGCTGAAGGCAGTCTGCAATGGCGAAGAGGACAGGTGGCGGCTCCCGCTGATGCGATTCAACGCGTTTGCTGCTACGTTCGCGCTGATTTTTTATCGCCGTCGTGTTCATTGTCATGGGTCGTAGGCCGCGAGCTAACGAGCGACGACAGTTCGCCTGTGCGAAGCGTTTAGGGTTCGGAACCAGTGCTCGGTTACGATCTCGATACCTCTTGCGTTACGTTCCAAAAACCCTGCAGCGACATCGAGATACTCTGCCCTCACAGCACCGCACCGAAGGACCACACGTGCCTGATAATTTCTGAGAAACCGGAGAACCCCTGACCCCCTTCCAACTCAGTGGTTCCACCACTCCCACCATTTGCCCAATGGGAGTTCCATGATGAACAAATCGTGGAGCCTGCCTTCCGCGTCTTTGACGTAATTGAGAATCACACTAAATTGAACAAATTCCAATGCCGCTAACATTGTTTTCACATCTTACTGTTCATCAGTCACCAATTCAAAGATAACCTTCTCCAATCCTGAGTCTTCCGCGATGGAAATTAGCTTGCGCGTGAGGGCGCGACCAAGCCCCTTGTTTTAGTAGGCAGGATCAACAACGATCCGGATTTCAGCCATATGACTACGCGCTCCGGAGCGGCGGCGACGCGACGTACCGTCGGCGGCATCGGCCATGTTTGGCGCAATCGTTGGAGTTGACGGCGGGGCCGTGCGTGTCACCTATCTGCCACACTTCCGAGGAATGCCCATCTCACGACGTTCCGGGCATGCGCCGACATCGCAATCAGATCGCACTGTTCGTCTCTCGCAGCCTCAACAATCCTCTCAGCGGGTTCCCTGAACACCACCACCGCTTCGGCGCGGATACCCTGCGAACGCAATTGATCTACAATGGTGTCCACATAGATTCGCATCAGTGAATCAACTCGATTCGCAACCTACAGGATCGAACCTTCCGACGAAAGCGCAACGGATCGGGGCGATTCTACAGTCGTCTCGATTTCAGGCTTACCGCTTACGACGTAAACAAAACTGGTGGGCGGCTTTGCTAATGCAGGTCCACGATCTTGACCCAAACAGGACAGTGAGTCAATCCATCGTCGCACAGGGCCAATCGCACCGCACAGGCGGCGCACAGCGTTAGTACCCTTTGACCAAACGGATTCGTGCGTGTGCACCTGTTGGGTATGGGCCTGCCGTTTTTGAATCAGTATTGGAATCAATGGTCTCTGGTTGGGCTTCGGGAAAATTGGAGCTGGATATGAATTGTCCCAATTGCGAAAAACCGAACGAACAATCGAACTCTTTCTGCATATATTGCGGAGCGCCACTGAACGCCGAAGTAACTGAGCTGCCCGAGGCCCAAATTGGCGAGCTTGTCTCGCTGATTGATCTGAACGACCAAGTTCAGGTTCTCCGACAGCAATTGTCCAGCATCCAGAATGCCCTCGAAAGACACGGGATAACATCCGGGACCGTTCCGATTGAATCGAGTCCGCGGCTTCGGCGACAACATCCAGCTCCTGAACCAGGGAGAACCGTTCCCGTGCCCACCTTTGCCGCACCGGGAGGACCGCCTGCAGGCCCACTCGCTAGGGATGCCCCTGACAGTGATGAACCACGTGAGCCTCTCAGGGACAGACTACCGATTGACTGGGAGCTGATTCTCGGCGGAAACTGGCTCGCCCGGATAGGGATTCTGGCGGTGGTAGTAGGCATGGGATTCTTCCTCAAGCTGGCCTTCGACAACAACTGGATTGGCGAGACTGGCCGTGTGGCTCTTGGGATCGCGACGGGCCTGGCGTTTCTAGGTGCAGGTGAGCGCTGGCGCGCACGCTATCCGGTCTATTCACAGGCGTTGGTCGGCGGCGGCGTTGCCTTAACTTACCTCACGATTTTCGCGGCATACGCGATATTCGGTCTTATCCCTATGTATCCTGGCGTGGGCTTGCTCGCGTTGGTGTCTGTGGCATCAGCGACTCTGGCGATTCGCCACGAATCGATGGCCCTTGCGGTAATCGGAATCCTGGGGGCTTTCATCGCCCCATTCGTCGCAGGCAGCCTCACCGATAGTTACGGACAAGTCAACGACATCGGCCCTAGCTTCCAGCTGATGGCCTACATAATCGTCGTCGACGTCAGCGTGCTTGCCCTTTCCACATTCCGAAACTGGCGTTGGTTCACTACCCTAGCCTTAATAGGGTCGCTGTTCACCTTCGGATCGTGGTATTTGCGTTACGAAGGTGAAATCAGCCTGCTGACCGCCCAGGGAAGCCTGACAATCATGTTCTTGATATTCGCGGCAGCCACTACCATGTTCCACATGATCTGGCGCCGGACGCCTCACGCTCTGGACCTGACATTGATGGCTCTTAATGCCACCGCATTCTTCGGCATCAGCTACGCGTTGCTGTGGGAAGATTTTCGATCGTGGATGGGCGGATTCACGATTCTATTAGCTCTGTTTTACGGAGGCATGGCGTACCTGGCTTTAATCAGGACTCGTGAGCAGGCACACATTAGCTTTATGGCTTTGGGAATTGCGCTCATCATGCTGACTGTCGCGGTCCCCGTCCAGCTAGGAGGGCCGTGGATCAGCGTGGCCTGGGCCGCCGAAGCTGTGGTGTTGCTGTGGTTGTCGTACCAGCTGCGGATGTGGCAACTGAGAGTCTACAGTGGCGGAGTCTTCATCGTTTTCCTGATTTGGTTGTTCGCGGTAGACACCGTGGCGGCCCTTGAAGCTGACCTAACACCATTGACCAACGAGTATCTGCCAGTCTACTTAGTTGGAATTGCGACCACATTCATGGGAGCGTATCTGGTTCGCCGTTACAAAAGCGAAAGCTTCGACCGCGAAGCTCCATTGTTTCCTGCTCTCCTCGTCATTGGAAACGCCATTCTTGCGGTGGCCGTGCCCATACAAGTCGATGAGGTCTGGATTGCGGTGGCGTGGTCCGTTCAGGCATTCGCGCTAATGTCGCTCTCGTTCCGACTGAAGGTGGTTGAAATGCGCTGGATCAGCATGGGTGTTTTAGCGATCTTGTTCGTCCGGCTGTTGATCTTTGACACTTCGATAAATTTCACCATGTGGGATGCTGAGTCTGGCACATGGGTATCCAGAAGGTTCACCCTTTTCCTGAATTACCGCATGTTAGCTTTTGCGTCTGGAATCGCGGCTTTCTACGGCGCAGCATTCATGTTGCACCGACTTCGCGGAGGGCTACAAAGCTGGGAGAAAAAAGAGTTGTTCATCGCCCTGCTGGTTGCGGCCAACGTCCTCACGCTCTGGATTCTGAGCGCGGAGGTGATCGCGGCAGTCGACAGCCAGATAATCGACGTGAGCGGTCGAACGGCTGAACACGTAACAAGTTTGAGTCTCAGTCTTTTATGGGCTGTGTATGCAAGCCTGATTCTCGTTGCTGGAATCGTATGGAGATGGCGGCACGTTAGGCTCGCCGGACTGGGTCTGCTGGCGATCCCAGTCCTAAAATTGTTCCTGGTAGACTCGTTCGCTCTCGAACAAGGTTACCGAGTTGCGGCATTCCTGAGCCTGGGTGGCATCTTACTCGCCGGCGGATTCCTGTACCAGCGGTTCAGCGGCGCCATTAGGGAGTTCCTCTTTGAACACAATGAATCCGGGTTACACACGAATACAAATTGACCGATCATCATCTCGATGCCAGTGTTCAACAAATATGTTCACCGTTCAAAGTATTCGAGGAGTCAACGAATGAGTGTCATCTCTCTATCTGAGGCCCAGCAGGTTATCGACGCAGGCTTGGCACAAGCCGATTCTGCCGGCGTGCTGCTTTCGATTTCAGTCGTGGACCCGCGAGGCGACCTAATTGCGATGGCGCGAATGGATGGCGCGTTGTGGCGAACGCCTCCGTTGTCCCGCGGCAAAGCATTGGCCTCGGCGTGCTTCGGCAGGTCCAGCGGAGAAATGACCGACAATTCGCAGGCTCCCTTCATGCGCGCTTTGATGGAACAACTCGACGGCAACTTCATTCCCGGCCAAGGCGCGTTGCCGATCTTCCGTGACGGCGTACTGGTAGGCGCGGCAGGCGGAAGCGGCGGGACTTCCCTAGAGGACGAGGATGCCGTCCGAGCGGGAATTGAATCAGCGGGGCTGTCGGCCTCCGCGTAGCAATATTTAACTCTCAGCAAAACGTGG
>DCAW01000127.1:6416-10135 GCA_002313895.1 Dehalococcoidia bacterium UBA1123
TATTCGTGTTGCGCCAAGCTCAACCAGACGCTCGACCTCGGATTCCATAGTCCGGCCGACGGGTTGAATATCGAGATGAAGACGGTTCTTGACCGTCTTGGCTTCCGGCACCTTAATGAATCCAATATGAGGAATCCCACCGTTTGTGGGTTTGGATGTGGCGCCATCATAATCCGGCCAGTTCTCTGTCTCGTACTCTAGAACCGCACTCCAAAATTCAGCTAACAACAGCGGATTGTGACAGTCGAAGGTCATATACTTGATTGTTGAGGTCAATGAAACTCTCCTGAATCAGTGAAACCTAGTGTTCAATTCGTGGATAGCTTGGGTAATATACGCCGGCCAGCGCTCCCAGACCTGTCAGTCCGTTAAGCACAATCAATCCGGTTTGCGCCGAGCCTGAGACTTGCGCCACGATGCCGACGATAACCGGCCCAACCGCAAAGCCCAAACCGAACAACGTGACGTACATCGCAGAAACTACCGCGACCTCGCGGGGTTGGATGCCTGGGAGTTCGAACGGTAGCATTTCGATAGCTGGGACCGCCACCCACGCCAGTCCGATGCCCGTAAGGAAAACAGCCAACAATATCGAGTTGGATGTGATCGTGGCTAATACTGCCAACGCTGCGCTTATGAGAACTGGGACCGCAAGAAGAGTTTTGCGGTTGGGCACACGCCGGTTAACAAAGCCTCCAAGCAGCGACCCTGGAATCAGTGCATAGTACATGAACCCCATCAGCAGTGCGCTCGAGGATACAGCGATACCTCGGTCTTCTTGCAGTATCGTCGGCAGGAACGTGACAATTGATGTCCAGGTTGCGGCAAGGCTGAACATCGCGAACCCCATGTGCCATCCATGCCTGTACCTCAATATGGCGCCAAAAGGCGGCTTCTGGCTGGATTTCAACAACCCGTCCATGTCTGGAATCGCAGCTTTGGAGTCACGCGCCACCACCATCCACACCAACAAATGAATCAGCATCAGGCCTGCCTGGAGAAAATAGGCGGCGCGCCAACTGCCGAACGCGCCTATCAGCAATGGAGTGGCGCTCACTGCAAGAGCCATTATCAAGCTGTGAAGCGACAATCCCACAGCGTTGATGCTGGCAAACTGTCGCGGAGCGGCCCATTGCTGGAACAACAAAGGACGTGACGGCACCCCAACAGAATAGAACAGCACGATCAAAAATCTGGACGCCAACAACATGAGAAAGTTGGTCGAGATTCCCTGCATGAACACGAAGGGAATCAACAAAGCCAGCGAGACAGCAACTATCGTCGCCGGGCGGAACTTTGAAAACCAAATGCCGAACGGCAGTATCGTGACCGCCCAGGTGATCCACCAGACGCCCTGGAGAATCCCAATCTCCAGAGCGGACAGGTTCAGATCTTCTTTGATGAACGGCAGGAAAATCCCGAAGGCAAATGATGCCAACACAACGCTGCTGTACTGAGCGCGATTGAGAACCAGCACAAACCATCCGCGAACCCCAGTCCGCGTCTGTCCTTCGGAGAATTCCGCTGAAGTGGGCATCAGGTGGCGGTCGACAGAAACGTCACGACGAGCGCGTGAGCTTGTTTATCCTCCCGCCGACCAGCCATTCTGCCACATAAATGTTGCCATCGCTGTCCGAGGCGATGCCGTGTGGACTGCTGAATTTGCCCGCGATCAGCGTTTCATGGGAGACGTTCGGCCAACCCTCGTTGAGCTTGAAAGCTCCGGTGTTCTCTCCGATGTAAGCGACGGGATTGTCCTCGGCGTCCAGCAATGTGACCCTTGAGCCTCTAAGTTCGGCAACGATCAGGTATTCGCTCCAGGCCGCGAATCCGCTGGGACTGTGCAACCAGTCCTGCCCTCCTCCTGTGCCGAACGCTCGACTGAACTTCCCGTCTAGGCCGTAGACCTGAATCTGCCCGTTGCTCCGGTCGGCTATGTACAACTCGGCGTCCGGTTTGCGAGTATTGATCCATACACCGTGAGGCGTGGCAAAGTGGCCCCCGTCGCCCTCTGTGCCGTTGAGGCTCCGCAGGTGGTTGCCGTCCTTGTCGTAGTGATGGATGTAACTGGAGCCATATCCGTCAGTAACGATTATGTCCCCGTTGCCACCATTTCGTTCTTCATACACCGCAACGTCCGTCGGCGAATATTTACCCTCCCGATAGACCTCCAGGTCCGGGCGTTCAATGCTCATCACCACCTGGCCGTCCAGGGTAGTTTTGACCACCTGAGCCGAGAGATTGTCGGCCAGCCACAAGAACTCTTCGCCGCCTTCCTCAACCAACGTCATACCGTGGGCGTTTTGAACTGTAGCCTCCCAGGAATCGACAAGGCTGCCATCGCCATCGAAAATCAAAACCGTTGGCTCTGCCTGATGGAATGAGATGACGTTCCCTGTGTTGCTGACTACTATTCCGTGGTGCGCCCAGCCTTCCCGGGCGCTCTGAGTGTCAGGAATCTCGGCCCATTTCTCGGTCCATTCATATGTATGCTCTCCGGTCCCGATTCGCATAGTTGATTCTCCTGGCGGCAAGTGAAACCGCAAAATTACGTGCGCGATTTTCTATCAACTGTTGGCGCCGCCAATTGCCTAAATCATTTTACGGCTGTGGCCTCGATCTCGACCAACAATTCTGGAAACGCCAACCGTGACACTCCAAGCAAGGTGCTGGCAGCGCGGCATTCGGCTTGCCCAAGACGAGGACCGAACACTTAGGCCGCTTCGATAAATCCGTCAACGTCCGTCACGAAGTAGTTCAATCGGACCACATCTGACAGGGTGAATCCGGCGCCGATCAACACGGTCTCCAGATTATCCAAAGCCTTCATAACCTGCGCCCCCATGTCGCCCGGGTTAACCGGAGCGCCATCGTCATCCACTGACGTCTGGCCTGAGCACAATAAAGACTCCGAAACTCCAGAGGGTGATTCGCCTGCACGAATCCGAAATCGTCTTGCTATGTCAACGGGTTGATTATGTTTCGATCCATGTTTGCCTCCTGCAAGTGTAGAATCTGACGAATAATCAGAGTGCAGGCATTGTAACAGCGTTGTGAAGGTTTTTGTGTCCAAACGCAGGCAAATTGAGGTAATCGACGGTTCATGATCGAAGTTCACGGGTATCACAATAATCCTCGAATTCCGCGTAAAATAACCACTATTGAATTGGAGCAAAACGGAATCGGAAGGCATATAGATTGGTTAAAAGTCGTCGAGGAACGAGAATCCACAGGAGAGTTAACTGAGTACTACGGACAGGCCCGCAAGGAAGGCCGCAGAGTGTCAAACATCCACAAGGCATCGAGCTTCAATGTTGACGCGATGAGAGCCATCGACGCCCTCCAACATTCCTGGCGCAAGAACGGAGCTCTGGAGCCTCGGCATCGCGAGATGGTTGCGCTGGTCACGTCCGCTCTCAACAGATGTCATTATTGAACCAGCATGCACGGGGAGGCTCTCCGTGAAGTGGTCGTGGAAACTGACAACAGCACATGATTCGCCGTTCAGGTGACCAAGGACTGGCGCAGTCTCGACCTTCCAGGGAAAGAGCAGTCGATGTTAGAGTACGTCAAGAAAATTACTCTCACTGCGACCAGTATCACGAAAGACGATCTGGACGGCCTGCGATCCGTGAGTTGGACGGACCGCGAAATCCTGGACATTGCCCTCGTCTCGGCATACTACTGTTTCCGATGCCGCCTAGCCGACGGTCTCTGCG
>DCAW01000090.1 GCA_002313895.1 Dehalococcoidia bacterium UBA1123
CCAATTTGACGCATCCAGCGCTCAGTTATAAAATCGCGCTAACATCGTGACTAGACTATCATTCCGCGCGCACGGAAGCCGAAGCCGAGCGGGGCAACGCCCCTGGATCGTATAGAGGTGAAGATATGGGACAGATCGTGTTGGGCATGGGGTCATCCCACAGCCCACAACTCAGCACTCCGTCGGAGTATTGGAAGGTTTACGGCGAGGGAGACGTAAACAATCGGGGCCTCGTGGACAACACGGGAACGCCCCGGACTTTTGAAGAGCTTCTGGAGATGGCGCCTGCGTCGTTGGCTCAAGAACTCACCCAGGAGAAATTCGATCAGCGCGCCGACGCAAACCAGGCAGGCATTGCTCGCCTTTCTGACGCGCAGGCAGCGGCCAATCTGGACGCGCTGATTATCCTCGGCGACGATCAGGAAGAGATGCATCTGGACGACAACCGTCCCGCCATCATGGTCTATTCGGGCCAGGAGTTGGTCAACGGCGGTGTCAAAGTCTCGGACAGCACGCCAGAATTCCGAAAGGCCGCTGCCTGGGGATGGTACAACCCCGACGGCGACACGGCTCACCCCATCGCATCAGACATCGGAATGCATATCATCGAGTACCTGAATGACCAGGAATTTGATGTCGCCCATTCCAATCGCGTCCCGGCTCACCACCCGACGATGGGCCACGCTTTCGGCTATGTGTATCGGCGGATCATGGGGGACACAATCGTCCCCACAATCCCAATTATGGTCAACACCTACTACCCGCCTAACCAACCCACGTTGAACAGATGCTATGAGTTGGGCAGGCAAATTCGAGCCGCCGTGGAGGCTCTGCCAGGTGACGCAAGGGTGGGAGTCATCGCTTCTGGCGGTCTGAGTCACTTCGTCGTTGACGAGGAGATCGACGGAATCACCATGAAGGCCCTGCGAAAAAAGGACCGCGAGGCGCTGACCTCCATGCCCAGGGAGCGCCTGAACTCCGGCACATCGGAAATCCGTAACTGGATCGCGATGGCCGGGGCCACTGAACACCTGGACCACGAGTGGTCAGACTATGTGCCCTCCTACCGTTCCAGAGCGGGCACGGGCTGCGGGATGGGCTTCGGCATCTGGTCTTAGGCCCAGACACACCATAGGCTTAAAGGATTTAGACGTGCAGGCTTCGGAAGGGGCGGGTTTGAAACCCGCGTCTTCGCGTATGCGATATATCAGCCTGCCAACAATATGAACCCTAGATCGACTCACTTTGCCATTCGGGGGGACATTCATGGCAGAAGCATTCAGAGCGGACCAGATTGGCAGTTTCCTGCGACCGGCCCAGGTCAAAGAGGCGCGCCGAGCGTTCAGCGCAGGCAACATTGATCGCGACCAACTCACCGAAATCGAAGACAAAGCAATTCTCAACGCCCTGGAGCGACAGAAACAGACAGGGATAGACATATTCTCTGACGGCGAGTTCCGACGCGCCAGTTTCCAGAACGACGTCGCAGATTCGGTGGAGGGCTACACCGAATCGGATCGTCCGGCTGTGGTTAGAATTTGGCAAGGCCCTGGAAGCGACCAGCCCGAACAGCAAAACACGACACAAGTGGTGACTGGCAAGCTCCGACAGGTGCGTCGGCTGACCGAAGCTCAGACTTCATTCCTGAAAACCCACTCGCCCGGCCCCTTCAAAATGACCCTCCCGACGCCCAACCAGTTCCCTGCCATCAGTTACAAAGAGGGCGTGACTGACAAATTTTACGCCACACGCTCAGAACTGCTGTGGGACATCGTGAAGGTCATCAAGTCCGAGATTGCGGCGCTGGTCGGCGAGCAGGTGGCCTACATCCAGATCGACGCGCCTCGGTACAGTTACTATGTCGATCCGAAATGGCGCGGTCACCTTCAGGAGTTGGGTGTTGACCCCGATGAGGCCTTCGACGAGGCGGTTGCCGCCGACAATGCTTGTCTGGGAGCGGTTGCTCCAGAGGGTGTTACTCGCGCCATCCATATCTGCCGGGGCAACAATCAGAGCAAGTGGTACGCACAGGGCGGCTACGAACCTATCGCCGAGAAGCTTTTCGGGACACTTAATGTCGATAGAATCCTGCTGGAATACGACACAGAACGAGCAGGCGGGTTTGAGCCACTGAGATTCGTGCCTCGCGACAAGACTGTTGTGCTGGGACTGATTAGTTCCAAAGACCCTGTGACGGAGTGCCAGGACGATCTTCTGCGTCGGATAGACGAGGCGTCCAAGTTCGTCCCTGTCGAGCGTCTGGCGCTCAGCCCTCAGTGCGGCTTCGCATCCACTGAAGCAGGCAATCTGCTGACCGAGGACGAGCAGTGGCGCAAGCTGGAACTGGTGGTCGAGACCGCCCGAAAGGTCTGGGGATAGTCGAGTAAGCAACGGGAGCTTGAGATGAAACGAAGCACGGATAGGATCCTCACCACTCACACGGGAAGCCTGCCCCGGCCACCCGACTTGATTGCGATGATCGACGCACAGGAAAATGGCGAACTCTACGATCAGACAGCATTCAGCGACAGGGTGCGGTCGGCGGTCTCAGAGGTCGTCCGCCAGCAGGTTGACGCAGGCGTGGATATTGTCAGCGACGGAGAGCAGAGCAAACCCAGCTTCGCCACATACGTCAAGAACAGGCTGTCCGGTCTTGACGGGCAGAATGACATCCCGCGCATCTTCGCCGATCGGCAAGAATTTTCAGAGTGGAATTCTTCACAGAACCTCGCTCCCAGCAGACTCGCGGCGCCAATAAGGCCAACATGCAACGGGCCGCTGGGATGGAACGACAGGTCAGCCGTCGATGCCGACATCGCCAACTTGAAAAGCGCCGTCCAAAACGTTCAAGTTGAGGACGCCTTCATTCCGTCGGCGTCTCTGGGCATTATCGCCGAGATAATGCTCAACGAATACTATCTCACCGAAGAAGCCTACCTCTACGCGCTGGCGGACGTGATGAAAGAGGAGTATCGAGCCATCACCGACGCTGGGTTCATCCTCCAGTTGGACGCGCCCGACGCCGCGATGGGCCGACACGCTCAGTTCTGGGACAAGCCTTTAGAAGATTTCCGCTCGGCCACCGCTCTAAGGGTCGAGGCTGTCAACCATGCCTTGCAAGGCATCCCCGATGAGCAGGTCCGATTCCACCTGTGCTGGGGCAACTACGAAGGCCCACACAATTACGACGTGCCTTTGGAGGACATTGTTGACCTGGTGTTGAAGGTCAACGCTGGCGCCTACTCCGTCGAGGCATCCAATCCTCGCCATGCCCACGAATGGGAAGTTTGGCAAGACGTGAAACTGCCTGACGGCAAGATACTGATTCCCGGAGTCATCGACTCCACCTGCAATTTCATTGAACATCCAAAGGTTGTTGCGGGGCGCATCGTCCAGTACGCAAATTTGGTGGGCCGAGAGAACGTCATCGCAGGCACTGACTGCGGGTTCGGGACCTCGGCAGGCCCATCAAAAGTGCATCCCACCGTCATGTGGGCGAAATTCCGGGCAATGGCCGACGGCGCGAAACTAGCAACCGACCAACTATGGGGCTAGAGGTGGCCGCGTATATCCCCCGCCACATCGTCTAATTTGGGTCTGTACGGCGGCGTTCCCCGTTCAGCAGTCACGATCATCTGGTCGTCTTCGAATGGAGAAATCACATGCATGTGAACGTGAAAAACCTCTTGCCCTGCGGCGACGCCATCGGCCAGAAACAAGTTAACGCCCTCACTACTTACATCCGAATCTCGCACTGCCTAGGCCAACCGATGGGATACGTTGAACATCCTCATACCTGTCTGTACATCCAGATGATGCAGGTAAGTGGCATGGGCTATGGGTATGACCCGCAGATGATCTGGATTTACAGGGCGGATGTCCATGAAGGCGATAATTCGGTCATCGCGGTAAATCACGCTGGCTGGCGATTCGCCCGCGACTATCTGACAGAATATGCAATCGCCGAATGACAATGTGATTGGGGTTCCAAAATTGTGGATAGACCTCGAACCAAGCGAGCCCACAATACGGAACAGTCTAGTTGGCGCATACTCTAAAACCGAGAATTGATCTTGTCAATCTGCCTTAAATCGGGCTTCATGTCGCAACATCTATCACCTCGTTCAACATGGTTCCAAGCGGCGTGAGACCTCATTTGGCAGTGATTTCAAATGTTCACGCTTCAAATCGCGGAATCAGATTGAGGCAATCCAAGAACTTGGCGATGGGAACAGCCAGGTTCGGAACAGTCTGGTCACCTAGGGCATGACAAGATAAGTCATGGACGTGCCCACAATCGTTACGGTCATCAGGGTCGCGATAAGTTCGCGCAGTTCGTCAGGAAGAAAGCGAAAAATCGCTGAAACCCCGAACATACAGTGCTGCCACGATGTTCTATGCCTCTTCTCCCGTAGCATGGCCTCGTCGAATACCCATCAGGGCGCTAGATCTCAGGCGCTTTTAATCAGGGCCAGCAACCACAATCAAAAGCCTCAGCGATTCTTGGTTGTGAAACGTCAAATTGCTATTGATTTTTGGAAAAACGTTAGCATTAACGATACGTTCACACTCTGTTAATGTTATTTTGAGCATAATGGTGTAAAGTGGGACAAGTTTTGAACAATCGATAACTTAAGGAGAATAGATCCGATGAGTCAGGAAGTTACCGCCCAAAATGTCCTTTATGAACACCACATAATCTTCAAGTCCTGCGCTCGGTGCGCTGGCGACCGTCAGGTCCGCCGGGATTTCGACGGTTTCTACATCGCTTGCCTGTGCTGCGGCCACGTGACCTACCCCGTGGTCGAGACCTCAGAGACCGTCCGTCTGCTTGAGTGGAAGTACGCTTCCTAGCAAGACCAACACTCGCGTTGTAACTGAGCCACACGTTCCACGCCAGGCTCTTACAATGAGAAGCTTGACCAAGGTAGAAAGCCCGCTCGACAAAGCCGTTGGCTAACTTGCGGGCTGATGCCATCCCTCTTAATTCCCGCTTCACCCGCCGCTGGTCTGTGCCGCTTTCCTTTCGGTTGACTTGTGATTCTTCCCATTGCTAAACTATGAATTACTTGCCTACCGAAACACGCTATAGGCCTGCATGATCACAACAACCCCTGAATCGAGACTGTCGGTGGCGCGACGATGACCGGGCTCTCAACAATGAGAAAGCTATTTGATGTTGAGCTCCTAATCAACATTGCAGCTCGAAGTGCCGTCGGGATACTTTCGGCAACCGTGTTTAGCCTCGTCGTCTGGTGGGGAACCCGCATATTTTTGAGACTCAACCCCGCTGACTTGGGGTTAGAGATATATTTCTTGACGCAGGCGACGATAATCGGTGGAGCAGCGACAGTGGTGGTTGTGGTGTCGTGGTGGAACACGCAGAGCTCACGCAGGGTACACTGGCTGTCTACTGCTCTCACCCTCGGGGTAACTGTGTTCAGCGCGTGGTTATTCAACGAGATTCGAGGAATTGAGACGCACTACGCTCTGTCAGGAGGTGTGTTGAGGGTGGAGGTTTTCTCCATCAGGCACATGGTTTCCAGCCTGCTGATCGGGGCAGTGGTCGGCGGAAACATCTTTGCAGCAACCTTGTATCTCTATCGGGCCGCGCGCCACAACGAGGTGTAGACCTGCCATCAAAGGGGATATTCTTCCAGCCAATGAGAACTGCTACCTTCACATCGTTTGCTGGTAAGCATTCATCCATCGAGTTTCAAAAGGGGTTGAACGACTACGGGATTCAATCAGGTTGACGGGAGCATCATAGCACGTTAATTCAAGAGGACAATCCGTCGTGCCAATCCACCCGGGACCAACTATTACGTACCCAAGCAAAGCGCCATCATCCATGAAGATTCCCCGCGCGTTGAGCTATAAGCATTCACTCGTCCCGAGGGTCTAAGAGACACGCCGCCGTGCCAGAGTTCAACATCTTTGACGCAAGGCTATCACTTATGCGCCACGCATAGCTTGTCGTAGATAACAAACGTCGTACAACGAATCAGTATGGCGCGTCCTGCAGAGGAGCGGTCAAATGCGGCCCTACTTCAGCAAGCCAGCCACCAAATGGCGTGCCTCGTCCCTTAGTCCATCAACTGCCTGAGACGCGGATCCAGCCGGTCCCGGAGCCAGTCACCGGTGAAGTTCAGTGACATTACAGTAAGGAATATGCACACACCCGGGAACACAGTCGGCCACCAGGCTGTGCTGAGGTAGTTTCTGCCCTCCTGGACCATGGCTCCCCACGTGGGTGTCGGTGACGGGACTCCTGCTCCAAGAAAGCTCAAAGCCGCTTCCGCCAAGATCAGCGAGCCGACACTCAAAGTTGCTATCACTACAGCGGTGCTTAGCACTCCAGGCAGAATGTGGCGTATGAGAATTCTCGGGTAAGAGCAACCAGCAACGCGGGCTAGGTCCACATAGGGCTCATTCTTAATAACCAGTGTCTGGCTTCGTGTCACCCTCACGAACGGGACCCATGCGAGCAGCGCCATCAGCACCAAAAGCAATCGGAGGCTCTGTCCGAACATCATTGTGGCCACGAGCGCCATCATCAAAAATGGCAGCGCAGCAAATATATCGACAATCCTGGTTACGACTTCGTCCCACCATCCTCCCGCATAGCCGCTGGTAATGCCCATGGTCGTGCCTATTAAAAAGCCGCTGGTCAGCGCTATGCCGGCGACTACCAACGAAATACGCGCGCCGAAGAATAGGCGGGACATAACGTCACGCCCAGCATGGTCTGTGCCGAGGA
>DCAW01000174.1 GCA_002313895.1 Dehalococcoidia bacterium UBA1123
GCGCTGTTCATCACTTACGAAGCCTTGATTGAGGGCGTTGGAAAATCATATCCCGGGAGCCTAGTATCCGCCACTTGGTACATATCAGTCGACAAGGAGAACCTCAAGCTCTGGTCCAAAAGCGACACAAGGACGAGACTCGACCAGTTTGAGGCCGACTTCGCGGACGTCGTCGATGGATCGGCGGTGTTCTCCGGGATCGACACGCTTCTAACCAGGTTCGAACGGCGCAGCTTTTTCACCAGCGTTCCTCTTTTGTTACTGCTAGTCATAATGGTCGTAACCGTGCTGTACTACACCTCGATGATGGTCTCGTACCTGGTGGGAAGTCGCGAAGCCGACGTGGCCCTGCTGAGAAGCCGCGGGGTCAGTATGTGGCAGTTCGCCAAGCTCTATGCGATCGAAGGGCTTATCCTGGCCACGGTGGCCTCGGTTCTTGCACCCTTCGTGGCATTGGGGGTAGTTTCCGTATCCGGAAAGCTCGGTTATTTCAAAGACATCACCTTTGGCGCCACTCTTCCCGTCGCCTTTCATTGGATGCCTTTCGCAGTAGCCGCGGGAACCGGTGTGCTGTGTCTGACGATCTTCGTTTTACCGGCTGTCGTGGTGGCACGCTCTGGACTCGTTGGGCATAAGCTGCGTTCTTCAAGGCCACCGGAGACGGCGTTCTTCCAGCGGTACAACTTGGACATCGCTTTGCTCATAGTGGGTGGTCTCATCTTCTGGGAGCTGTACGCCAGAGGCCAAATTGTCTCCAATCGCCTGTTCGACGACGTCACCGTAAACGAGGTGTTGCTGTTCGCGCCCGTGCTGTTGCTGACAGTGGTGGCTCTTCTTTTCATGCGATTCTTTCCTTTATTGGTCCGATACATCAGCGGTGAATCTCCCGCTTTCATGCACATGGCGGCGGCCGCCACTTTGGTAGCATTGGCGACCACCAACAGCTTGGGCGAAGGCCGAGCGGCTTCGAGTGTGGAGTTGCTGGGGGACCTCACATTACTGGGCGGCTTAGGTGTCGCATATCTTTGGACACAACGAACGAGGACGACTCGGAATCGGGCAGTTGGCCTGATCGTGCAAGCAAGTCTCGTCGCATTGCTCATATACGGTGGCACGCCAAGCCGCGACGACGCCTCATTCATACCCACGATCGTCGTCGCGCTGTTGGTGCCTTCCCAGCTTCTCTTCCTGTTATTGCGTAGACTTGCGCGGGCGTATTCAGTTTGGGTATCGATGGCAATCTGGCACATGGCGCGCAACCCGTCGCAATACAGCTGGCTGGTGTTGCTCCTGGTCATGGTTACCGGGCTGGCCGTCCTGGCGACTACCGTTGGCGGTACGCTGGATCGTAGCTATGAAGAGCGCATTCTCTACCAGGTGGCCACAGACATGAGAGTGACGGGCCATCCCACCTTTTTCGTGCGATCGATGGACGATCTCAAAGAGGCGTACCAGGAGATTCCAGGTGTGGCTGCGATCTCGTTGGCCTTGCGTGGCGCTGGTTCGATCGGGAAAAGCTACAGTGGCAGCAACTTTTCAATGCTTGGGCTGCAGTCGGAGGACTTTCCGAATATCACCTGGTATCGGGACGATTTCTCTCACAAGCCCTTGGCCGGAGTGATGCGTTCGCTTCAGGCTAGCTCCGAGGCAACGACGATCGGGATTCCGGAGAACGCAACAAGTCTCAGGGTTTGGGTGCAGCCGAAGGAAGAGTACCCAGAGATGTTTCTGGGGATGGTCGTGCAGGATCGCAACGGTGTTCTGGAGACGCTGTCGCTGGGGTCGGTTGGCGAACCCGTATGGCACCGGATGGAGACTGCGATACCAGCGATTCTGGAGCCACCCATCAACCTCGTATCAGTGCAGATATACGAGCCGGATCTCGGGGCCGCGGGCACAGCCGGCTCGATCTTTATTGACGACATCCAGGCCGCCTTCGAAAATGGCGAGGCCCCATTCACCATTGACGACTTCGAGGGGGTCAACGGCTGGACAGCCTTTGTAACATCCGACGTGCTAGGTATTACCAGCGTGGCCCCGTTCGACGGTCAGTTCTCGGGTGTGTTTTCTTTCGGTAGGGACACGATACTGGGCATCCGCGGATTTGACCGCGGCACGACTGGCGGTCTCGTGCCGGTGGTAGCAAGCTCGTCGTTCCTTCGAGCGTCCGGCATCGGTATCGGTGACGCTATCTATGTGAGTGTGTTCAGCCGAACGATTCCGGTCAAAATCGTGGATACGGTCGAATTATTCCCAACGATGGACCCGTCTCAAGCGGGCTTTTTGTTGGTCGACCTTAACAACTTGCTGAGGCATCTCAACATCTTGAGCTCAACCTCCACCGTGCGGCCGAACGAGATGTTTGTCGACGAGGCCCCGGGCGCCGAGGAGGCAGTCTACCAGATCGCGGTCAAATTAGCCGGCACTCGGGCGATAGTCCATCAAAGGGAGGCGCTGATTGAATCCGTCAGATTGGACCCGCTGATAACTGCCGGTTGGAAGGTTATGGTAATACTGGCAGCGGGCATCTCGCTGTTCGCCGCGTCGATGGGTTACATCACATATCTTCTGGCATTCGCCAGTCAGAGCCGCATCGAAATGGGCTTCTTGCAAGCGCTGGGCCTAACCACACGCCAGATGGGTTGGCTGCTGAGCGCAGAGCATCTAGTCATCGTGGCTTTCGGTCTGATCATCGGAACTGCCACTGGTTTCGCCATGAGCGACATCTTGGTGTCTGGAATGGTGGTAACCGAAACGGGCGCCCCTGTGCTCCCCCCGTTCGTACTCACGACTAATTGGTCTCTTATGGTGGCGATATACTTGGGGATGTTGTTTATGTTCGCATGCGCACTGTTCTGGGTGAGCCGCACGGTCATCAAGGTCGACCTGCACGAGATATCAAAGATGGGAGATAAGTAGGAACGTGGCGAATTGCTCCTGATAAGCATCGCGACCAGTTTGATCAAGGCTTGGCCGCTAGTAGCCCGACGCGCCATTGCCGGTTGGCCACTGCTGTCAACAGTCATTATCGGAGTGCTCCTAGCAAGTGCCATCATGGCGGGCACGGTCATATACTTCGACGCCCTCAGAGAATTGGCGCTCACCAGAGCCCTGGACGAACTGACCGTCGACGAGACGAACATACTTCTCAAGTCCGACCAGGCACCCACCACCCGGGCGGAAGCGACCAAAGTGGTCCAGGCCACCAATCGCGAGATCGATCGTAGTGTCGCGTGGCTTCTGCGGAACCGGGTTCAGGGCGTGAAGTCCGCAACCTTCTTCGTTACCGAACCAGGGCAAGAGCTGACCGCAGGAATCAAGACCTCTCGGACCTATTTCTTTAACGTCCCCACGATATATGAATACATCACAATCCTTCCCGGCGGGAGGACCCCGGCGAGCGAGCCTGTTTCTCTACCGGGCGAACCGTTGACGCTGGAGGCGCTGGCGCCTGCCGCGGCGGCCGAAGCCTTCGGCGTTGGCCTGGGCGACCAGCTCTCGGCTTCGCCGGACTGGAGTGATTCGTTACCTTACGTCCGCGTCAAGATAGTCGGGCTCTACGTTCAGAACGAGCCGAGCGATGCATTCTGGCACTTCGACAAAAGCATCTTACGCGTCTCTGAGTCGGGCACATTCCGCACCATCCCTTTCCTGATAACAGAGGAGGCGTACTTCGACATATTGGGCAACGCGTTCGCTGACATGAACAGCACCTACGGCTGGTTACTGGCTGTGGACAGGAAACAGTTGAACTCTGAGAACGCAACGTTCGCGAGGCTGAGCATCGATGAGATGAGGCTTCACCTGTTTTCAAACCTGTTCAACTATCTGCAGTTCACTTCACTGGTCGACGCTCTGGAGGAGTATGACACACGTCTGTTCTTCTCCAAGCTACCAATGTTTGTCATCCTGACCCTGATCGCGGTTGTTGTCTTATACTACGTCATAACCCTGTCGTCACTCTTGGTGGAGCAGCAGAGGTCTGAGATCATCCTCCTGCGAAGCCGGGGCGCGAGCTCTGTCCAGGTACTGGCGGTATTGGCGCTGGAGGGCGCGACGATCTCTCTTATCGCAATAATAGTCGCTCCGTTTTTGGCGGCGCTTGTCATCAGCCTTCTTGGTTATACCCCCATGTTCTCCAACTTGAGCGGCAGTAGCCGTTTGGACGTTAGCCTGTCCACCGGGGCATACGTGATGAGCGCCATCGGTGGCCTGCTCAGTTTCTCGGCTTTGATGGTGCCCGCAGTTCAATCATCCCGTATCACCGTTACGACGCACCACCAGCAATCCGCGCGACCTAGTAGCCAACCCTTGTACCAACGGTTGTACCTGGACGTGTTGCTATTGGCGATCGGTATCCTGCTGTTTCGTCAGCTGTCTCAAATGGGCTCAGTCGTGGCGGTGGACGCATTCGGCGCCGTTGCAGCGGACCAGTTGCTGCTAGCCGTCCCGGTTGTGATACTGGTCGCGTCGGCCCTAGTGATGCTCAGGCTGTTCCCGCTGGTCATGAGGGTAGCCAGCAGATTGCTCTCGCCAGTGCTTCCGGTTGGGTTGGCCGTAGGTCTATGGCAGATGGCACGCAACCCGACGCACTACGCTCGGCTGTCGCTGCTTTTGATACTCATGGCCGGCTTGGGCACTTTTTCCGCCAGCTTCGGCGGTACTTTCCGGCGCAGCTTCGAGGAGCGCGCGCTCTACTCCACCGGCGCCGACATTCGGATCGAAGATGTCAGGTTGTCTTCTCTCAGGACCTCGATGCCCCTCGTGGACACTTATGAGGGCCTCCCGTCGGTCACCCGAGTAGGTATCGCATTCAGGGGAAGTGGCTCGGACCTTTCCCAGTTATTCGCGAGTTCGTACACCATGTTCGCCATCGATGGCGAAGCGATAATGGATGTGGGCTGGTTTCGCGACGATTTCGCTGACGGACCTTTGAGGCCAAAGGTCACGAGTCTGTCAAACCCAACTCCACCCCAGGGTATCGTCCTGCCGGCCGGTTCGGCGGCCATCGGTGTCGCTATCAAAGCTGATAGGCCGCATCCAGGAATCGTCGTCGCGGCCAGAATCAAAGATACTAATGGCCGTTACTTCTCCTATATCCTGGGCGGGTTGGAGTCGAGTGAATGGCTACGCTTAGAGACTGGATTTGAGCGCGTAAGCCGCCTCCAGAGCTTCGAGTTGCTTCAACCAATCGCACCACTGTCACTCGTCTCGTTGACCCTGCATGAATCCGAGAGCCGGAACAGGCTGAGGGCAGGCTCGGTCGCGATATCGGAGGTCTATGTGAAAATGGCGAACGGTGACACAAAGGTCGTTGAACCGTTCGACTCCGTGGCGCATTGGAGCGTCTTGGAAACCGCCCCCGAGTCCGTCTCTGACGTCTGGCAGCCTGCCGGCGAGGTGTTGAAAGGGGATACCGCCGCCAACTTCACCTGGACCGAAGGAAGCCCTCTGGTAAGTCGAGGAGTATTCCCAGGCCCCCCGATGGTGCCCTTGGACGTTGTGGCATCAAAGTCCTTCCTGAGTGCAAACAAACAACGCCTGGGAGAAACCATCCAGGTGACCGTGCAGGGCCATCGCCTGAATGTCTCCCTGGTGGACGAGATAGACTATTTCCCCACGTTTGATACCGACAAAAAATCGTACCTGATCGGCGATCTGGACTCGATTTTCGGCTACGTAAACTTGCAGGCTACGGGCGCCGAGCTGAGACCCAACGAGATCTGGCTGTCCACCGAGGGCGATAGCGCCGAAAGATCCCAACTCCTGGACATGTTGAACGACGATCAGCCTTTTGCTAACCGCGTTGTCCACGATAGGTTAGAGGCGCTTTCGAATTCGCGGGCGGACCCGCTGGTAGACGCGGGTTGGAAGGCGCTCTTGTTCGTGGCCTTTGCGGCAATGTTCGTGCTTAGTGGCATCGGATTCTTGGTGCATGCGTATGTGTCCTTCAAGGGCCGGGAGGTACAGTTCGCGCTGATGCGGACCATCGGCTTCACCATGGGCCAGCTGATGACCCTGGTCTTCATCGAGCAGGCGGTGGTTATCGGTACCGGCCTGGCCCTAGGCACCTGGATGGGTGGGAGGCTGAGCGCCACCGTTATGCCGTTCCTCGGCCACGACGATCGAGGCATTCAGGTATTACCGCCCTTCGTTAACCAGATCACCTGGGATACACTGGCCATAACCTATGCAGCCATGGGGCTACTGTTTGCCTTCATAGTAGCGGGCGTCATATGGTTCCTTCGCCGGCTCTCACTTCAGCGGATTCTGCGCCTCGGAGAGATGTAGAAAATTCTCTGCTACCTAGTTCTAGGCATAGCCGTTAGGATAATCCGTTTGCCTTGAGATGCGACGAGTCGGACGGCACGGCGGCGGTGGTTCGACAAGCTCACAACGAACGGGATTGGTAACTCCGACTTGTCAAGGCTGAGATGCGGGTCATGGGAACGACCCGTTCATTTATGCCAGCCTTGAATGTCCCATCTATTCTATTTATTTGACCCACGTGCTCGGCGACACTAAACGCGAGTTCATGTCTAGAGGCATAGGGGTTACAAATGCTTCCAGGCAGGTCCTGAAGGGAGATTCAAATGGCAGAAGGGTTAATGACCGTAGGAATAATACTCGTCATCGTGTGGTTTTTTGCCAGACGTAGCTTCAACTATAAACCTGGCTCAAAGAACTGGGCCATCAATGCTGAAGCAAGGCTAAGTGATAGTGAAGAAGCGAATAACATAGCCTATCGCCTTCAAGAGGAGATGGTTAACTCTGGGCATCGC
>DCAW01000167.1:0-9270 GCA_002313895.1 Dehalococcoidia bacterium UBA1123
CCCACCACAGCCTTCGATGTTCACCTGCGGGTCATACCCGACGCGCCCCAATCGCTGCGCCACAATATGTTCGTGACCGTACACACCGGCTCCAGCGAGGCCATAGCCCGCCTGCGATTGCTGGAGGGCGACCGGGCAGAGCCAGGCCAGACAACCTGGGCGCAGTTGAAGCTGGAGACTCCATTAGCCATCGCCAAGAGCGACTATTTTGTAATCAGGTCCAACCTGACCACCTTGGGCGGCGGCAACATCGTGGACACCCACGCCCGACGCCCTCGTCGCAACCACCTTCCCACCATCGAACGCTTAGAGATAATGGAGAAGGGCTCAGACCGCGAAATTCTGCTCAAGACCATCGAAATGTCGGAGCCTAGCGGTTTCGTCGATATAGTCAACCGCGCCAATCTCAACCCCGATATGGCGAAAGACGAGCTATCGGGCATGGGCTCCGAGGGTCTGGTGGTGACTCTCGGGAACGGGGCCATACGCAATGGCACACGGTTCTACACCAGCGGAGGCTGGACCGCTCTGGGCATGAGAGTGCGGAACGCTCTGGCCAGCTATCACGAACAGTTCCCGCTGCGTCCGGGTTCTCCCAAAGAGGAGCTTAGGTCGCGAATCAACCTGACTCCCCAGGACTTCAACGACGCACTCCCGTTGCTGAACGAAGGCGGCGTGACGGTCGAGGCTGGCGCTCTGGTGCGCCTGCCTGACCACAAGCCATCCCTCTCAGACACTCAGGAAGGCTCGGTCACGGGATACCTGAAACTGCTGGACTCTGATCCCTTCTCCCCGCCAACCGACTCGCCCATTGACCCAGAGGTTCTCAGCCTGCTGGATGAGCAGGGCCGTGTGGTAAAAGTCAGCGAAACAGTGGTGTTTTCAGCTACGGCATATCGGCAGATGGTTGATAAAATATCCTCGCACATAAGGGATGAAGGGGAGATCACGGTGGCCGATGTTCGAGACCTCCTCGGCACAAGCCGGAAATACGCGCTGGCGCTTATGGATCATATGGATCACCAGCGCATAACCCGTAGAGTAGGCGACGCCAGAGTGCTGAGGTAGGTTTTAGGTGTCAGGGATCAGGAATTGTCCATCCTGAGCCGAGGCGAAGGATCTGGTCGCAAGCATGACAACTTGGCTATTCGCATACGTAAAGGCGTCGATTCTGTCATCATGAGCGATTCAAAAACTTCACAGGTTGAGACAGGCAAGCTCCACATAACGATGGACTCCAATAATCTGCAAGTGTCCTATGTGTCGTCGATGCTGAGAGTGCTTCAAGCGGCAGTCCGAGACATCGCCAGAGGCGTGGACGACGCTCACGATCTGTTCGAAATTCACCCACAGCCTGTGCTGTTGCTCTCAACAGAGGTTGACGGCCCTGATTTGCAATTACAGATTTTCTTTGCTGACCCCACCAACTCCAAGCCGATGGTGGAGCTTTCCGCCCAGGCATTCGACCCCTTCATGGTTCAGTTCGGAAACCTGCTCAAACTGCTCCCTCAGCCTGGATTGTGGGGACGGGTGGCCCGACGCTCAGGCCCCAGCAGTATCGAAACTGAAACCGACCGCAGGCTTGACGAGCTTCGAGTCGAGCTTCGACACTTCTCCAGGGCGACTCTAAGGTTCGGAAAACGGAGCATATCTTTCGCCGGCGACCAGTTGGAGATCGAGTAGTGTTCCGCACATCGAGTTCAAATCATGGCCCTTGACCTGGGAAAGACGGCCCTCCAGATAGAGCGCATGACCGACGACCTGCGCGCCCAGCAGTCCGGCAAGCTCCAGAGGTTAGATCATGCGCTGGAGGTTGTGAACGGCTTCGACACCGAAGCCTACGAAGATCAGCGCGCCCGATCCGCCCAGACCCTGGCATGGCCTTCCGTTCCAATTGTCAGCGAACCTCCATCCGCTCGACACTCTTCTCCGGAGCTGCCCGACGACTTTTGCGTCGTGGCCGTGGACGGCTCCCATATCGACGTGGATCGGCACATCCCGGCGCGGTGCTTTCTCATCAACATTGGAACCTGCGTCCTGACCTACGGCTCCCAACCCGACGCCGTGCTGACCAGCGAGCCGCACCTGTACGCTCACGACGACGAACTGGTCATCCAAGACCAGAACGCCAAGCACCGCCAGCAGTACATCCAGGGCGGAGTGTTGGGCGCGAAACGCGCGGTTGAGGAGATTCGCGGGCTGGTTGATGCGGTCCGAAAACTGCCTCCCGACCTGCCGACTCTGGCCCTGATGGACGGCGCGCTGGTTATGTTTATCGACCGAGGATATCAGGATTTCGTGATCGAAGAGCTTATGGAGGAAGGCTTCGTGGCCGCACTCGACGATCTTCGGAGCCTGGCAGAGAAGCGCCCTTTGGCTGTGGCGGCCTACGTCAGCTTGCCGGGTTACGCCGAGTTCATGGGCGCGGTGCGAGTGAGCGCCTGCCCATACGAAATTTCCGACTGCGCTGTCCACTGCGGTCAGTTGTCGGCAGGCAGTCGCCCCTGCGACGATGCCGCCGAGGGCATCCTGGACCGCGAAGTATTCTCGAGACTGCTGGATAAAGGCCAACGGTCCGCCGTGTTCGATTCCACAAGCTCGCTGGTCGTCAACTACTACGACAGCCACGGAATCAGCTTCTTCTACATCAACTCAGGAGAGGAAATCGGGCGGGTCGAGATACCCTCGTGGATCGCCCAGGATGAGGCGATGCTCAGCCTCACTCACGCCTTGGTTCTGGACCAGTGCCGCCGAGGGCCAGGCTATCCTGTCTCCTTAATGGAGGCCCACGAACAGGCCGTGGTCACAACCTCGGATCGCCGGTATTTCGTCGATCTGGTAGAGGAATCCCTCCAGGACAACCGCATGGCTGTATTCACCTCTGAGAAGAACCGCTCAAAACGCCTGCGTTGGCTTTAGTTTTCGTAACCAACGAAATCAGAACCTCGACCCGTCAATACCCATACCGCGACGAGTCCACTAGGTCGCGGTTGCTGCCAATCCGATTCCATTGGCGTAGACCTGATAGGGCAGGGCGAACATAACTAAGTCCAACGGAGTCGGCGACATGGCAGTCGTTCCGCCATTATGACCTCATTATTGCAGGGGCGTATTTGCGCCGCCGGTGTGGGCGTTGGCAGTTGTTGGAATTTGGGTGATACCGCTCCCATAGTCAATCATCTGCCAGAACTGTTGCCGTCTGTTCGATTCCCACAAATGCGAAAACTAACCCCTATTGCCATCGTCAGCGCGATCTTCATAGTTATATGGTTGTCGCCAGAGGCGCATTCTATTTCGTCAAACTCGGCGCACATATCGTTGCGATTCGCAATCGAAATACTGAGGTTGACCCAAAAACTGAACAGTCAGCTAAACTACCTTCATGCCCCTAAAGTGGCAGACATAGGGTGAGCAGAACAAGAAGCGGTTAAATAAAGAGATAGATTGAGCGTAATGAACATCGTTGTTCGAGCGGTCAGGAATGGTGACTACCAGAACCTTCATCAAGTATCCACTTGCCCGGGCGTGATGAAGAACACCCTGGGCCTGCCCTATGCCCCGCTGGACTTCTGGAAGGAGCGGACAGAAAATCGCAGTCCTCGGGACCACGTTCTGGTGGCCGAAGTGGATGGCCGTGTCGTCGGGTCGATCAACCTCCACTGCGGCGTCGGTCGCATGGCGCACTCTGCCGGGTTCGGGATGGGCATTCACGACGATTTCCAAGGACAGGGCCGGAGCTTTACTCATGGATGCAATGATCGACCTCGCAGAGAACTGGCTGAACATCCAGCGCATCAAGCTTCAGGTCTATGCTGACAACGAGCCGGGCATTTCGTTGTACGAAAAGTTCCGATTCGAGATCGAAGGCACGCATCGCAACCACGCCTTTCGGGATGGCCTATACGTGGACTCCTACACAATGGCACGGCTGAGGTCGTGAATTTTCGTGTTCCCGCACCCGTTTAACAATTGACCAAAACCTGTCATGCTGAACGGAGTAAAGCATCTGGTCGACTGTGAGACAACTGTTGTATTGCTTACGACTAGATTCTTCGTCTGCGGACTCAGAATGGACAATTCCTGATACCTATGACAGACAAGAACCACCGGCTCGGCGAGGTCATCGAGGCCTCGACCACCGAGTTCACATCTCAGAGTTATGACCTTTACGGCGCTCCACCGTTGGGGACGCTTGTGCGCTGCGGCGGCGGGTCCGAGACTGGCGTGGTGTACGGTATAGTGTTCGAGGTCGCAACTCGCAGTCTGGACTCGACCCGTCGGCCCATAGCGCGCGGGCGCGACGAGGATTCCGAAGCGGCCATCTACGAAGAGAATCCCCAGCTTAACCGACTGCTGAGCACCGAATTCCGAGCGCAGACTGTCGGGCATCGAGACGACGAGACCCTGCGTCGTTGGCTGGCTCCTTTGCCTCCGCGAATCCACTCATTTGTGCATCCGTGTCACGGAGATGAGTTGAGAGAGTTCGCCGGTTCGCTGGAGTTCGTGCCCATCTTGCTATCGGCTCCCACAGCGGCCACCGACGACGTTCTGGCGTCGTTTCTCCGCCGGGCCAGCGAGTCTTATCCAGACCCCGAATCGTTCTTGATACAGGCGGGGCGGCAGCTAACGCCGCTCCTGGGAGACCAGTTACAGCGACTGAACAACATTCTCCGGAGGCTCTCTCCATGACTCAGAACGGCAGCATGCAACCCGAATCTCTGGTCGGCCAGACTTCTTCCCAGAACCTGGGCATGGTCGTCTCCGGCTCTCTGACCGAGGGCATGGAAGTGCGGCTGGACTCCTCGACCTCCATTGAGGACATCAAGGTCGGCACCTTCGTGAGCATCCAGGGCCAGCGGATGCGATTCTTCGGCGTGGTGACTGAAGTTGCACTCAAGGCGATGGATCAAACAATGGTGACCTCGCCTCCCGACGTGTCCAACCCCTTCATCGCCAAAGTTATCTCCGGCACCGCCGCGTATGGGACCATCACTGTCGAGCCGATGCTGACCATCGGCGGCGGCGACAACATCGCGGGCATCGACGGCCCACAGCCTGCCAAGACCGTCCCTCCTCACTTCTCCGCCGTGGGCACGGCCACCGACGACGACATCCGTATCGTCTTTGGAGAGGAGGACGAGAACCATTTCTATATCGGCAACCCTCTGGATATGGAGACGCGCCTGTGCCTGAACATCGAGGAATTGGTCAAGCGCAGCAACGGGGTGTTCGGAAAGTCCGGCACAGGCAAGACGTTCCTGACTCGCCTGCTGTTGCTGGGGATCCTCCAGAACGGGACCGCCAGCAATCTCGTGTTCGACATGCACGGCGAGTACGGATGGAAAGGCACCAGCGAGTCGGACAACCGCGAGGTCAAAGGCCTCAAACAGTTGTTCCCCTCCAAGGTCGCCGTGTTCTCGCTAGACGAGGAAAGCTCGCGGCGTCGCGGACTCAGCCCCGACTACATAGTGCGAATCGGCTATGAGGAGATCGAACCCGAGGACGTTCAGATGCTCAGGGACACCCTCAACCTGTCCGAGGTGGCAGCGGATGCGGCCCACGCTCTCCAACGCAAATTCGGTCGGCGCAAGTGGCTGAAAAGTTTCCTGGACCTGCCAACCGGCTCGGATGTGGGAGAGTTGGCCCAGGAACTTAACGTCAACGAACGCGCCCTTTCAACCCTGCACAGTCGGCTAGCGAGGCTGGATCGGTACCATTTCATGGATAAGGACAGCGGCCACGATTCGGTGAACCAGATTCTGAACTACATCGAGCGCGGCATGCACGTTGTGTTGGAGTTCGGACGCTACGGGAGCGACCTGACAGCCTACATCCTGGTCGCCAACCTGCTGACCCGCCGAATCTATGACCGTTACCAGCGGCTGACCGAGCAGGCGATGGGCGACCAGACCGAGCGTCCGCGCCCTCTGGTCATCACCGTCGAGGAGGCCCACAAGTTCCTGAGTCCTGCTATCGCCGACCAGACCATCTTCGGCACCATCGCCCGCGAGATGCGGAAGTACAACGTCACGCTGCTGGTGGTGGACCAACGACCCAGCGGCATAGACGACGAGGTGATGAGCCAGATCGGAACCAAGTTCACCTGCCTGCTTGACAACGAGCGCGACATCGACGCCGTGCTTACCGGTGTGTCGGGAAGCCGCAAGCTCCGCTCGGTGTTGGCACGCCTGGAGTCCAAACAACAGGCGCTGGTCTTCGGCCACTCGGTCCCCATGCCTGTGGTCATCAGTACACGGGACTACGGCTCGGCAGACTCCTATCGCGAGTTCGGCTTCCGAGATGAGGCCGAACTAAAAGCCCAGGTGGAGCAGGATATAGCCGACCTCTTCGGCCCGGATGGTGGGTGAATTCGAAGTTAAGGAGCGAAGTTCATCTCACATCGTGTAAGTGCGGCTTCAACCGTGCTGACTGCGTCGATTGACTGAGCGCTCGTCGATTGTAACTCCGTTCATCAAATCCAGGCCTCCTGGATTGCAGGGGCCCTGTAATCGTTATGTGTTGCCTGCCGCAGTTAAAGTGATCGATTTAACAAGACTCAGTCACATTTCGGCACTGATCGCGGTTGCCAGTGTTGGTGTGGGACTCCTTCTTTATCTGTCCTTTGCTTCTAATCTTCGTCATCAACGTCGTCGTCATCGCCGATGAAGTGAAGCAAAGCGGCGGAAATGTCGAAGTTCGTGTTTTCCTCCATAAACTCCGCCGGCGTGCCAACGATCTGAAAATCACTCCCGGAATCATCGCTGACTGATACTGTGCCCGCGCCTGTTTCGGTGATGTAGATGCGATCCTCTAACTCAAGTAGGACCGTATTGTTGACGCCCCACGCAGTTGCGAGGTCCGTCTCCGCAGCAGGCTCGCCGTGCTCAATAGTGAGGCCGTCCACCTTGCCTGAGACCCGGTCGTCGGAGTTGTCGCTGCCCGAGCCTGATGTGCTGAATCTCAGCCCTGCATGCCCTTCGAGGACTATGTGGATCTTCTCTTGTGTGGTGTATTTCCTGCGAGTGGCTAACCGAACCTACCGAACAAATCGTTGAGTGTCCTGGCTTCGTTCTTCAGCAGACTGATTCTTGTCCTTGGGTGTTGTGAGTCACGTGTGCTCCTTCCCCGAGAACATCTTATGCCTCTGTTAGGAGCTCGCTCTACCTACAAATAGTCTCCATTAATCCCAGGTCCAAAAGTGCCCAATGTCGCTGAAGTTCTACAGTTATTGCTGCATGCTGCTAGCGCTGGAGGATATTTTTCTGTTGACAGACGCGGCAGCGAAGCACCAATTGGTCTTCAGAGGGCTGTACTCTGTGATGGTCTCTGTCATGCCTGCGTTGGCTCGAATGATGATGCAACAGCCTGTAGCCGAGGGCGCAGACGAGACGCAGGCCCCACCTTTGAATACATCCATTTCGAGCACGGAGTCAGCAAAGAGTCCCAGCTTGAGGAGCTATGCAAGCAGGCCCAGAAGACCAACGACGGTCTGGACCGCATCCTCAGCATTATCACAACTCTGCCCGACATGACCGAAATGTAAACGGACGACCATACCCTTCGTTTTGATTCCGTACGGCGAGGATTACGTCATCACTGTGACCTCATAGAATCTAGATTGCGGCATCCAGAGTCAGAGCGTAGTATGGCCTCAATGATCTAAGCAGACCACTATTGAGCAATCGAATAAGTGAACTGGATTAGCGCCTACCTATGACAACATCCGAAACAACCACCGAGGTAGAACCCACAATAACCGAGGAGTTCGACGTTCTAATCGTCGGGGCCGGCATATCCGGCGTTGGCGGCGCCTACCATCTGACGAAGCAGCGCCCAGGAACCAGCTTCGTCGTGTTGGATGGACTCGACAGCTTCGGCGGGACGTGGTGGATGCACCGCTATCCCGGCATCCGGTCCGACAGCGACCTCCACACATTCGGCTATCGCTTCAAGCCGTGGACAGGGCCTCCAATCGCATCCGCGGAGGAAATCCTAAAGTACATGGGTGACGTGATTGAGGAAAACGACCTCGACCGCCACATCCGATACAACCACAGGATCACCTCAGCGCAATGGTCGAGCGTAGATAATCGCTGGACGATCACAGCCACACGCACGGACACGGGCGAACAGAGATTCTTCACTGCAAACTTCCTCTGGATGTGCCAGGGTTACTATCGCCACTCGGAAGGCTACACGCCGGAATGGCCGGGGATGGAGGCGTATCAGGGCGATATTGTTCATCCACAGACGTGGCCGGAGGACCTGGAATACGCCGGCAAGAACGTCGTGGTGATCGGATCAGGCGCGACGACAGCAACCCTCGTGCCTGCGATCGCTGCTGACTGCGAGCACGTCACCGTCCTGCAACGCTCGCCGACCTATTTCATACCCGGCCGCAACAAGATCGAACTCGCCGAGACATTGCGTGAACTGGATGTAGACGAAGAGTGGATTCACGAGATTGTGCGGCGAAAGATATTGCACGACCAGGCCAAATTCACGCGGCGCTCGTTCGAAGAACCGGAGAAGGTGAAGCAGGAACTGCTCGACGGCGTTCGCTCCATTCTCGGCCCAGAGTACGATATGGAGAGCCATTTCACGCCCAGCTATCGCCCCTGGCGTCAGCGCATAGCCTTCGTCCCGGACGGCGACCTCTTCCACGGTATCGCTTCTGGCAAAGCGTCTGTCGTCACCGACGAGATCGAAAGGTTCACGGAACATGGCATCCTGCTGAAGTCCGGCGAGGAACTTCAAGCCGATATCATCGTAACCGCCACCGGTTTCAACATGAGCGTGTTGGGAGACATCGACTTTGCGATCGACGGCAAGCCTCTCGACTTCTCCGAAACCGTCAACTACCGAGGCATGATGTTCACCGGCGTGCCGAACTTGCTCTGGGTGTTCGGATACTTCCGTGCCAGTTGGACGCTGCGCGCCGACCTCCTGTCGGATTTCGTATGCCGCCTGCTGGCGCACATGGAAGAATCCGGCTCGAAGCGGGTCAGTGTCACACTGCGACCGGAAGACGAGGACATGGACCTTTTGCCCTGGATCGATCAAGAAAATTTCAACCCTGGCTATCTTATGCGCGCCATGTCTCTCCTACCGAAGCGGGGCGACAAACCGGAGTGGCAGCACACCCAGGACTACTGGCGCGAAAAGGACGACATCCCCGCCATAAACCTGAACGCCCCGGAGTTTCTGTACACGTGAGGGGATTGAGCGCAAAGTATTTTGGTATCAACCGACTCGACTTTTTGAGCATAC
>DCAW01000167.1:9678-15528 GCA_002313895.1 Dehalococcoidia bacterium UBA1123
ACCGCAGAAGAAGTTGATACAAAACCGACAATTCGTTTCAACTTCAGATAGCATGACCACTGATTGATCAGAGATCTCTACACATCCGTTGATCTATCTCTCGCGCCACTCCTCCGAATTGTCCTGCGGGTTGTAGCCGATGGAATCCCTCGAATTCGAGATGTCCCAGATGCGCCACTTGTTGTTGGAGACTCCGTAGAATATCCCGAATTTTATCTCCAGCGGAGCTTGGATGCTGCGGTCGACCAGATGCACCAGATCACGATGAGTCAGGAGTGTGGCGAAGTGACGCACCGACAACGGACGACTCTCGCGGTTCAGAGTTCCGATTCGCAGGCAGATGACCGACAGGCCATGACGGTCTGAAAAGTGCCGTCCCGTCGCCTCTCCGAAGACCTTGCCGATGCCGTATGAGCCGTCGGGACGGATAGGCATGGATGTGGTGACGTAGGGGATGTTGTCCGGGTCAACGCCTCCGTACTGGCCCGTGACGATGGCCGAGTATGGATAGTCGTCCTCATAGTTGCCGGTGGCGTGGTTGGAGCTTGCAAAGATCAGCCGCTTGACGCCTGCCCGCCTCGACGCCTCCATAGCATTGTGAGTCGATGTCAGGTTGTTCTGATGCACGACCTCCCACCGGGTCTTGTCGCTGGGAACGCTGGCTAGGTCGATCACGGTGTCGATGCCTTCGTAGGCAGGCAGAACCGAGTCCAGGTCAGTGGTGTCGGCTACCAGGCTGTTGAAGCCTTCGATAGCCACACGGTCCACGCCGCTGAGTTCGTAATCGTCCTTGAGTCCATCCCTCAGAACGCCGCCCACCAGTCCCGCCGCTCCGGTTATCAGCACTTTCTTTTTGTCAGCCATCCTCAATCTCCAATAACAACATTCGGCTTCCTGTTGGTTTGAGTTCACCTGGGGATTATAATGTCTGCGGAAATAAAATTGGCAGTCAGATTTTCAGGAAAGGCATTAAAGCATGACCGAATGGGGAATGCACCGCTGGAAGTATTTCGACATCACCCATCGCTTTCACGTGGTCTGCAACCCGACGAGCGTTGCCAAGCCGGAGGAGCTTATCGGACTGATGAGGCTGGAGCCTGGCAGCCCCTCCCTGGACATCGCCTGCGGCAAGGCGGAGATGTTGGTGAGGCTGGCCGAAGCTTATGACATCCGAGGCGTGGGCGTTGACCTGTCTCCCTACTTCATGAAGGACGCCAAGGAGTTGAAACGCCAACGCGTTCCCGGATCCAATCTGGAGTTCGTCAACGTGAACGGCGCTGAGTATCACCGGGAAAATACCAAAAATTTCGACCTGTCGATGTGCATAGGCGCGTCGTGGATTTACGACGGTCATCGGGGGACCCTCAGAGCAATGAAAGGTATGACCAAACCCGGCGGTATAGTGATGGTGGGCGAACCGTTTTTCACTGAGGAGCCATCGAAAGAATACCTGACCACCGAGGATTTCAGCCGCGATGAATTCAGCACCCATTATGGCAACATCCAGATTGGTGTGGAGGAGGGGCTTACCCCTCTGTACACCATGGTGAGCAACTTGGACGACTGGGACCGCTACGAAACCCTCAAGTGGTACGCGGTGGATGAATTCGCCCGAAACAACCCCGACGACCCGGTCCTTCCTGAAATACAGGCGCGAAACGCAAAGGCGCAAGAGATATTCTTGAGATGGGGTCGCGGACTGTGCGGATGGGCCATCTGCCTGCTCCGGATTCAGGTGTAGTCATGGCAGAGAATCATATTCCACCACAGGCCCTATCGGACATCCGAGTCCTGGACTTCACCCACTACATCTCCGGGCCATACTGCACCAAACTGATGGCCGACTACGGCGCGGAAGTCCTGAAAGTCGAGCGTCCCGATGGCGGCGATATGGCCCGAAGGTCAGGCCCGTTCCCAGACGACAACCCTCATCATGAAAAAAGCGGCCTGTTCCTGCACCTCAACACCAACAAGCGGGGTATCACCCTCAACCTGAAATCCGCCGAAGGCCAGAAGATTGTGCGACAGCTTGTCAGAGAGGTTGACGTGGTGGTCGAGAGCTTCCGGCCTGGAGTTATGGCCCGCCTGGGACTCGACTACGAGTCCCTACGAAGCATGAACTCAGAAATTGTGATGACGTCGATCTCCAACTTCGGGCAGTCGGGGCCGTATCGCGACTTCAAAGGCTCGGAGATTGCCTTCTACGGCATGGGAGGCGAGATGTTCACCACCGGAGTCGCCGAGCGTGAGCCTCTCAAGATGGGCGGCGACGTTATCCAGTTCCAGGCGGGAGCGACCGCTGCCGTTGCCACAATGGGAGCCGTGTTCGCAGCCCGACTCCAGAACATCGGCCAGCAGGTTGACGTGTCCATCATGGAGACTCAGGTAGGTTCAATCGACCGCAGGATGCCATTGCTCATAGCCTATCAGTACACCGGCGAGGTCAGCCAACGTCAGTCTCTTAATAGCGCTGGTGGCTATCCCGGCGGATTCTATCCGTGCAAGGACGGCTACGTGGAGCTCACAGGCGGGCGGGTTTACTTCTCAAGAATTGTGAAAATGCTAGGCGAGCCGGAGTTTCTAAAAGACCCAAAGTGGTATCAACCGGGCGCCCAGCAGGACGACGACCTCAAGGCGGAGTTTGAAGAGTTTTTCTACCCTTGGATTCTCTCCCGCAACAAACAGGAAATATGGATGGCCGCCCAGGATGCGAGAGTCCTCAGTGGCCCCCTGAACACGATCGAGGACCTTCAGAATGACTCCAATTTCATAGACCGCGGCGCGTTCGCCGAGATCGAGCATCCAAAGGCGGGAACGCTCCGGTATCCGGGGAGGCCGTTTATCATGGAGAAATCCCCGTGGGCCATCCGACACCCCGCGCCCATGTTGGGGCAGCATAATCGCGAGGTGTTGATCGACCTCGGATACACTGACGACGAAATTGTGTCCCTACGACAGCAGGGTGTCATATAACATGCAAAAACTCCCACTGGATGGCATTCGAGTCCTGGACATTACGGTGGTATGGGCCGGGCCGTACTGCACCTCGTTCCTGGCAGACCTGGGGGCTGAGGTGATCCGCATCGAGTCTATCGCCAAATTCCCGCCGCCGCCCACTCGTGGCATCGTGCCTCGCCCTTCCGAGGAACTCATCAGAAGTATCGGCCTCACGGGCGGCGGACTTCCGGGCCGCGTCCCCGGCGCTCGACCGTGGAACCAGGTTCCGGCGTTCAACGCTCACGCCCGCAACAAGCGAAGCATGACCGTTGACCTTCTCAAGCCCGAAGGCCTCGACATCTTCAAGAGCCTGGCGAAGATCAGCGATGTGTTTGTGGAGAACAACCCTCCTGCAACGATGGACAAGCTAGGCATATCCTACAATATGCTCAAAGAGCAGAATCCTGAGATCATCATGCTAAGGATGCCCGCCTACGGCAGCACAGGGCGGTACAAAGATTTTCGAGGTTTTGGGCTGCACATGGAGAGCGTCGTGGGCCACGGCTTGCAGAGAGGCTATCGAGACATGGACCCCACCACCAACACATCGGTGCTGATGGCGGATGCCGCCGGCGGCACTCAGGGTGCCTTCGCTGTGCTGGCCGCTCTCCACCATCGCAACCGCACCGGCGAGGGCCAGCTTGTCGAGCTTCCCCAGGCCGAGAACGTCATCCCGTTTCTGGGCGGGAGCTTCATGGATTACTCGATGAACGGTCGCAGCGCCTCCACTATCGGCAATCGCCACCGTGACGCTCTCCAGGGGTGCTATCCATGCCTCGGCGAGGACCGATGGGTCGTCATCACGATTGCCGATGACACCGAGTGGCGGGCCTTCATCGAGGTTCTGGGCTATCCGGACTGGGCGATGAGTGAAGACTTCACAGACCACATCAGCCGATACCGAAATCACGATGCTCTGGACAATTACATCGCAGAGTGGACATCTCAATGGGACAACAGAGAGGTGATGGAACTGTTGCAAGCGGTGGGCGTTGCGGCAGGCCCAGTCTTCGACCAGAAGGACGCCTACGACGACCCGCACCTGAACAGCCGAGGCGCCTTCGAGGAAGCTTACCAGGAGGATACCGGAACTCATATGTATCCGGGCGCTCCGTACAAGATGTCCGAGACGCCCATATCCATCCGGCGCGGCCCCGTCCGTATGGGGGAGGACAACGAGTACGTTTACAAGACCCTTCTCAATGTCTCAAACGAGGAGTACGCAGAATTGGAACGCGCCGGTCACATCGGCATGGATTTCCAGGAGGGCGTTTCGTGATTACGAGGCCATCAAGTGTCAGGGAACGTGATACATGGCGAGCGCAAAGCGTCCGGTCGAACGTCGGACACTCATTGCATAGCTGACGGCTGACATCTGATTGCTGAAAACTCTCCCTGACACTTGATGGCCTGAACCCACACAACCTACCCCGAGAGGAACCAATGACCAACTCAAAACAATCGGAATCTGAGATAATCCTGGAATTAGCCAAGAAACGCGGCGCCCTCCAGTTCGGCAAGTTCCAACTCTCCGCCGGAGGGACCAGCAGCTACTACTTCGACGGGCGGATCATCACGCTGGACCCGGAGGCAGGCTACCACGTCGCCAAGGCCATCCTTCCTATACTCAAAGAATGCGACGCTCAGGCCATCGCCGGGCCGACACTTGGGGCCGACCCTATCGTGTCTTCAGTGTCCGTCGTCAGCCATGTGGAGGGCCATCCCGTGCCTGGTCTCATCGTTCGCAAAGAGGCCAAGGAACACGGCGGCAAACGCGCCATCGAAGGCCCGATGGCCGACCTGGGAGAGAACGCCCGCATCGCCGTCGTGGACGACGCTTGCACAACGGCGTCCAGCCTGTTTCTCGCCATCGACGCGGTGGAGGCGGCAGGCCATCAGGTCGTCAAGGTCATCGCCATCCTGGATCGCAACGAAGGCGGCAGTGACAAGCTGCGTAGTCGAGGCTACGATTTCGTGGCCCTGCTCTCGGCCAACGAAAAGGGCGAGATCATCCCCATGAACTGACGGGTTTTTCGAATCCAGACTCCTGACTCGGTTGTCGCCAATTGTTACAGGAGAACATCGTCATCCTGAGTCGAGGCGAAGCATCTGGTCGCGCATAGGCCAGCAGTCGCCTAACTGACGTCAGATTCTTCGGATGCAACCGCAGAATGGCGTTCGCAAACCGCTAACTGTCTCCACAGTCACGCGCCGTTTCCTGACCCCTGACAACCTGATACCTGAACCCTCGATCCTCGTGCATGACAAAAGTTGGCGGAAAACTGACGTCAGATGTCCAGTATCCCTCCGATAGCGCTAATACAATTTGTCAATATGAGGCTGGGAGGACACCCAGTTCAACCTGTTTTGGGTTGCGAAACAACATTTAGTCGGGCATGCCGAAAGGCTCATATAGGCAACACGGCGTCCACAGTAAAGTTCATAAGCGCGATTGATACAGACCGATAATTCTCGGCATTCAATCGAAGTTTTAAGCGCCTGTGATGAACTTTTTCGCAGCACGGCAAGCAGTTTTTGTATGCGATCATAGGGGGTTGATGTGGCTCGTGTAATAATAATTGACGATTCTATATCCCAGCGAAAGGATATTCGAGGCATTCTGCAAGGGGACGTCCACGACATTTATGAGGCCAGCGATTGCAGTGACGCGCTGGACATGATGGAGGCGGGGACTCCCGACTGCGTGGTGCTGGGGCTGATGGCCGCATACTTCGACGGCATGCTGGCGTTGGACGCTCTGACCGAAAAGATGTCCAACCGCAACGTTACTGTACTGACCTCCGATGACTAGGTCACCGCATACGAAAAATACTTTTTGTGGAGGGCCAACAA
>DCAW01000167.1:15878-21054 GCA_002313895.1 Dehalococcoidia bacterium UBA1123
AGTCTGCTCAATCCGCGTAGCCCTCGAAACTTAGCACGAATCTTCGGAGTGACGGCGCAACAGGAGCGATTTTACGCCTCAGTCGTTGCTCTTCCATCACTCCGAGTTCATGTTTCTTAGCGCTATGAGCGGCATACTTTGACGCCTTCATGATTGACTCGACTGTCGTACCGGATTTTATAACTGCCAACATATTGGCAGAAACATGCAACCATCATGTCAGTTTTGACCGTGTATTCTTGTCTGACCGGTCCATATCTTTGTTAAGGGGAGCGATTGAACAGAGCGTTCCGTTTGTCTGTATGGCGACTGGAATGCGTCTGCGCTTCACCGGATAGAGAACGACTCTCCGCATTCTTCTGAGTTGAGCAAACGGGATATGCTTCGCCAGGACTCAAACGTATCGTCCTGTGGATGGATGCCGCGCTATTCGTAGCCAGTGCGAACGGCAGACGCTGCCTTATCGTACGCGTACGAGAGCCTTCGACGATTTAGCGCATCGCGTCCAAGACGTATTGCATAGCTGCCTGCAAACTTGCCAGTCGCAGCTCCAAAATCTAACGGTGTAACCATAAGCAGTCTCAACATCCTGTGAGTAATCGAAGGGTGTTCTTCTGATTATGCTGGATACCCCACAAAACGACATGGGCATGTGAGAGCCGTCGAGCCTTAGCCTGAACGCTGAGACTTCACGACCACTGTGCCTGCGATCAAGTCGTGGATGCAGCGCCGGTCTGACCGGACAATAAATAGAGCGTCCACCACTGAGTAGAAGGGGATCAGTCCCAGCGCGCCGTTCAGCACTAATCTTAGAAGAACGTTGGGAACGAATCCGCCGTTGCGTCCAGTCCCAACTTTGACGATGCGGATGCTGAAAATCATCTTGCCCACGGTCTGTCCGTTTATGGTGAGGAACGTGGCCTGAACCAGGAACCATGCCGCCAGATAGGCTACCAACATTGCGATGGGCGCGAAGATCAGAAGCAAAAACAATGGGGCAACAAGCGTCGCGCGGTCCACAATCGCTGCGATAAGGCGCGGGAGGCGCCCTGCCATAACTCCCAACTCCTCGATTTCCGGGGCTGCGTCGGGCTGTTCGAAAAGCTCTGGAGGCTCCATCAACTGACCGCAGTTTCGGCAGTAGAGGGCGGTGTCGGGATTAGCCGCTCCGCAGTTAGGACATTCGACGGGCAAGGATTTCCTCCGGTCGCGCAACTCAACGTCGTCGGTGTTTCGAGGATTATGATAGCATCGCTCCATCTGGCAGCCCAAGGGGTGGGCGAGGTATCAAGTCATTGGGTTATCAGGTGTCAGGCTGATGGCTGTGAACTACTGTCAGGTCAACACATGAGGAGGGATTGATGCGTCTCGAAAGCAAGGTTGCGCTGATAACCGGCGGAGGCTCAGGCATAGGACGGGCCTGCGCGGAGATGTTCGCGCGCGAAGGGGCCAGGGTGGCGGTGTCTGACATCAGCCTGGAACGGGCTCAGGCGACGACGCAGTTCGTCACATCCCATGGCGGCGATGCCATCGCAATCTCAGGAGACGTTTCTGTGGGAGACGACGCCCAGAACATGGTGTCGGCAACGGTCGAAAAGTTCGGGAAGCTGGACGTTCTGGTGAACAGCGCGGGTGTCAGCGCTCGAAACGCCATGCCCAAAGGCTCCTCTCCTGAGGAGGTCTGGGACAAGGTTATAGATGTGAACCTCAAGGGAACGTACATGGTCTCATGGCACGCCATGCCGGAGATGGCGAAGTCGGGAGGTGGCTCGATCATAAACCTGTCGTCGATCATGGGTTTGGTGGGCTACCCCGTGGGCATGGGAGGTGGGTTCAACCCGTACAACCCTTCCAAGGGCGGAGTGTTGCAGTTCACCCGCAACCTCGCCATAGACTCGGCATCCAAGAACGTCCGCGTCAACTGCATCTGCCCTGGCTACGTGGAGACCGACCTCACCAGCGCCCTGACCAAAGACGCCGAGGCTCTGCGTCGCCTTGAGACATTGCACCCGATAGGTCGCCTCGGCCAGCCTGAAGAGATAGCCTACGCCGCGCTGTATCTGGCGTCCGATGAGTCGGGCTTCGTCACCGGAACTCCGCTGGTGGTGGATGGCGGTTACACGGCGCAATAGCTGTCAGCGTTCAGCTTTCAGCAACAGCTATTGCGCGTATGCTTACTTGTTGTGCTATTCAAACGTCACAACCCGGCTCTTCCACACCTCGCGGTGTATCGACTCCAGGGCTTTGTGGTTGGGTTGGTCCACTGCGACTCGGCGATTGAGAGTTTTGTAGCTCAGGTCTTGTAAAAAGCGGCATCGCTTCACGAAGCTGTTGACGGTGTGACGCTCTCCGCCCAGCATCACGTAATCAAGTTCTTTTAGATGGGGAGAGATAACGTCCTGGGCCACCTCGCATGCCTTGTCGTAGATTTCGCGAACGAGACGCTCTCGGCTGCGCTCGAAGCGTCGTTGGGACTGGCCTCCGGCTCGGTGGCGGTTCTTGACGTGTCGAGTCGCCGTTTTGGAAGCGATGAGAGAATCTCCTCGCAGGACTCCGATGCCGTAACGTCCAAGCCGAAGCATGACCACGCCTATCAGAAGGTCAGCATCCAGCAACTGACGCAATGGTGTCGTCGTCAAATCGTCAGCCAGCGTATCGACAGACAAGGGGAACGGAGGCATGATCGCGACGATTTTGTCCTGGGTGAGAAACAACGCGACGCCCGTTTCGGACTCCCGAAACTGTTCCATTACAATCTCAGCCTGTGATTTCCACGGTTCCTCTTCGGGCAGGAAACGAGAAATATCCGATGCTCCGGGCGTCAGGTAGATGGAGTGACCATCCCCGCCTGACACCTCCAGTTCATCCAGAATGCCCAGAATACCGCGCCTTCCGACCCAATGGGAGGTTTTCGATTCCACCACCATAGCGAGATGCCGAAGGGCAGAACCCTACGACTTGTGACCGTTGGTCCAGTAGTCGTACTTTGCCGCCGCCTTTTCCTGTGTTCCCTCGATATCCTCCTCGAGCATGTAGCCGTCCTCCACCAGTTGTGTTGCGGCCTTTAGCGCCTGCTGGAGGTAGTCGTCCCTGGACTCGTAGCGTTCTTCGATAGACATGCGCGGGTCTTCGGCGGCCTCTCGCTGGCCCTTTGTTACAGCGAAGGGGAGAGTCCACCCCGCAAGCCCGCCTGTGATGCCGATAACCAGGCCAGGGTTGCCGTTGTCGGGGTGTCGCAGGTTCCAACCGGTGTAGGTCGCCAGAGGGACCGTGAGGTCTGGCAAGCGGATGCCGCCGGTCTCGTTGCAGTCCTCGTCCACATCGGACACCAGCGCAGGATACTCGTCGCCGTGCTCTGGAGGGAGATTCAGCGTCCGGCCTTGGGCAACCTCGGGGCCGAAGTCGAGATTCATGGCCCGTGTTACGGCAGGCGGAGAGTCCACGCCAGGAATCCTGTCGAACTTTTGCTTCAGTGTTCGGGACTCCACAGACGTTCCCTTATCCAGGCTGGGGTGCAGGCTGTCGGGCGCGGGAGCCTCGCCGCTCACCCACCGGTCCAGATTTATCAGAGCGGCCCTCATGAGAGGCGAGTAGTCCACTGAGTTGTAGGGCAATTGCCCTTTGAGACCGTCCATCACTCGGATGGTTTCGGGAGGGAAGTTGCCGGAGCCGTGCATCGTGCCTGCGAAATGGTACCGACGGACGTTCTCGGACTCGTCTGCGTCATTCATCGACTCAAGGTTGGTGTGAATCAGCGCGGCGTCGCCTCGCCAGTACTCCGCCGATGTGTTCATGAACATCACTTTGGGAACTTGATTGTCCCGCTCTTCCAGTTTCGCCAAAATGGAGCCAGTCTCGCCGGTAATCGAGTCGGTCTGCTCGGTGTCGGTGAATGGGAATAGCTCGGGGATGATGAAACACACGTCCTTGGAGGGCTGGCCGAATCGTAGATTGAACTCTCCACGCATCCCGCCCGCCACATGTGGGATTATGCCATCCAGAGCCATGCGGTTCTCCTCGTCCTCGTTCAGCCCGGTGAACAGGTACGAGCGCAGGAATCGACCGCTCTGAGAAATTCCGAGAGCATATGCGTAGTCGATGTTATCCGCGCAGGGGTTGCCTGCCTCTTCAGAACCGTACTTAAGGAAGGAGTTTATATCTCTGACCGACGCCATGCCCAGACCGACAATGGCGCTGCCTTTGGTGTTATAGACCAGTTGGTAGATTCTCCCGGCCTCAAATCCCGATGGCATGTGTATGTGATTAGGCTCAGGTTCGATCTGCTCGTCCTCAACACGAACGAAAGAGAATTTGTCTCGTGAAATCTCCGTGGCCGGGCCGTTGGGGTGGTCTCGAACTGTGAGCGTAGAGTTGGGATCGTCGATGTCCACCGGCGGATGGGGATCGTGCTGCCGGTCTGCCAGCAGGAACAGGTTGGTCGTCTCGTTGGACTGGAACTGGCAGAGCATCCGTCCGGTCAGCGGCTCTCCATCGGGACCGAGGGCGTCGGGGGCCTGCAACCCGATGAGATTGGGGTCGAAGGGCACATCGGCCTGCCATCCACACCAAACGACCGTGAACCCGTGTCGCATCAGGAACCCATTTCCAGGGTCCGGAGGAGCACCGGGGTCAGTGTTTCGTGGACTGCTGTTGAGGCCGAACGCAGTCTTGCGCCCGCGATTCACAACGTCGAAGAGAATTCGACGATTGCCCTTGTCCGGGTCTGCTGGCTGAAGCATCGCGAAGTCCGCAGAGAACCGCACTTGACCATTGGAATCTCTGGGTGCAAGTTCCAGGTCGTTTATAGCCTCGTTTCTGGGGTGTTCAGGGTCCACGGTAAAGTGGGCTGTGCCTTCCAGGAGATTGTAGGGCCCCACGTCTCCGAAGGACTCTCCATCGGCGAATGGGGTTCGACTGGTTATATCAAGCTGTGTTACCGCCAAAACTGGTCTCCTCACGCTTTGTTCTCGTGTGGTTCATGGCTGTTTTTGAGATGATAAAGACGATTCTATCACTTGCCAGCGTCGAGCGTTGTCTAGCTGACATCGGATTCATGAACCACGCCTATTCTCCACACTGTTGTGAGTAGCAGCCAAACCTCGCCAGCCACCATCAGACAGGAACCAACAGCCAACGCCCACCCGATCCTTGCCAACTCCGCCAGGATTCCACCCAG
>DCAW01000015.1:0-199 GCA_002313895.1 Dehalococcoidia bacterium UBA1123
GGGCGGTACGAGGTGAAGAGGTTCCTGGGCGAGGGCGGCAAGAAGATGGTGTACCTGGCCCACGACATGGGCATGAAGCCCTGAATGGAGAAAGTCCTGTCCGAGCGAGAGATTCTCAAGGCCTAGGTCCGGGCGATAGCCTCTGCCCGGATACAAGAGACCCACACGCGGTGCGGTGGACGCCTGGATTTTCGCCTCG
>DCAW01000015.1:589-3600 GCA_002313895.1 Dehalococcoidia bacterium UBA1123
TGGTACGAATATTGGGGGCAGGTCAACGATGACGAACCGCTATTTTACGTTGGAAGAGGCCCAGGCGATGGTGCCCTGGCTCCAGGAGACCTTCGACACCATCGAGCCGCTTAAGGAACAACTGACCGGTGCCAGGGAGAAGGTCCAGTCGCTCGTGAATCGGATGCAGTCCAATGGTGGAGGTAAGGCGGAGGGAGCGCTTGAGGAAGCCACCAGGGCCCTGCATGAGGCCCAGGATGGTATGGACGAACGTGCCTACACCATCCTGGAGAGCGGGATCGTGCTCAGGGATGTGGAGCAGGGGATTGTCGACTTCACCTCCATAAGGGGCGGCCGCGAGGTCTATCTCTGTTGGCGCGTAGGCGAACCATCCATTACCCACTGGCATGAAGTGGATGCGGGTTTTTCAGAGCGCCAACGTCTGTGAGCTCTCTGAGCCACACCGGAGTTCGGGTGACCGGTTACGCGGTGTTAGGATTCGCCATTTTGAAATCGCAACGAAGTATCTGGTCGCCGGTGGGACATCCGTTATCATCGTTAGGATCAGATACTTCGTTGCCGCTCAGCATGGCGAGGTGACGTTTCATCATTGACGGATCAACGCCCCTTGCCACCAAATAATGTGACATTCGTCGACCTCTTGTGAACTGGAATACAACGTGGCATCCGGCCAGGGGGTTGAACAAGGGGAAGTTCCAGAGGTCCCGAAACTGAAGGGGCCTACGTCCTTTTTAAACAGGCACGCTCGGGGGATTCATGGGACACGCCAAGGCAGGTGAAATACAACTTCCTGTTGAACGTATCCACTTTGACGTTGGTGATTTCCAAAGGACTTCCTTTGGTTAACTGTCCTGAAGAAGTGTGTTTGCGGTAATTCGACGTTGGACCATCGACCTGTTTTCAGCCTTGGAGTAGCCAAGACTTTCCAGGATGATCTGGCTATCAGCTCCGAACGTGAGGCTTGATCGAACCGGCAATTTGGCGCGCCTCTTGAATCGCCAAGTCGGTCTGTAGGCATTCAGCGACTTTGGGACAGAAAGTTAATGGAGATTACGTGTTGATTCTGCGAGCTCTCTGAGTTGTTGATTGTATAGTCATCTGCGCTGTATTGTCTGAGTCTGAACCTCCTTAATCTGCCCACCAGAGTCAAAAAACTTGTGGTTGGCTAAGGAGACTGCAATGGACAGTGAGCACGAATCTTCACCCTGCATCGCACACAGGGCCCGTCAGGGATCAGCGGGGCCGGCATCGTCACCGATGGAGTCGTGTTCCCCTAATTCTTCGATGACTCTCTCTAAAGAGGCAAAATCATCGCGTCCGGCTTCGTCACCTAAGATAGAAACCAGCCTGCTCATCTTCGCCGTGCCTTGTGCGATTGGCGCTCAAAGCCTACAGTATGAGATGGCTGGCGGTTGATCAGATCCGACGCTCCTGTTATCGTCCGCTGCATGCGCGTTGCGTTGCATATTCGGGTGTGGGCAACTTGGACCTGGAACCTCCGGCTGAGAATAGGTGGCGAATGGAGAGAAACGAGTTCATCGTGGCTCGGGCGGGGCGTTTCCTGAACGATCGGTTCCTGCCTGCTCTACAATACTCTGATTACCGTAAGCTCTGGTACGCCTCGATGTGCTCGCAGTCCTCAGCATGGGCGCTGATAGTAGCGCGGGGCGCTCTGGCGAAAAGCCTCACCGGATCCGACCTGTGGACAGGCCTGGTCACCTTCGCCGCCATGATCCCCTCGGTCCTGATATCACCTCTGGCCGGATACCTGGCAGACCGTTTCGACCGGCGGGCTGTCATGTTGTGGTCCTTCGGAGTCAACCTGGCTCACAATTTGCTGTTGGCGTTTCTCGTCGTATTCGGGGCTATCGAAGCTTGGCACCTTGTGCTGTTGGCTGTCGTGAACGGAAGCGCGAGGTCGATTCAGATGCCTGCCGCATCGGCTCTGCTCGCCAACACCGTACCTCCCGAGCGCCTGTTCAATGGAGTTGCCTTGCAATCGGCTACATTGCAGGGCTCTCGGTTCTTGGGGCCGCTCATAATGCTCGTAATGCTCTGGGTCACCGACCCCTGGCTCGACGATAATCAGAGCTACGTGTTCTTTCTGTCCGTGCTCCTGTACGTCATGGCGGTGGGCTTCACTTTGAGAATCCGCACCGACTCCACGGGTGTGGTCGGAGAAGGAAGCGGAATGGGCGTGATCGCTCGCGACTCGCTGAAAGGGTTGAGCTACATGTACCGCCACCCTTTGCTCCTCTCCATCATCCTGTTGGTAGTTGCCCACTGTGCCATGGTCATGTCCTTCGAGTCCTTGTTCCCCGCCGTGGCAGTCGATAAGCTGGGCATGAACCCCGAATCCGAAGTTCTGTCCGGCTTTGGAATCCTGATGGTGGCATTCGGTTTCCCCGCCCTGCTGACGTCGATGGCGCTTGCCGGGGTGACGAGCGACCGTATCCGGGGACGTCTTTTCTTGTGGACGGGCGTCCTCAGTGGGATCACTCCGATTGCCCTAGCTTTTTCCCCGAACCTGCCGCTGGCCATTCTAGCCGTGGCGGGCATGGGAGCATCCCAGTCAGGCTTTATGCTCATCGGCGGCGGAATGCTTCAGGCTATAGCTCCGGATGCAATTCGCGGTCGACTCATGAGTGTTTATACTTGGCATATTCTAGGATTTATGGCGAGCTTCAACCTCATCAACGGAACGCTGGCAAGTATCGATGGGATCACTGCTTCCCTAGTGCTTGGGGTTGGCGGAATTCTCTTCGTCGCGACGATGGCATTCAGCTTCATCGGGCATCCGTTACGGAGCCTGTATGGCAGGGGCATACCTGCGGAGGCGTATGTCGTCCGAGCCCCGGCGGCCGATTAAGGCCACCTGGCCGACATTTGCCATTGTAGAACTTCAGCGACATTGGGACACATCTGGACCTGGGATTAATGGAGACCAATTGCAGATAGAGCGTGCTCTTTCCCAGAGGCATAAGATGACCTCTGGGAAGGAGCACAAGTGA
>DCAW01000138.1:0-246 GCA_002313895.1 Dehalococcoidia bacterium UBA1123
GTCCTGCATGTATTAAGACCTTTCGGATTGCCCGGGATTCTATAAGTTATAACGAGGCAGCATCCAGACAAGTTAGCGCTTGCCTTGAACTTGCCAAAATTACCTGCTTATTTTCTCAGTTATTCACAGCGTTTCGCGCGCTGAACGATGGATTGTTCGCATGTTCCCATTCGATTATATCAAGCGACGAATTAGAACATCCACCACAAGTCGACGATCACAGCATAAGAATCCACGATCAAGTGT
>DCAW01000138.1:653-3227 GCA_002313895.1 Dehalococcoidia bacterium UBA1123
GAATGGGTGTACAATCTGTGGCGCATCATCAACGTTGAGGAGGCTTCGGCAATGCTGGATTTGCTAATTGAAAACGGGTTCATTATCGACGGCACTGGCAATCCTGGATTTTACGGGTCGGTGGGTGTGGAGGAGGACACGGTCACGATAATCCGAGGATCGACCGAGGGCGTCGACGCCGCCCGTAAGATCGACGCCACAAGTCGAATCGTGTCTCCAGGATTTATCGACATGCACGCCCATTCAGGCCTGGTGTTGCTGGCCGAGCCTCATCACGAACCAAAGGTCCGCCAGGGCATCACTACCGAGCTTATCGGTGTCGACGGCAACTCATACGCCCCATTCCGCTCCCAGGAAGACTTCAAGCGATTCGTCGAACTGAACTCCGGCCTTGACGGCAACCCTCCGTTGCCGGGAACCTGGTCAACGGTCGAGCAATACCTGAGTATGTTTGACAGGAAGGCCGCGGTCAACATCGCCTACATTCTCGGGAATTCGCCGGTGCGAATCGACGCCATCGGTTGGGACTCCACTCCTGCGACACCGGCAGACATCGCAAACATGAAAGCCATCATTCGAGAGGCGATGGAGGAAGGCGCCGTAGGATTGTCGACGGGTCTCGACTACCCTCCCGGAAACTACGCCGACACGGACGAGCTTGTCGAGTTGTCAAAACAGGTCGCCGATCTCGGAGGAATTTATCACACGCACGTTCGATACAAGATGGGCGATATGTTTATTGATCCGTTTCAGGAAGCCATCGATATTGGCAACCGCAGCGGCATCCCAGTCCACATCACTCATTTCTACCAGCGGTCTCCCAGCACGGGGGGAGGCGCTCAATTGTTGCAACTGATCGAGGACCGCGCTGAAGCCGGCCAGGACATTACGTTCGACAGCTACCCTTATAGCCTGGGCAGCACCCGCATTCTGATTGTGTTCCCAGATTGGATTCACGAGGGAACGCCTGAACAGATGAAGGTGGCTCTGGCGTCGGCGGAGGCCCGCGAACGTCTACGAAGCGAAGTCGTTCCTCGCGCCCCGACCTGGCATGATATGTGGCTAACCTACTTCAAACGACCAGAAAACCACAAGTACGAGGGCCGTTCAGTTGCGGAAATTGCGGAGATGATGGGCCAGCATCCTGTCGATGCGCTGTGCGACCTTTTGCTGGCCGAAGACTTGCAGGTCTGTTATGTGGCAGAAGGACTGAACGCCAAAACCCTCCCTGCGTTCGTCACTCATCCGTTGTCAATGGTCGGCTCCGACGCAGTCCTGTTAGGCGACTTTCCTAGCCCCCGCACCTACGGGTGCTTCCCGGTAATCCTGGCCGAGTACGTTCGCGAAGAACGTCAGATTTCCCTGCCAAATGCCATTCGCAAGATGACTTCATTCCCCGCCCAAAGACTCGGTCTCAGCGACCGGGGCATCTTGAGGGATGGGATGAAGGCCGACATTACCATATTTGACGCCAAAACGGTCAGCGCGCCGGCAACAAGAACCGAACCCAAACAGTTCCCCATCGGCATCGAATACGTGATCGTCAATGGCACTCCGGTAATCGACGGAGGGAGTCACACAGGCCAGCTCCCAGGGCGCGCTCTCCGTCACTAGGATACGCTTGAGAATATCCCTGACTTGAGGTCGTTTATGCAAATCACCGACATCAAAACCTATATAACCATGCCCATCCAAAACTTGCCGTGGCTGTTCGTAGAGGTTCACACCGACGAGGGCATAACTGGCCTGGGCGAGTGTTCTTGGTACGGCAACAACACCCTGATTCAGCAAGGCATCGAGTCTGTGAAGCCGTGGGTCATCGGACAGGACCCGGCCAATATTGAGGAAATCTGGCAGCTAATATACCGTCGCCACCTTCGGATCGGCGGTCGTGGTCCGATCTCCGCGGTCATCAGTGGTATCGACATCGCGCTGTGGGACATCAAAGGCAAGGCGCTGGGTGTGCCTGTTTACCAGTTGTTGGGGGCCCCCGTCCGCGACCATGTGCCGCTGTACACCCACGTCCATGATGCCCGACAGGCCGCGACAATCGAAGAAAACGTGGCTATGGCCCGCCAGACCAAAGCGGACGGATATCGAGCAATAAAGACCGACCCATTCCTATCAATGGCTATCCAGTCAGGCCCATTTCGAGGAGCATCGCTCGTTGAGAAACTGACGCCTTCAGCCATCAATTACGCTGCTGAATGGGTTGCCGCCCTGAGGTCTGAGTTAGGAGACGATTACGAGTTGATGGTTGATGCTCACGCACGGTTCGATGTCGCCAGCGCCATCGCCGCCGCCCGGGAGTTGGAACCGTTCAAGCTCATCTGGTTTGAGGAGCCGGTCCCTCAGGAGAGCTATGACGCGCTCAAAGAATTCCGAGAGAATTCCAATGTTGCTATCAGCGTAGGAGAATCACTGTTCACCCGCTATGACTTCGTGCCGATTCTCCAAGACAGGTTGGCCGATTTCGTCATGCCCGACATCGCATGGACCGGGGGCATCAGTGAGTTGCGTCGGATAGCCGCCTTGGCCGAAGCGTACTACGTCCCGTTCACGCCTCACGACGCC
>DCAW01000170.1 GCA_002313895.1 Dehalococcoidia bacterium UBA1123
TCCTCCCTGATGGAACCTCACGAGCGAGGCCACGAGCTTGCGGGCGAAATCGTTGCCCTGGATGATGGTGTAACCAATCTCACGATCGGACAACTTGTTGGAATTGAGGCCGAGCATCTTCTGGGGTGCGGCGATTGATGGTTCTGCAAACAGGGTCAGTACCACATCTGTCCGATAAGAGGATTCCGGCACTGGGAACGGCAACCCAGCCACGGATTCTCTGAATACGACGTCTGCGTCGCCGAAAACTGCTATCCCCTGCCCGACCACATGTCCTACGATGCCGCCGCCATCCTCGATTGCTACGCCTGCGGAGCCCACGCGTTGAACCGGACACCCGTTGACCCCACGGACACGGTTGTGGTTCTGGGAACTGGCGCAATCGGCTTCACTCTCGGCCAGTTGACGAAGACCTATGGCGCGGGCCGAGTCGTGATGGTCTGGACGCGCCATGAGCAGTTGAAAATCGCGATGGAGGCCGGAGCCACCGACCTCGTTGTTGCGAACCCCAAACACGACCCTGTGGAGGCAGTCATGGAGATCACCGACGGCAACGGCGCAGACTCGGTGTTCGAGACGGTCGGAGGTTCGGCCCCAACGATGAGTCAGGCCACCGACATGTCGCGCAACGGGGGCGCGATCAGCGTGTTGGGTCTGTTCTCAGAGCCTGTGGAAATCAACGCCGCCATCGCCATGCGGAAAGAACCGCGAATCGAGTGGTCGAACAGCTACTCGTCTTGGCATGGATTCTCGGCGTATCGAACGGCCCTGAACGTACTGGCCAATGGCAAGGTGAATGCCGATCCCATCATAACGACCCACTAGCCCCTATCAGAAATCAACGCCGCGTTTGAGGCCGCTAACGACAAACGAAATTCAGGGGCCATCAAGGTGATGTTCCATTCGTGAAATGGCGCCTGATTGACGCGGTATTAGATGACGTTCGATCTACTAGTCTTCTTTTTCGAGAGACCTAAATTGCATCTCACTTAATATGGGATCGAGTGTAGGTGGCAACTCCGTGTAAATATTATTTAATATTTCAGTCACTTCATCAGTGTCAATCTGCCGCCTATCGACACGAGCTTGGATCGCTTCGATAGCAAATTCATCAACGGTTATCCCGACGGCTTCAGTCTGCGATTTTGCTTCTCGATACAACTCCTCTGGAACAGATATAGCATTATTCATTTGTCAACTGAGAATCCGTCGGCTGACCGACGACGCAGTTTAATCCCCATCCGCTTTCATAGTTCGCATTGGTGTAACGAATTATCGAAATTTACACGACGGTCTGATCTCGAAGCCCGGCGATTCAAGTTTCAGAGTCTATCGACCGTTTCCAATTTCTTGCCGCAAGTTGGCATTGCCCGCTGTATCTCCTCGATGAGAGCGCACGCGTCAGCGACAGAGTTTCGGGCCTGCAGCCGCTCATCGTACGACCGAGAGTTGTCCATGTATTTTGGGTTTTGCGGAACTTCGCTTATTGCTGACCGCTTCGCGTCCTCAGGCAGATGATCTCGGTGGGCAACACTAGTGAATCCCAGTGCCTCTGCTCTGGCAGCCACTCCTGGTTGATCTCGACCCATCGGAACCAGCGGCATTGGCACTCCACAGTACAAGGACTTGGAAACAATACCGTGGCCGGCGTGATTGACAGATAATGCTGCCTGTTTAAGAACTTCGGAATGTGGAACGTACTGCTCGATGCGCGCGTTGGCCGGAATCGATTCAAACTCATCTTGACTCGGGCATCTCCTCGGGTCAAGAGCGTCCGAACCGGGTAATCCGACAATACGTTCATTGCAATCTGTGCGAGGCGTTGCTCGCCCGATTGCCGGACAAGGCTGAGCGACACCTACGCCCACGGATCACCGCTTTCGTCTAGATATTGAGGGCGATCCTGCCGCGGCTCCCACGGCAATGGACCTACCCAATAATGGTTGTCTGGTTTTGGATCAGGCGGCGGATCGAACTGTGGATCTGTTCCATGAATTGCGAGATCAACTTGCCCGAACAACACCATTGCTTCTGAGACGAACGGGTCATCTGCGACAGCGAAATCCTGATCGAAAGCGCTCGTGATCCAGGCCCGAAATAATACGACCCGTTCAGGCAGCATAGAGCCGTTCCGAGTTTCTCACGCACAATCGTGCCTAAATACAGTGTTGTAAGTAAACTACAAACCACGACGTGAGGTCTGAAATCGGACAAGGTGGCAACGCAATTGTCGAATACTGCGTCGCCCCAATCGAGCAAAAACAACCTCGATTCTTGCAGTTTCCCGACACTCCGGCGCCATCGGTCTAGGTAACTGAACATTTCCAACTCGGGAGGCAGAGGTTGAATGCTCAGTCAAACACCTCGGGTCACCTCAATCAGACGCTGGTCCCCGATGAACAAGACATCGTTCCCTCTTTCGATCAGTCCGGTCACGAGGGCTTGTAGAGGCGGCACGTCTCCGGCGCCGACAGACGTGCCTATGACGAGAACCCGCTTTTTATGGTTCATCGACCCAGACTTCCCAAACATCCCGATCTACAAACTTACACCACGCTCGCATCCCGAAGTTCGGCCAGCCTCGCATCGTCAATACCTGCGAATTCGCTCAAAACCTCGGCAGTATGCGCTCCTAACAGAGGCGCGGGAGTGACCGTCACCGGAGAGTCGGACAGCTTCACAGGGCATCCCGGAACCATGAACTCGCCGCGCTCTGGATGATCTATCGTGACGATCATCTCTCGTTCGCGCAGGTGTTCGTCGTAGTAGATATCCTCGGCGTTGAACGTGGCGCTGCAAGGAACCCCTGCTTCGCCGAGAATCCGCATGCCTTCTTGCTTGGTGTGCTTCATCGTCCACTCTTCAATCATTGCGTTGATCTCTGCTGACGCTTCGGGGTGGTCGGACGGGTCCGCGTATATTGGGTCTTCGAGCAGCTCTTCTCGGCCTATGGTGGTGAGCATCGCGGTCCACATACGACCTCGACGGGCCATCGCCGTCAGGTATATATAATCGTCCGGCCCGCCGGGCGCAGACTTGAAAGTCCCGACTCCTGCCCTACCGCCCCAACCATTGCCGCGGCGAGGAGGAGACACTTTGGTTTCGTTGAACGAGTTCATCCAGATACGGGAGAAGTTCACTACGGCGTCCTGCATCGACACTTCCACCACCTGCCCTTTGCCAGTGGTCTGCCTCTGCCAAAGCGCGGCAAGGATGCCGATCACCGTGTGCATTCCGGTGCCGGTGTCGCCTATGGTAATTCCTGGGCGGACGGGAGGGCCGCCCGGATCACCTGTAGCGCACAAAGCGCCGCCAGCGGCCTGGGCCACAGGGTCGAAACTCTTTATGTGGCTGTACGGGCCATAGGTTCCGAACCCTTTGATTCGCGCCAGAATAATTTTGGGGTTGACCCCTTTCAGCACATCGTAGCCCAGACCCAGCCGTTCCAAAGCGCCGGGCGCAAGATTTTCAGCGACAATGTCGCCCTGTTTGACCAACTCGAAAAATATCTCCCGGCCCTCGTCGGTTTTGAGGTTCAATCCCACGCTGCGCTTATTGTTGTTGAGGTTCAAAAAATATGAGGAGTCCATGTCGCCAGGAACGCTCTGAACAGAGCGGCCAGGATCGCCTCTGGTCGGCTCTTCAATCTTGATGACGTCTGCCCCCAGCCAGGCCATCATCTGTGTGCAGGAGGTGCCTGCTTCAAACTGTGTCAGGTCGATTATTCGGATTCCGTTTAGAGCCTTGTCCATGACGAATGCCTCCTTGGCGTGTCCCGTGTGCTTCTAGCGTCCGTGCTCAGCGATTGCCAATTTCATCCATTCAACGATGTCATCTTTCATCTCGTCCCGTTGGAGGGCGGCGTGAATCGACGCCTTCAAGAGTCCCGCCGGTGTGCCGACGTCGAAGTGTCGCCCAGGGAACCTGTAGGCTCGGACGCCGGGGTTTTCCATCATCACTTTGATGGCGTCGGTTAGTTGAATTTCGCCAACCGCGCCCGGTTCGACCCGCTCCAGAATGTCAAATATCTCAGGCGACAGCACGTACCGGCCAATTATCGCGAGATTGGAGGGAGCGTTCTCGAGGCTTGGTTTTTCGACCATTCCCGACAACACATACTCGCTGTCAGACACCGGACGGCCGTCGACGATGCCCAGGAACGGAACCGCAGAATCTGGAACATCCTTGACCGCGATCACGTTAGAGCCGTGCTCGCGGTACTGTTCAATCATCGAGCCGATGGTCGGCATTGCGCCCCAGATTATGTCGTCGGGCAAAAACACCGCGAAGGGTTCATCTCCGATTATTTCCCTGGCCATCAAAACAGCGTGGCCCAGCCCCAGTTGCTGTTCTTGAAGAACCGTGGACACGTTGACCATTCGAGCGATAGCCCGCATCTCATCGGCCCTCGACGTGTTTCCTCGGCTGTCCAGAGCATCCTCAAGCTCCGCATTGTTTTGAAAATACCTCTCAACCGTCTCCTGGTTCTTAGATACCACGAACATTATATCGCGAATGCCGGCCTCCGCCGCCTCGGCCACCGCGTAGTGCAACGCTGGATGATCCAGGACAGGAATCATGTTTTTCGGTATCGATTTGGTCACCGGAAGAAATCGGGTGCCTAATCCTGCGACCGGTATGATCGCTTTTCTCACCATGTTCAGTCAGCCCCCACGCCTACTTGGGTAGGAGCCACCCATCCGGTCCGATACATGCGACGAAGATCCGCCTGTCCCAACGCTAGGCTCAACACCACCGCCACAAACATCACACCTGTCACAAAAAGTATCGGAGGCGCGGACAGAGTATCCGCCATGAACCCGTACACCAGGTTCGCGAAGGCCATCACGCCGCCAGCGTGGAGTATGTAGAGGCTGGAAATCCGCCCCCTTATGCGGTCGGGCACGACTGACTGGATGTAAGTGCTGGTCAGCGCCATGAAAACAGACTGTGAAGCGCCCATGCCTGCCGAAGCCAGCAGAGCCAAAGGCACGTTGAAGCTGAACGCGAACAGCACGGGCGTGACGCCGCTCAAAATGCCCGTCCAAATCAGCATTTGACCTTTTAGCCGTTCGTTGCGAACTCCCGCCATGAAGAGGGTTCCGAACAGCGAACCGACACCGAACGCCATCACCAGATAACCTAGTATCGACCCGTCGCTTGCCCCCAATTCCTCTCTGGAGAACACCGGCAGCAGCGAGTCGTTCGACATCACCAGTGCGCAGTGAAACGCCACCAAGAGTATGAAAATCGCGATGGTCTTGTTCGTGTAGATATACACCAGGCCATCGACCATGCTCCGCGCCAGCCCATGCTCAGGCGCGCTCTCGCCTCTGGACGCCGTGCGGACACTTGTCATCTGAAATGTTCCTGCAAATTGGAACACCGCGCTTAACACGAGCACGCCGGAAATGCCGATGAAATCCACTGCCAGCAGAGGCGATGCCACCAACAAACCGAAGAACCTAGCCCCGTGCCTGGTCGCCGCGTTCAAAGTGATGGCGTTTAGCAGGTCTTCCCTGGGAACCTGGTTGGGAATCAGAGCCTGGACAGCCGGTTCCTGGGTCGCTCGAAACACTCCGTTGGCAAAGGCCAGCGCAGCCAGATGCCACAATTCGAGAATCCCAGCGATAGTCAACGCCGCTGCGAGGGTCGTAACCACGCCACTGGACGCGAAAGTCACTATTGCTAGCTTGCGCCGGTCCAACCTGTCTGCCATCAGTCCAGCGACAGGGGACACAATCAGAAACGGAATCATCCCTGAGAACGCGATGATTCCCACCCAACCGCTTGAGTCCGAGCGTTCAAGGACTAACCACGCGGATGCAACAATGAATGTCCACATGGCCCCCCCAGAAAACATATTCGCGGCCCACATGCGCCGATAGTCGCGATGGCGCAGCGCCGCGAAGTGGGGCATGTTTTGGATTTCGCGAACTGGGGGCAAATTCAACATAAGTAAAAAATCATCCGATGTCACTAGCGTCGAAAGCACGGCGATTATATCAGCCCTACCCACCATCTGTAAGTCAACTGATACTCACGTGGAACTGGAAAAATCAAACCCTTCGCCGACTGAATGTTATCAAGATGATATCTACGTTCGTTTGGACAATGGGGACATCTTATTGGCGTTCGGTTTCGCGCTGACATTCATATTCTTAGCCACTCCGGTGAACGCGGATAACCCGAGCGCTTCGTCGTTTGACGATGAGGGTCCACCGCCCTGGGCAGACGCTGAAGTCGTCAGGCAGCCGGATTCCGAGGTCCGACGCCGACTTGCAGGATTCTACACTTACCAAGACTCAAACCAAACTGCCGTCTCTGAGATCTCGGTGTCGAAAGATTCCGAGTTCAAGAATCGTCCAATAATTAGGATACCAACTGGCTTGCGCCCAAATGAAACCCTCTACAGCAATGCCATGACGCATCGCGCAAACAGCTCTCGTCCCGGACTCTCCGACCAACTCCCCGGCTTGAAATCATTTGCTCTATGGACGTTGGGCGTCGTCGGTCTCTTTGGCATTTTGGTAATCGTGGTAGGACTCATGGCGACTGGCCTGTTGGAACAAAATCACCACACACGTCGCAGAGCGTGACATCCCGGTTGCTTCGTCGTCCACTTGGGTATAATGTTTCCCCAACCAGTATCGTCGAGCGTATGGCTTCGGCGCAGAAGGAGGGTGCCAAAATCAAACGAGTAGGGTTCTTGCTAAAGGTCAAAGAGGATTTGCTGGAGGAGTACACAGCCCATCATGAAACCGTGTGGCCTGGGATGCTCGAGGCTCTCAGCCGCTCAGGATGGCGGAACTACTCGATTTTTGCCCGACCAGACGGCCTGCTGTTCGGGTATTTCGAGGCAGACACTGGCTTCGAGACATCACTTGAAAGTATGGATCGTGAAGAGGTGAACGCCGGATGGCAGGAGTTTATGGCCCCGTACTTCGAGATTCCAGAACGGGCACGGCCTGACCAGATGATGGTCGAGCTGGACGAGATATTTCATCTGGACTGATTTTCACGCCACGGGAGTGTCTTATGAGACTGAGCGACAGGGTAGCAATAGTCACCGGAGGAGCCGCGGGCATTGGTCGGGAAATATCCCGCTTGTTCGCCGAGGAGGGCGCGAAAGTTGTAATCGCTGACATCGACGAGGCCGGAGGCGCTGAGACCGAACGCCTCATTCGAGACGTTGGAGGCGATGCCAGCTTCCTAACCACAGACGTGTCTCAAGAGCCGGCGGTCAAGGAACTAGTGTCCCACGCCGTCTCGACCTTCGGGCCGGTCAGCGTGCTGGTCAACAACGCCGCCGCCTTCGTGTTCGGCGAGGTGCAGGATGTCACAGACGCCGATTGGCAGAAGGTCTTCGGCGTAAACGTCATAGGCTCGTCCTACTGCGTGCGTAACGTCGTGCCAATTATGGAAGAGGCAGGCGGAGGATCGATCGTCAACATCGCTTCTGTCAGCGGTTTTATAGCTCAGCCGGCTTTCATCCCCTACAACGCCTCAAAAGGTGCCGTGTTGCAGCTTACTCGGTGCCTCGCGATGGACTTGGCTCACAAGAAAATCCGGGTGAACTGCGTCTGTCCGGGCGCCGTCCAGACCCAGGCTTCGGAGATTCATCGGAAGTTTGTCGGAGCGGACAAGGAATCATTCGACGCCGAGGCCGCCAATTCCAGTTTCCTCAAGCGCGTTGCCCAGCCGAGAGAGATTGCCTATGGCGCTCTTTTCCTGGCCTCAGACGAGTCGTCTTTCATGACCGGCGCTCCGTTGATTATGGATGGCGGAGCAACGGCCCAGTAACTTACAGATCAGCGCAACGCGAGAACATGTGAAGTTTCTTTATGTTGCGCTGATCTGATCCGAGTGTTGTTCGGGTAATAGCTAGTCTGCTGCTCCAGCCACTTCGGCGTCGTTGCCGACATTGGATAAAGCCGCCATTTCGCTCTCCGTGAGCACTTTCTCCAGGTCCGGCAGGATGACCAGCCGGCCTTCCAGCTTCACGATGCCCAACAGGCACACCGAGTCCGGCGTGGTTATCACCGACAATGGAGGCTCCACCGAGTCTGACGCAATCCGCAGAACCTTTGTCACCGCATCGACGATCACGTCGATGTCCTGCCCGCCAATGTCCACAACCACGATCCGGTTGTCTCGGTTCTGATGATTGCGCTTCCCTGAACTGCCCTCCGGGCTTCGGAAATCAAAGTCATAACAATATTCCTCACATTGAGAACTAAACAGGTTGTCCATTGAATTATGGCTCGTCATCACCAAAATCGTGTCATTCAAGCGTCGTCATTGCTGTCTCTCTAGTTTTCATGTAATCCAAATCATCACATGAAAACTTCGGATGCGAGCGTCAAGAGGTGTTAAACCCGTACCGACATCTCATAGGTTATCGCAAACCAACACTGTCGGAAAACAAAAAGCCTGCCGGTCTCCCGCCAGGCTCGTGTTAATGGCGACAAAATTTGAGGCTGCTACGTTACGCGCACCTCATGACTCGCGTACCTCTTTTGGTACACATCCGTGTCTATTGCTAACCCCAGACCCGGCCCCGACGGCACAGAGTATTGACTATCGGCAAACGACACGTCGTCCTCGGCGTACACATTGGTATGGTGGCGCTCGTCTTCCAGCGACGCAAATGTCGGTGATGCTGCTCCAAAAACAAGCGTGGCCCTGGTCCCGAAATTCCCGTTTCCGAAATTATGAGGGATGGATCGGACGCCAGTAGGCTTAAGCCATTGCTCCAACGACTGCCATCGAGAAAACCCGGCGGACACGGAATCGGGTTGGTAGCCGTCGATCAGACCTTGATCGACCAGATCACGAAACACCTGGCTGGGCGGGTCGCGGTCCACCTCGCCGCACACCAACAGAGCGTCAGAGCCGAGTCGGTCTCGCATGCGACGCAGAACGCGGTAGTCGCCGACGTCCGCCGTCACCATCTCCTCCAACCAGAAGATATTGGCGGTCAAGGTTTCTCGGATGAAATCCTCCAGCAAGTCGAGCCGGCCATCGTATCCGAAGTTCGCGTCGACCATGATCTTCGCGTCCGGCCCCACAGCTTCGCGCACTGCCAGCACGACCTCGACGTCCCGTTCCATGCCCGACTGCGGAGCCATCCAACGTCCCGGCCTGCCGACCTTTATCTTGAACTCGTTGTAGCCTTCATCACGGGACGCGGCAGCTTCCAAGGACACCTGTGCGGCGCCTTGCTCAGGGTTCAGAAGGTCCTGAAAGTAAAGGGTCGTGTCATATGCGGGAACCCGATCTCGGGCCTGCCCTCCCAGGAGGTCAACACACGAAATTCCCAAATCCTGACCCAGCAGATCAAAGGCGAGAATGCTCATCCAGCCGTGCGTTTGGAATGCCTCTTTATAGGCGTCGCGAACGCCCACCACTCGTCCATCGGATGTTTCCAGATACTCGTCGACGCGCTTGTCAAGAAACATCTCTCGAAGCAGGGCAACCAAGCCTCGAACCGTCCCACCCGAGTTATCGAACCCATTGAATTGGCGCATGAAGCGGTTGGCAATCGTCAAGCCTTCGTGGCCATATTCAGTCCGCGCCCGCACCAGCCATTCGGTGCGCTCTCTGCCGATGTTCTCTCCATAGGCGTTCTTTCCCAACTCTTTGCGGTAGTGGACCGGAATCGGCGTGACGCTCAATTCGACTATTCTCTGTCCTGGCATCTTTCTCATATCGGTGAATCTAGCTCCTGAATACGATATTCTTCAGAGTCTGCCATTGGATTGCATTTGATGTTTCTTCGGTGGCTAACGAATAACGATTTCATTCGCGGAGTATTCCCGCTGAAATCGGTGCGTGTCAACGGTCAAACCCAGGCCATGCCCTGAAGGGGTCGAGTAATGCCCGTCTGAAAAAGACACGTCGTCGTCAGCGAACACGGCAGGACGGAAGCGCTCGTCCTCCAGCATCAAGAACGTCTGTGAAGCCGCTCCGAACACCAGTTCGGCCCTGGTTCCGAAAGTCCCGTTGCCGAAGTTTCGCGGAACCGACCTGACGCCCGTCGGCTCCAGCCATTCTTCCAATGCTTGCCAGCGGGAGAATCCCGTCGCTGTGCAGTCGGGCTGGAATCCGTCGATCAGGCCGGCTTTCACCAGGTCGACGAACACCGGGCTCGGCGGGTCTGTGTCCACCTCGCCGCAAACCAGCAGCGCGTTGGAACCGAGTCGGTCCCTAGTTCGCCTCAACACACGATAGTCGCCCAAGTCCGCGGTGACCATTTCCTCCATCCAATACAGGTTGGCAGGCAATGTCTCGCGAATGAAATCTTCAAGCAGGTCCAGCCTGCCGTCGTATCCAAAGTTGGCGTCCACCATGATTCTGGCGTCAGGCCCAACCGCCTCACGCACGGCCGTGACCACCTCGACGTCGCGCTCCAAACCTGCCTGCGGAGCAAACCAGCGGCCCGGCCTGCCGACTTTGAGCTTGAACGCTGTGTATCCGTGTTTGCGGGAAGCGCTCGCCTCCGCGGCCACCTGTCCTGCGCCCATCTCAGGGTTCAGGATATCTTGGTAGAAAAAAGTGGTATCGTAGGCGCGAACACGATCTCTGACTTGGCCTCCCAGGAGTTCGATGCACGAAACGCCCATCTCCTGGCCAAGCAGGTCGAATGCAAGAATACTCATCCAACCGTGCGCCCAGAAAGTCTTCTTGTGAGCCTCGCGCACGCCGACAACCCGGCCCTCGGAGACTTCCAGTAATTCATCCACCCGACGGCCCAAAAACACCTCACGAAGCAAGGGGACCAAACCTCGAACCGTCCCTATCGACGACTCGAAGCCGTTGAACTGCTGCATGAATCGGTTGGCGATAGTCACGCCTTCCAATCCGCCATCAGTTCGCGCCTGCACCAGCCATTCTGTGCTCTGGTTGCCAATGTTATCGCCAAAGGCAACCTTGCCCAGTTCCTTGATATGGTGGACCGGAATGGGTGTGGCGCTCAATTCGACTATTTTCTGTCCTGGCATGTTTCTCACAATGGCAGTTTTAGTTCCTGAACGTGACCTTCTCTGGTGTAAGCCACAGGATTACCCGACCCTCGTCCTTCATGCGTTCGATCATCCCATCGGCGTTTTCAAGGGGCGTATACCGCCCGATGATGCTGCGGGTCGTCGGCCATATCGAGTCGTCATCACTGATGAACACCGGGCCGGAAATTGACACGTAGTCCCCTGCCATAGGTTCAGACGCAATGCACACCGTCATGCGTGGGTCTCGGGACAGGTTGCGATACTTCACCCGGTCTTTGGTGGTCGAAATAGCGACCCGGTCCCCATCGAAAAAGTACCAGTTGGGCGTCATCTGAGGCATGCCATCTCGTCCAATCGTCGCCACCATGACGATTCTCGACGGCTCCAAAAACTGGACCAGCCTTGCGCGTTGGTCGTCGGTCATATTCGTTGACATCGCGATACAGCCTCCTCATTAACTCGGAATAAATCAATGGGACGGTATCGCTTCGTCAAAGCCGTGTCAACGCGTCGCTCTGACCCGATACTCCAGATTCGCCAGCAGTTTAGTCGAGACGCCTGCGATCTCGTCCATGGCGATGTCGAACACCTCTTCGTTGGCCTTCGACGGCTTGCGATAGCTGGATATTTTACGGACGAGCTGGAGGGCGGCGGCCTTGATCTCTTTGTCCGAGACCGGCGTGTTTCCTTCTCTGAGAAGCTTTATGCTGCAGCACACGTCTTGTGCCTCCTGTAATGAATTTACAAAATGCGTTCAATTGAGTTTGTGTTTCTCGTAACCTGTCGCCCAATTAGCTGTGTGGGGGCATCATGATACACTCGCATCGTTCGGGTTTCTTCATCAATATAGCCCCATTTCGCGGAGTTCGATTGACAGCGCCAGCAGGCGGTCGTATAGTCGGTGCCACGCCAGATTGTAGCGTTCGCGTGGGCAGAGAATTCCATCTGGCAATTTCAGGAACCGAGGTGACGAAAACATGGCGACACCGCAGTTTCAACATCTGTTTACCCCGTTCACCGTCGGCTCTGTGACCGTGCGAAACCGAATCGTCGTCCCCGGCCATGCCACTCTGTTCATGCCGGCTGACGGACTTCCCACGGATCGGATGCTGCATTACTGGCTCGCCAAGGCCCGTGGCGGTGTTGGCCTGATTATGACCCATGTCCACAACGTCATGCCGCGCCATACCGGCGCTCCTCCAGTCGCTCTCCAGACCGACGCCATCGTGCCGGCTTACCGAAAAGTTGTGGACGCGCTGCACGAAGAGGGCGTTAAGTTCTTTCTCCAACTCAACCACGTTGGAGGCGAGGGCAATTCGCGCATGTTCGGCGGCGTTGTGCTGGCTCCCTCTGCTGTGCGCTCGACGAGAGCGAACTTCCTGCCGACCGCCCAGGAGACTCCACATGAGATGGAGATCGAAGACATAGACGAAGTAGTCGAAGCGTTCCGCCAGGCGGCGTCGAAAGCCAGAGAGGCCGGGTTTGACGGCGTCGAGATTCAGGGCGAGGTCTCGTTCATGCTGGCCCAGTTCATGTCCCCGGCCAGGAACCACCGTCAGGATAGTTACGGCGGAAGCCTCGACAATCGGCTCAGATTCGCCAGAGAAGTGATCGCCGCCGTGCGAGGTGGAATAGGCTCGGACAGAGTCGTAGGAATGCGGATCAGCGGCGATGAGTACTTCGAAGGCGGCCTAACTCTCGACGACACACTCCTAATTGTTCCGCGCCTTGAGGCCACAGGGCAACTGGACTTCATACATGTTGGCGCAGGCCCCGGCGCAGCATCACACATCCCGCCGTCGTACCGCAAGGCCGGCAGTTTCGTTTACCTCACCGAGGCGATACGAAAGGTTACTGACCTGGCACTGATATGCTCTCAGCGGGTCAATGACCCTCTGATAGCCGAATCTGTGCTGGCCAGCGGCGCAGCAGACCTCGTGTCAATGAACCGAGCCATCATGACCGACCCGGAGATGCCGACCAAAGCGCGAGAGGGTCGTCTGGAGGAAATTCGCCACTGCATCGCCTGCAACGAGTGCATCGCGCGCGGCAGAATCGGCATGCCCATCGCCTGCACGATGAACGCCGAATTGGGCCGCGAACAGCAGATGGCGATTGAAAAGACCGATACGCCCAGGCACGTTCTGGTCGTTGGGGGCGGCCCTGCTGGACTTGAGGCCGCGCGGGTGGCGTCCCTGAGAGGACACCGGGTGACGCTATACGAGAAAGGCGACACCCTCGGAGGCCAACCGCTGATCGCATCTCAGGCTCCGGGCAGGGAAGAACTGGACGAAGTGCGACGCTATTACACCTACCAGATGGGATTGCAGGAGGTGGACGTTCACCTGAACACAGAAGCCACCTCCGAGACTATCGAACAGGAAGCGCCAGACGCCGTTGTGATCGCCACCGGATCGCGCGCTATTCTGTCCGAACTCACCGCCGACGACGTCCCCGTTGTGGACGTGAGAACTATCCTGTCTGGAGAAGCTGACATCGAGCCCGGCCAGCGTGTCGTCCTTCAAGCTGAAGACCACCACATGCAGGGTTTGACTGCCGCTGATTTTCTGGTCGAAAAGGGCTGCGAAGTGCAGGTCCTGACCGAAGCCGTGTACGCCGGATCGCAGATCGAGACTGGCACTCTTGAAACTTTATATCAACGCCTGCTGACCAAAGGAGTGACCATCACGCCGCTAACGACAATCAAACTCATTGACGGGCGCACCGTGGTCACAGAGAATACAATCTCGAAAGCGGAGGCCCGGATTCAGGGCGTTGACATGATCGTGGCATCCTACGGCAACGAGGCTTCTGACGAGCTTTACCGCGAGGTTAAGAGCGATGCAGATTCAACTAGCAACATCCCAGCCCTCTATCTGATAGGGGACGCCTCGGCTCCTCGTCGATTGATGGACGCGATTCTCGACGGCGCTCGTGTGGGGCGCATTCTCTAGCCTGATTATCGAATCAACATTGAATGAAATGTTGGGAGGAATACGGATATGGCCGACAATCAAATGCTCGACCGGGCGTTTCATAGCGTGATGCAACGCTTCATAGACACCGGGCAAGCACCCCACTACACTGAGCTTGCAAGTGCGCTCGATGTGCCTGTGGAGGAAGGGCGTCAGATACTCCACGACCTCGTTGATAGCGGGATTCCGGCATGGCTCCATCCGGGAACAGACTACATCGTCTCCTTCCCCCCGTTCAACAACCTGCCGACGCAGTATCGTATCTCGGTCAACGGCCAACAGAGTTGGTTCGCGCAATGAGGATTCGAGGCGCTGGCGGTTCGCTGGCTGTTCCCCGGAAAAACGATACGCGTGGACGCTCCCTGCCTGGATTGCGGCGAGTCTATCGCAATCGAAATGAAGGACGAGGACTTGCTGTCCGTTGAGCCTGAAGGGATGGTAGGGTACGCCTACAGCGAGGTGGGTGGGTCTCCAGACAACAGACCCTGGAGGTGAGCGGGCATGAATCTCTTCCGGTCGGAAGAGCACGCTCGCAATTGGTCAGAATTCAATTCTGATTTCGAGGCCCAACCCCTATCGTTTTGGTTAGATCGTTTCAGCGCACCAATGTTCCGTGGTCGAAGCCGCACGGACTACATCTCTTGGCGCGCTCAACAAGGCTAGCAAGAAACCTGTGATTTCGGTGACGCCCGAAAGAGCATCGAAAACCTGAATCGCGAGAAACAAAGCGTTCAGCCCGGAGGATGGAATGCCGATAATCGAACACAGCGAAGCGCCTATGGCAGATGTCACGGAATACCGCCGCGAACGCGCTCTGGTGTCCAAAGAACAGGGAGCAACCTCGCTGACAGTGAAAGAACTAGAGCTTCAGCCAGGTTGGGAGGGCCGCCTGCACACGCACTCTACCGACATCGCCATTATGGTGATGGCTGGCGCGGTCCAGATCGTCGTTGATGACGAAATCCGCACCGTTCGCGCAGGCTCCACGCTGCTGGCCCCGCCAGGAACGCCCCACAAGCTAATCAACGAACTCTGGATACCAGCACAATTGCTGGCTATCTACCCCACAACTGAACTCGAAACCGCCTACTTGGAGTAGACGAACAGATAATCGAAAGAGAGTCACAATGGTCATACAGTCAAGGATTGCCAAGGCGAAGCCGCAGATAATTCCCACCAACGCTGGAGGGCGGACTTTCGCCGTGCCGCCCAAAGCGCTGCAAAACAACATTGTGCCCAACGATCTTTTCTACATCAGAAATCACTGGAAAGAAGTTCCTGATATCGACGTCGCGTCCTATCGGTTAGCGGTGGATGGCGAAGTTGAACGTCCGATCAGCCTGACGTTTGACGAGATAAAACAGCTTCCGCAAAAGCGATTTCAAGTCACTTTCGAGTGCTGCGGCAACAGCCCTGTGCCTGAATACTGGGCAAAATCCACCAGAACAAGCTCCGTAATGGAGCAGATCAAGGGCCACGGAATCATGGGCAACGCCGAATGGGCAGGCGTGTCACTGGCCGACGTCCTTGAACTAGCCGGAGTTAAATCTTCCGCGGTAGAGGTCATGTTCGAGGGCGCAGATCACGGCCCGGACGAAATTGTGGGCGATCCGGCGGAAGTTACCTACGAGCGGGCCATACCCATCGCCAAAGCGACACACGCCGACACACTGCTCGCCTACGAAATGAACGGAGACCCGCTGCCGCCGCCCCACGGCTTCCCCCTGCGCCTCCTGGTTCCTGGCTGGTACGGCATGACGTCGATCAAGTGGCTGATGGGCATTCACGTCCTTGACCACGAGTTCCAGGGCTTCTACCAAAAAGAGCGGTACATGACCATGAACGAACCTGGGTCAGAAATCGCTTACACCGCCTACACCACCATGAAAATCAAGTCCATCATCACCAACCCCGTTCCGGGCGAAATCGTCCCTACCGGCGACTACGTGGTTGCGGGGAAAGCGTGGTCCGGCGAGGATGACGTTGTTAAGGTGGAAATAAGCTCAGATGGCGGCGACACCTGGGACGACGCGCAAATTACAGTGAAAAAGAGCGGTTACTCATGGTACCGCTGGGAGTACAACTGGACTGCTCCAGGCCCCGGCAGCTATATACTGAAGTCTCGGGCCACCAACGACAAAGGCGAGACTCAACCGATGGAGTTCCCCAACAAGTGGGACGGTCGCGGTTACGGCAACAACATGGTGTTCCCCCATCCTGTCGAAGTGAAGGACAGGTAGGGGCTCGCACACAAGACGGTCAGTTGATAGTGTTCACCCGGTACACGTCCACCTCGTTGGTGGAGAACACATTATCGAGATATGGACTCATGGAGTCACTGAACTTGGCGATTCCATCGTCCTCGTAATAGTTACGCTCCAACTGGCCCAAGTACACGTATTGGACGTTGTATTTTATCAGCAACTCCAGAGCCACAGATGTATCCAAGGTGTTGAAAATCTTGCTAACGTCGCTGATTCGACGGCCAACGTCGGGGCGATAGTCCCATCTTTGCTGTTCCTGGTGCCACCGCCACCCCACAACGCTCGGCAAGCCCGTGTAGATGGAAACTCGACCTCCCCAACGGTATGTCGGCGTGTTGGCCTCTAGAATAATCGGCGAACCTACGACGTTGGCCCTAAGCCACTGGATGCCCTCGAAATCCGCTTCAAGGTCGACGTTGCCTTTGGCGTCTCGGTAGGTCGTTCCTTCCATGTACGCGGCGCCATCCAGAGTCATCGGTGTTACGTTGCCCTCGAACCGGTCTCTCAACCTGTCTTGAGTGCCCATGATGGGGTAAACCGACGCGCTGAGAATCAGGACTGCCAAAGCGCCCACCCACGCGCTCCTTAGCATCTCGCCCCGCCATCTGTTTCCGGATTTCTGGCGGATTGCCTGAAGATGAAAAATCCTCCACAGCAGGTAAGCCGACGCTACGGCCATCAGAACCCAGACCTGGAGGTAGAACTTGAAAATACTGTTCATGCGGTCGATGTCGCCCTCGACCCTGACGAAGTCCAGCCCCACGACCAGCATGAACGCCGCGCCTGCCAAAAGCGAGATGAAAGCCAACTGCGCGGTGTCCGGCCCCTGACTAGCAAGGCTCCGAACGCCGACGACCACGATCAAAAACACCATTATCGACGCGAATATGATCGTTCCGCCGCTGAAACCCGACATGATCGCCGTTGCCAGATAGGCCAACGCCAACGCCGCTCCCACCATCGCCAAACCCACGCCCGCTCCGACCTGGGCAGAACCCCGCGACGCAGGCTGAAGGTCGGCATCTTCCGACACCGAATCGACCATCGAAACCGTCCAAACCCGGACCTGCCGTCCCACCACGCCAAGCGCGTCTCGAAGCTCCCACAAGTAGTAGGATCCAATGATGAACACGAACACCCCCGAAATCATCAGGAATTGCCACAGCACTGTTGTATTGGTCGTTGATTCGACGCTGTTGAAGAACGTTTCGTAAGAGAGCAGATAGGGCAGAAATGCGATGTAGCCCACTAAAAACATAATGGCAGATTTTGCGCCAGCCTTGAATCCCACCGCGAGATTCAGCCCTCCGTTGGCGAGAATCTCACCAATGCCGACCGCGCCTGCGGCAATCAGAAGATACGTCGGATAGTCCCAGGTGTTCAGGAGCCGCAAAGACCCGACCACGACACCCAGAGCCGCCAATCTGGCCATCTCAGAGATGCCCCATCCGCTGTCCCCTGCCCTGCGAGACACAGCGCCCAACACCACTGCTAGCGAGACGCCCAGCGACAACACCGTGAATGGCAGGGCCATCAGGTGAGCGTGAGGGTCCGAAAACAGGAATGTGAAGAACGGGAATTCGGTTATCTCGTTCCCAGGCGGGTCCGGCGGCATCATCCGACTGCTTCGCCAGAAGTCGAACTCTCCTGCGGGGACGCCCTCGACCACAGCCCTATATACGCCCTCGCTCAACTGCACCGCGCCATCCAGGTTTCCCAGCACCGCGACGAACAACCCGCCGGCAAGTCCCGCAAGAATCGGAGAGACGCGGAATCCGAAAGCCGAAGGTTGCAACCGAAGCCTTGTCCCCTCGGCCAGGTTATAGACCAGCGAATACGCCGCGCCGAATGTCAACGCGAAGAACATCGGAACTGCCAGGTTAATCGCAATATCTGGATTGATGCCCGTGGCATGTATCATCGTGGCGATCAGGAACTGGCCCCAGTAGTAGTAATTTATATACCCGCCGCCGAACCACGGGTCGTAAGGCGGCATCGACGTGGACTTCAGGACCGCGTTCAGGTACGCGAAGTCCATCGGCTTCTCGCCGCCACGATACGGGTGCCACAGATCCGGGTTCGCCATGCGTATAACCAAAAATGCCAGGAACGCTGCGATGAAAACAACCTCGGCTATCGTCAGAGCCTTCCAATGTAGGACTAGAAATTCCTTTATCGCATCCCTTTGCTTCGCAACCACCAGCACCGACACAAAGAACAAAACCACTACTGCCACGGAAACCGAAGCCTGAGAGAACCCCATCCATTGGAAGCTTGCCAACAGCCAGACAATCAACCCGACCAACAGCAGACCCAACGCTTTAGCAAACAGCCATCCCCGATCTGGCAAAGGCCGAAACACGACGAAGGCAATCGGAAATGCCAACAATGCGAAACCCTCCACGACCAGCAACCACGCAATCACAGGCAATCGGTTCGTCCAGCTATCGGCTCGAACGATGTCTGTCCACGTACCGCCGGACTGTTGGGATTCGGCGTTCTCAGCAGATAGCATCAGCCCTTTGCCATCCTGAGCCTCCGAGTCCAGCGCAATGACAGAAGCTACAGGGAACCCGTTTGACGAATTTGAAATCGTGTTGGATATAACATCCGGCGCGAACCGCCTGACGTTCCTGAATATCAGCACCTTCGGATGGTCATAAACCGAAAAACTCTCGTCCGCGAATCCCAGGTTGAGGGTGAGGGGCGAGGGCTTGAAGCCTCGGAGGGCGACGGGAGCAGAGAGTCCCGGTCGGGAGAACGTGTCGTCCACAAACCCGACACCGAGAAGTTCTGGATAAGACTCGAAGTGAGCGTCTAGCTGAAAACCCAACTGGCCTGTGAACAGCAATTCGTAGTACGCGGTCGTGATGGGATACCGTTCGGGAAGTCGCGGAATCGTGCCATACAACCGGTTGCTGAAGAACACGAGGTAGTCGGCGCGCGAAAGCTCCTCGCCGATTGTTCGCAGTTTGGAAGGCGTGTCAGGTTCGTACAGGGGAAGGTCGCGATTCTGGTAGGCGCCGAGATTGGGAAGACCTTCCTCCCAATGCTCCTTCAGTATTACCGAGTTTCTGGGGGCATATTCGTTGATCCACTCCGATGCCTCGACCGCCGGATGCGTGTCGTTATAGATGCCAAGATAGGAAATCGAATAAAACGCGGTTGCGGCAAATCCCAGAGCGATCCCCACGGTCATGATCGGACTAGCAATAGCCGCCACAGAGTTTCGGCGGGCTTGCGCTCCGAACTCCAGCATATCGACGGTCAGCCTCGCCGCAAACAACAACAAGAACGGCGTTATGGGAATCAGATAACGGAGGAACTTGACCTCGAACGTGCCGATGATGAAGAAGTAAGGCGCAACCCACGCCAGCAGAAACGCCTCTGCGCGGGTCTCCGCGCTTCTGAAAGGCATGGAGACGAGCAGCGCGCCCACCGCGATTCCTGACGCGACAATCATCCCTAATAAGCTGTTCGATACCATCAACACCGCCATCGGCAGCGTCCAACCGACGATGACGTACAGGACTCCCCCGCTGAACCTCAGACCTCGGAAGCCCGCGTAGATAACTCCCGCCCACGCCAGCAACCCCAAAGGCCAGCCTAGTCCCCAGGTCACAAGCTGTCTGGCCTGATAGAGGAAGGGGGTTGTGTCGACGTACTGCCGGGTGTACGGGTAGTCTCGAATCCGGCGCACCATCTCCGATTGCTCAGTGACGTCGGCATAGAACCTGTCCCAGTCCAAGATGGCGTAGGGTTGAACGATGAAGAACGTAATGCCGATTGCCCATGCGCCATAAATGGCGTTCTTCACCGCCGTCGAAATCCTGTCCGCAACCAGGCCGGCGCTTTGATTACCAGACAGCAAAAGGCCGCCAGCGTACATCACATGCGCCAGTACGTACGCCGCGCCGATGGGCGCAAGGCTCACCTTCGTCGCAAGGCCAAGGCCTATGAACAGGCCGGCTAGAATCGAATCTCGACTGTTCCCGTGTCTGGCGACCCGCACCAGAAAGAACATCGTCAGGACCGTGAAAAGCGCAAGGAATGTGTCCACAGCAAAGAAGTGGCTCAACTGGATGTGGATGACCGCGATGGCAACCAGACCAGCGGCAAACAGTCCCACCTTCCGCGAATACAACATTCGGCCAAGACCGAACACCGCCACCACAGTCGCCACGTCGACAAGCCCGGATATGACACGTCCAGTGATTCGCAGGTCTCTCAGGCCGTCACTGCCAGGGGCAAGTTCGTAAAGAAGCTCAACGCCCTTGAGGAGGTACAACGGGAAACTGCCGTAGGGGAACCAGCGAGGATTCCAGGGGCTTTCCTCGGCGTCGAATAGAACGTCAATCTCGCTGAGGGTGGGGGGCGAGATTGATTCCACTTTTGAGAGGATGGCCCGTTCGTCAGGATGCGGCGTCCAACTGAACCCCTCGTCCCAGTTCAGGCCATACATCCTCAGAAATAGGGCCAGAGCGACGACAATTAGCAGGCCAATGGCCGTGGCCCTGCGGCCAAAGTCTCTGCTTTGGACCGAGGTCATCTGAGACTGTTCTGGTTCGATAGCGTCCGTCATATCCACCGAATTATAGACTGCGCTTCAGGCCGCAACTCGTCCCGCTTCCACTAAACTACGTTCAGCCAGTGAAATCGGACGCCTAGCGGGCAGCAGCGTCCATGGCGATTTCAGACTGAAAATACCTTCGTTGGAACCAAAACGACACGTTCACCAGACTGATCAACACGGGCACCTCCACCAGTGGCCCGACAACCGCCGCCAACGCCATGCCAGAACCGATGCCAAATACGCCAACAGCCACCGCTATCGCAAGTTCGAAATTGTTGCCTGACGCTGTGAACGCTATCGTCGCGCTCTTGGAATAATCGGCGCCAAGACGCTTCCCCATGTAGAACGAGATAACGAACATAAGCACGAAGTAGATAGACAGCGGAATCGCGATTCTCACCACATCCAGTGGAATCTCCACGATGACCTCGCCCTTTAGAGAAAACATCACCACGATGGTGAACAACAGGGCGACAAGCGTGATCGGGCTGATCCTGGGAATGAACGTCTCCTCGTACCAGAGCCTCCCCATCGCGCGCATCAGCACGACGCGAGTCACTACGCCAGCAGCGAACGGGATGCCCAGATAGATCGCCACGCTTTGGGCAATCTGCCCAATGCTCACGTCTACCTCCAACCCTTCCAGTCCGAACAACGGTGGCAGCACGGTGATAAAAAAAAAGGCGTAAATCGAGTAAAAGAATATCTGGAATATGGAGTTCAGAGCCACGAGTCCAGCGGCGTACTGGCTGTCGCCCTTCGCCAACTCGTTCCACACCAGCACCATCGCGATGCAGCGGGCAAGCCCGATCATTATGACGCCAACCATGAACTCAGGGTACGACCGCAGAAATATGATTGCCAGCGCGAACATCAACACCGGCCCGATGAGCCAATTCTGAATCAGTGACAGGCCTAATATCCGCCTGTTGCGAAATACCTCGCCCATCTCTTCGTAACGCACCTTCGCCAGCGGCGGGTACATCATCAGAATTAGGCCGATGGCGATTGGCATGGAGGTCGTGCCCACGTTGAGTGATTCAGTGAATTTCGCAACGTCAGGCCATTGATACCCGATCCCGACACCGAAGGCCATCGCCAGGAATATCCATCCCGTAAGATACCTGTCCAGCAGGGACAGCTTTTTGAATCCGATCCCGGATGATCCCGTTAACGCCTCAGTGCTCAAACCCGATTCTCTGTTGAGCAGAATGCAATCCCAAAAATCGTGGCACTAAAGCACGCCATTCCGAACACTAAGCGCCGTGCCTCAAGGCCTGCCCGACGATGTCGATGCCAACGCGCTCGCTCCAGGCCGCCAGCAACTGCTGAGTTATCGGGCCAGGATTGCCGTCGCCGATGTCCCGTTTGTCCGCGCTGGTCACAGGCAATACGCAAGGGCTGGTGCCCGAGAAGAACGCCTCGTCCGCCGTGTAAAGATCGTAGGGCTGGAGGTCTTCTTCAACGATAGGCATGTTCAGCTGGTCCGCCAGATCGAAGACCATTCCTCTGGACACGCCCTGCAGAATGCTACGGTCTCCAGGAGTCCGAATCACGCCATCCGTGACCAGGAACATATTGTATCCGGTGCCTTCTGTCAGGTTGCCGTCGATGTCTGTCAGGATAGGCCAGGCGTTGGGGTCCACGTCGTGAGCCTCAAGCTCGGCGAGGTTGAAGTTCATGCGGCTGTAGTGCTTCACCTTTGGGTCCAACGACTCTGTCGAAAAGCTGCGCGTTCTGGCGATGACGCTGGGCGCGCCGTCGTTGTAGTGGCTGGCAAATCGCTTGAAGGATATCGGCGTGACCATCACGCACACAGCGGGTGGCCCGGCATCGTGAGTCCATGCCCCAGGTCCTCGCGTCACAAATTGTCGAACCGTGTAGTCGCCAACTTCCTCCCTGAGAGGCTCGTTGCGCTCAAGCGCCTCCTCAGATATGTCGGAAAACTCTTCCTGCGACAGCCCCGGATCAAGCCGCACGTACTTGAGAGACCGATAGAGCCTGTCCAGATGCTCTTTCATTCTGAAGCTCTTGCCATTGAAGGTCCGAGCCACGTCGAACACAACGTCGCCTACCTCGAAACCCCTGTCCAGGGGCGAGATTTTGACCTCGCCGAAAGGCACCCACTCGCCGTTGAAATACGCCGTGTACTCTGCCATGTCTGCCTCCAAATGAAGAACTATGCCGGGTTCGACTGGCGATCATTATACGTCCTATGCGCCCAGAACGGTATTCACATTCGCTGACAGTCAGATGTCTCAACCTCTATACTATTCGCTGTAAATTCTCCCGCCGCGCCAACACTAACACTGGCGTCCCAAAAACCTGACACCTGATAACCTGAAACCCGATTACCTCAAAAGGAGCCAACACAATGACAGACTCGAGTCGACTGGACGGCCAGGTAGCTATCGTAACTGGCGCGGGCCAGGGCATAGGCCAGGGCATCGCCAAGGTGCTTGCCGGAGCTGGGGCCAAAATCGTCATCGGCGACCTTCAGGACTCTGCGACGACGGTTGGGCAGATCACGGATGCCGGCGGGCAAGCCGTCAGCATGAATATGGATACCAGCAATCCTGACGATGCAAAAAACCTCGTGCAGTTCGCCATCGACAGTTACGGCAAGCTGGACGTACTGGTTAACAACGCGGCCATAGACGCGCCCGACGGCAACGCCTGGGACCTGCCCCTCGACGAGTGGCGGCGCACCATAGACGTCAATGTTAGCGGAGTGTTCTACTGCTGTCAGGCCGCCCTCCAACCCATGCTGGAACAGGGAAGCGGTGTAATCGTGTCCATAAGCTCGCGGTCCGCGATATTCGGAGCCGAGGGCGTGTCTCCAGCCTACAACGCCAGCAAAGCCGCTGTTCTAGGACTCACAATGTCCCTCTCAAAGCAGGTGTCTGACAAGGGAGTTCGGGTTAACGCAATCATGCCTTCGCTAATTGAGTCACGAGACTTCGGGTGGACTCCAGAGGAACGAGCCGAGCGAATTAGTCACTACCCGTTGGGTGTCGGAGCGCCGAGCGACGTGGGAGAGGCTGTTCGATATCTGGTAAGCCCAGCGGCCCGATGGGTCTCCGGCACCGCGCTCCAGATCACCGGAGGATTTCAGGGGTGAGCATGTCACCATCCGATAATCACAAGCCGCCGATAAAAGCGTTCCTGATTGATCTGGACGGAACTCTCATCGGCCCAGACGAGAGAATTTCGCCGAGAGTCGCCCACGCGGTTAAACGGGTTTCCCGCCTGATTTCAGTATCCATCGCAACCGGCAGGGAGCCGAAGGACGCCATCGGTTTCGCGCAAATTCTTGGCCTGACGACTCCCCAGATATCCGACAACGGCGCTCTGATACTGGACTCGACCACCGGAAAGGAACTCTGGAGCGTTCCGTTAGGCGAATCCAACTCGGTCCGCGTCATGGATTTAATACTGGAAAGAGAGCACGCGTTCATAGCAACCCACCCTGGCGGAACCATCGAAGACGGCGCCGCAATCGATCAGTGGAACTTGACTCGCATATCTGCACTCGACCTGGATGAGCATGTGGCCGATGCGCTTGTATTGGAGACCCGAGGCTTCGGAGCCATGAACATCGTCAAAGCCTCCCTGCCTTACAACGGACTGTGGGCCGTGGATTTCACCGCCGAAGGCGTAGACAAGGCGGCAGCTGCGCGAGTAGTGGCCTCGATGGCCGGAATCTCGCCTGAACAATTCGCCGCCGCCGGAGACAGCTACAACGACCTGCCGATGCTCAAAATAGCGGGCATGAGCATCGCAATGGGCAACGCACCGGACGAGGTGAAGCGTGAAGCCGATTACGTCGCTCCGACCGTCGAAGAGGAAGGGCTGGCAGTCGCCATCGACGAGTACATACTGCCGAATCTGCAGTAACCCCGAAGGGTGTAATCTCTACGAATCCCAACATTGGCTATGCTATAATTTTCCACGAGGAGAGGTGGCCGAGCGGCTTAAGGCGCTAGTCTCGAAAACTAGTTTGGGGGCAACTTCAACGTGGGTTCGAATCCCACCCTCTCCGCCACAGCGTTCAGGCAGCCGCGGTCACAGGTGACTTGACTGGGGGAATGTCCGCCGGTACGATGCCGGAAGTCCCCTGTATTCTTCGCACGGAGAGATGCCAGAGAGGCCGATCGGGCGCGACTGGAAATCGCGTGTCCCTGCAAGGGGACCGTGGGTTCGAATCCCACTCTCTCCGCCATCCCAGTTCGATACCCCGTCTAGGGCGTCTCGGCGTCCATTCTTAGCGCTTTTGCGCCAGACAATGCGAATCCTTGTGCTAGAATCGAACCTGCGTATGGTAGACAAGGAACTAAAATACTGGATTGCGTTCAACAGAGTTCCGAGAGTCGGCAGAGCCAGAATGGCGCTGCTTAAAGGCCACTTCGGCGCGTTGTCTCGCGTCTTATAGGCCGGAACTCTGGAGTTACAAGGCGCCGGTCTTGATCAATCCAACTTCCGCCACATCGCAAAATACCGTGCCGAAATAGACCCGGACCAAGACTTGGAAGGCATACGCTCGACCGGCGTCAAAGCCGTCACAGGGCACGACGACGATTACCCGACTCGATTGGGAGAAATTTACGACAACCCTCCGGTCCTATAGATAATAGGCGAACTGCCGTCTGACGACGACCGCCTGGTGGCGGTGGTTGGCACGCGACGGGCAACTGCCTATGGCAGAGAGGTCGCCCATCAACTGAGCTCCGAGCTTGCAATGGCCGGTGTTACGATAGTAAGCGGACTCGCTCGCGGGATTGATGGCATTGCCCATCGAGCAGCCCTTGAGGCG
>DCAW01000166.1 GCA_002313895.1 Dehalococcoidia bacterium UBA1123
CTTGCTGGAGTGGTGACATCTGCCGCAGTTGCTATCTGGGTGGATATATTCGTGTGATGGGGCGGATGCTTGGAACACGCTCAAAAAAACTTGATTCGAGACTTGATGCAAATCGGCGCCAGGATTGGGCGGTCTCTGGCCGAGTTTGACAACGTCGAAGCGTGGTCGTAACGTCTGTGTAATCCAGATCGTTTTGATGAAGAATGTACGGAACATAACAAAGAAGGCACTGGAATAGGAGTCATGAATGCAAATTTACTGGCGGCATTTGAGGAGAGGGCAGCGGCTGATAGTCGATTACGACGGCGCAGCCCAAGAGGAAGAAGTCGGCGGAGTGCGGGAGACAAAGAGCGGATTCGACGCCTTCGCCAAGACATTTGGGTACGAACCTGGCCGCGCCCAGAAGGGTTTTCCGTCGGTCGACGTTGCCAAAGAGTTCGTTGAATCCTTCAGGCCGTGGGAGCTATATGAAGGAACCGCAGGCTTCGAAGTTGAACAAGAAGTGAGACAGGCTCCGGATTAGAGTCGCGTTCGCGTGATCGGTCTAGCCATCGACCGCCGATTTGTGGAGTTGTAGGTCAAACCCGGGATCAAAATAGGGAGGCGAAACCTGAGACATACTCTCAGGTTCGCCTCCCTGTGCTTGTGGCCCTCAGCCTGTCAGCCGAGAACTCTCCGAAGGTTAGGCGGTAGTGGAAGTTTTAGGAGAGAATCTCCCAAAGTCGGCTAGACTGCTAGGGCAGGACACGGATGATGGTTGCCAGCGCCAGGCCGATGCCGGACGGCAGCATCGCCATGCCCACGAACTTGAAATGCTCCAGCCAGAGCTTGACGGCACTAATTGTGCCCAAGTCAGTCAGCAGGCCGCCGCTTGATGGGTTCAACTGTGTGGATATCGAATGATTCCAGTAGTCGTAGCTCAGTGTGGCCAGAGCGATCGAGATTACTAGCGATATGATGAGAACCATCATGCCCATCATCGTTACCATGGGGAACACGTTGGCAGTCATGGGAGAGTTGATGATTCGGGCTTCTGTTCACAGCGCTTCCTGAACCCTGCCGCCGCCGACGCGGAGCGCGCCGAGTATTGTTGCCAGCAGGAAAGTGACGCCGCCGAGAATCATGCCCAGTCCGAGGAACTTGAAGGCGGGCAGCCACACCTTGGTGGATTCGATGAATGCTCTGTCGGTAGCTAGGCCCGAGCCTCGGACTGCGGCCTCTCGCGCCTCTTTTGAAGCCGTGAAGTAGTCGGCTGCGATGCCGGAGTTGGCCAAGCCGACGACGAAAGCCGCCACGACGATCATGAAACCCATCGCGAGGAACGGTATCCACATGCTGCTTGCCATTGCCTCATTGCCAGTAACCTTAACGGGTAGTTGCGCGCCTGAGAGGAGAGCGTCTTGCCTGCCTGTAGTTGATAATGTTGCCATTTGAGATTTCCTTACTTGAACGTGCCTGAAGTCTGTCGAATTGTCGTTGTGTTTCGCGGATTTAAACTTTTTGCTGTTGTTTTTTGATCAGCGGGAGCGCTGCCGCCATCTTGTCGCCACGGAGCCCGACGTTCTTCAGTATGTTGGCGAAGGCGATACTGAACCCCCGCAGGAACGTCGCCAGACCCAGGAAGGCGAAAGGCAGGACCCTCTCCTTTACCGCTTCTATGATTCCCTGCTGCAAGAAGTATTCAACTTCCGGCCACTGCCGCGTTTCTGACAGCCTTGCTATGACTGAAGTAGTCGCCTGTCGAGACTGCCAGCGCCAGCCAGGTGACCGCCGATATCATGATGATCATCGCCACAATGACCCACAGGTCGCCCGCTATCTTGATGTATGGCGACGACCGATTTGACTGTTCTCTCAACTCTTCATTGCTCACTTCTTCTACCTCCTTGGAGAGTTTTTGGTGGATTGCCGATACTGTCATCTTGTCCACCGTTTGCCGGTAATTCGTGTGGTTAGTTTTCAATCAATCTATAAGAGCGGTCTATATCAGGGCTGTATAGAAGGCCCCAATCAAAACGCCGAACAGCGCGTGTAACATGAGAAATCCCATAGCTGTCATCGCGGGGTAGCTCATTGCGAAGGCTCCGGGCGCGTCCATCTGCCCGCTTCGGATCAATGGGTGCATCATGGGAACCATGCCCAATTTCATGCCTGACACGGCCCAGTGACCGTGTCCGAATAGAACTCCTCAGGCCACCAGCGCGCTCTCCAATCCGAAGGCCTCGTAGAGCGCCACGTGTATCAACCCGAACACAACAGGCATGCCGATGTGCATCATCGCGCCAGCGGCGTATGCCATCTTGGCGTCCTTGACCATCATCGTTCCTAGCATCAGAAATAGGTTCATCTTCATCTGGCGGGCCATGATGATCCCACCGATGATTCCCGGGAGTATCGCGGCTTCTGCGTCAAATTCCATTTCAGTCCACTTGTTGAAAATTCTTGGGCGGTTATTTGTTTCTCTCTGAGTATGACGTGCGCTCCATGCTGAGCGTTCGGTAGTCTTGCATACACAACGAGTCTGGATTGGGGGGATTCGCGCATCGAAAT
>DCAW01000025.1:0-19719 GCA_002313895.1 Dehalococcoidia bacterium UBA1123
GGCGGCAAGCCGTGACGCTAGCACGAACAGCTCTTTGCTCATCCTGGTGCCGTCTGCATAAAGCCCCTTTTTACCTCAGCAATCTGTCACGGCTAGGCCCTAGTATCTGTAAGAAAAGCTAAGCCATAACCCCTATCAGTGAACGTTGGTGTTGATGAAAAAGGAGGGAGGCTTGGTGGACTCATTCCAGGCCGTATCGGGATAGATTTATACCTGCTGGGTGCCAGATTCATGGTACATGAATCACGATAGTGGACAACAATGGACAGAACTGAAAAGCGACAAGCGACTGGAACACGTCCATGTGCCTATTTTGTGTCTAGATCGTGGTGCCGAAGGGGAGAGTCGAACTCCCACGGGCGTTATGCCCAACGGTGTTTGAGACCGCCGCGTCTACCATTCCGCCACTTCGGCTTGTCGATTACCCAGCTATGAGCAACCTCACTTAGGCATGCGTCGTACGAAAATGCTAACACAGGACTGGCATTCAAATACATCCCTTTACATCTCCTCAGCGCGATTGCGCCAACATTGATCCTCGCCCTGGCTCAGCCAACACCACTTCTGCGAAGAGAGCTTGCTAACTGGCCACAAGGATCCGAGACATCATTGCCCTCCTATCAGGTTTCTAATCTTTTGATGTCTCGATCGTATGGTTGCTGGCTATAGGCGGCAACGCCTATGACGAGCCATGTTTACTTGGCAATTCCATTAATAATTTCATCCATATATGGCAATGCTTTTAGCAGGGCACTACGCGCAGTCTCTTGCAGGTTTTACGAGTTATGCTGGAACCCATATTCCTGATGGCGTTTTTATCCAAGCGCGATAACCCTGTTTGACGATTCTCAAAAGCGCGTTGACCTTAACGAAGCGCAACGCTGTTGTCGCAGACGTGTCGAACTTGAGAATCGAACGCGCAACAACGCCGACCGAATGATCGGGGTATCGTCAGGAACTCGTCAGTGTTGAATCAGCTAAATCTCATGTATAGTCGCTTAACGCGTGCTTCAATAGAGATATCAAATTCTCGATTCCAGGGAAGCACGGCCACGACGATGACGATGCAAGCGAACCTGATGCCGAGATCAATGACCGACACACCCGTTTTTGTTCTTGGGAACTCCGGTTCATCTCTCAAGAGTTATTCGCATGCAAGGAGACTAACCTGCTCGCGAGCAACTACGTCATAGAAGACATCAGCGACGTGTGATCCAGAGTCCGCTATGTTCACCCTTGGCATCACCCAGAGTTCACTATATAAAGTGATTCCAGAAACACCATTGCGTTACATGCTAAATCCAGGGAGAGCGCAAACGAAGGGATGGGATATACATGATGCAGGAGACGCAAAACACGCCATACCTGAAGACAACCCCAGTCAAGGGTCAGCCGATCTTCTTTTTTGACGGCGAGTTCAGGACCTGCGGTCAGGTCGAACAGCGGGCGAAGCTCAACGCTGCCATCGAAAGGTATATCTCAAGCCGCCCTCTACAGCGTGCTATCGCCTGGACGGGCAAAGCTGCCTAACGTAACAATTGTGACCGTTGCGACCCGCCTTCAGGGTAACGGTCCCCTCATGCAGATTCTAGCTGCGCCTCGCCGACCTGCCGAATTTTCTCATCGAACTCGAATTTGATTTCGTACTTCTGCTCGGCCGAGTCTTCGAGGGCGTGGGCCGCTATGAAATCAGCAGGCGCGTGAGATATCACGACTGATGTGATGACCCCCAATTGATCGCGCAACGCCTTTGGGGCGGAAGGGCTGTTGGCGGATACCCTGATTCGTTGACCTTCAGCAAATTTCGCCATCTACTTTGCCTCCATAGTCATATCTCGCATGTCCTTTGTTAGGTTCGCTCATAAACCGGCAAAACGCGCGTTCCGCTGGGTTTTCGTGGTTAACTTATTGTGCTTGTTTTACGTAGCCTCATTCGTTATCGTTGTCGATTTCACGCCACGGAGTCAACAGAATGCCACGAGGATTTCATAAGTCCAGTATGGGTGGCACCATCGTGAAAATCATTCTCTAGCGAGCGATAGATTCTGGTTGAATATTTTTCGTCGATTTTACATGCCCTTCACACCCGCGCTCGTTAAGGTTAGAATACGGTTCATCGGCGGACAGGATCAGGCGTTCGTGGCGCTGACTGATAGCGTCATTCAACCCGGAGGGACAGCGCGCCGATATAACGCTCTATTTGGAGGAATGAAATCGTGACCACAACCTCGCAGGCATGGACAGAAGAGATAGTTGAGCTGGCGGGAACCAGTGTTCAACTGGTGAAGGGAGGCTCCGGCGAGCCGCTACTTATACTTCACGACGAGATGGGACACCCGGGCTGGATGAATTTTCATGAGGCGCTGGGACAGAACAACGAACTGATAATCCCCTCGCATCCCGGATTCGGAGACTCGCCCTTTCTCGACTGGATCATGAACATGCGTGACATGGCAGGCTGGTACCTGGAAGCTCTCGACGACATGGGTGTGGGCCAAATCAACATGATGGGCTTCTCCTTCGGAGGGTGGCTGGCCGCAGAGATAGCGACGATGGACCCGGGTCGTTTCAGCAAGCTAATTCTTGTGGACGCAGCGGGCATCAAACCTCCAACCGGCGAAATATTCGACATGTTCCTGGTGGTTGCCAAAGAGTTCATCACCGAAAGTTTTTTGAATCCAGAGGGAACGTCAGAGTTCGCGACGATTTGCCCAGAAGAGCCGACGCCCGAACAGGCCGAGTACTGGGAGGTTGCAAGGGAACAGGCGTGCCGTCTTAGCTGGCGCCCCTACATGCACTACCCTGCACTGCCGAATCTGTTGAGCAGGCTTAAGAATATGCCCACTCAGATCATCTGGGGCCGCGAGGACGCCATCGTTCCGCTGAGCGCGGGACAGGTCTTCAACGATTCGATCCCAGGCTCTCAGCTTGCCATCATAGACAACGCGGGGCATCGTCCCGAGATCGAGCAGACTGACGAGTTCGTTCGAATCGTTCAGAGATTTTTGTCCGGTTAACCATAAAATTGTTTATTGACGCGGCGCCCAGCTATCCGCAGAGAACCCCAATTTCAGCCAATTGCAGCCCAAGGAGGCGCGGATGTTCATCGGACACTTCACAGAAAGGCCGTACCAGGACGAAAAGTCCGGCTACTTCGGGGCAACAGGAAAATCCATCAGGGACCTGGACCTCAGCAATGACATATACGACCCACAGATCGGCGCGGACCTTTATAACCGCTATCTTGACGAGCGAGTGTACGCCGAGGAGATGGGTTTCGACGGCCTAATGCTCAACGAGCATCACAGCACGCCCTTTTGCATGGGCGGCGCGATGAACGTCGAAGCCTCAATCCTCGCCAAGATCACCAAGAAGGCTAAAATCGTTCTGTTGGGCAACATTCTGCCCATCTGGGAAGACCCGCTCTGGCTGGTTGAGCAATTGGCAATGATCGACATGATCTCCCGTGGCCGTCTGGTGTCGGGCTGGGTCAGAGGCACCGGACGCGAGAGCGTCGCCCACAACGCGCCCCCTCCTTATAACTGGGAGAGGTTCCAGGAGGCCCACGAGTTCATCGTCAAAGCTTGGACCGAGCCTGGCCCCTTCCGCTGGGAGGGCAAGCACTACAACTACCGCTACGTCAACCCGTGGGTCAAACCCTACCAGAAGCCCCACCCTCAGATTTGGCTTCCCGGTGTCGTCAGTGAAGACTCGCTCAAGTGGGCCGCCAGACAGCGCATCCCGTACATAATGCTCGCCACCAAGCTGGAGCCGACCAAGCAGGCCTTTCAGATTTACCACGACACCGCTAAAGAAGAGGGGTATAAGTCCGGTCCTCAGAACCTGGGCTACCTGTGGAAAGTCCACGTTGACGAGACTGAAGAACTGGCAGAGGAAGTGGGCCGAAAGTTCGTCCAGGGTCCCAGCAACCCGTTCCTGGCAGGCAACGAAGGCACCGCGAATCAGGCGCTTATGAAGCTCCCTGGCCTTACCTCCCGCAGGCGCGTCCTACCGACCATGAACGCGGCCACAGCCAACCGTGGCGGAGTCCTCAGCACATCCTACGAGGAGCAGATCGAGAACTACACCATCGTCACGGGAACGCCGGACACTGTGATCCCTAAGATTCGACACATCCTTGAGGAGCTTCGACCAGGCAGTATCTTCTTCTGGGACGGCGACGGCGCCATGACCCACGACGATCAGATGCGAAGCCTGAGGCTGATGGGGCAGGAGGTCATCCCCGCAGTCCGAGAGATCGCAAAGGAGTTGGACCTGCCCTCATCCTTCGACATCAACCCCGCCACCGGCGCGCCATTCGAGGACACCCCCGCCATCGCGGAGGTTGCGGACTAGAAACCCGATACCCGAACCGAGAGTCAGAACATCCCAGCCAATGCAAACTTGGCTGGGATGTTTGCTTTCGTGAGACGGCCTTCACTCGTAAGCTTACATTTCAGCACGGAATTGGCATGTAAATGAACTCTCGATCAATGAGAAGTATCGTTTGATCCGTGGCGCCGCTAGACATCAAACACGAACCCGTCGCGAACCCGCTACTGAATCCTCACACCAACCACCGCCGGTTCCATGACTTCGGCCTCAAAGTGCGATAGCATACGGGCATCAACTCTAAGGAGGCCCGTCTTAATGGAAATCGGATATTTCACCATGCCGCTGCATCCGCCTGGGTCCAACATTACCCAGACTCTGGAAGACGACTTGCAACAGATTGTGACGCTGGATGAGATGGGCTACAAGGAAGCGTACATCGGCGAGCATTTCACCTTCGCCTGGGAGAATATCCCGATTCCAGACCTCGTGATCGCTCAGGCGTTGGGCATGACGAAGAACATCGTCCTGGGCACCGGTGTCCACTGTCTGCCGAACCACAACCCGATGATGCTGGCCCACCGGGTCGCCCAGCTTGACCATATGTCGAAAGGTCGGTTCCACTGGGGCATCGGCTCAAGTTCGACGCCCGGTGACTACGAGATGTTCGGATTCGATCCCGAAGTCGATGATCGACGGCAGTACACTCGCGACGCCGTGGACATCATTCTCCAGATTTGGGACGACCCCAAGCCCGGCCTATACGAGAATAAGAACTGGCGGTTCAAGATTCCTGAGCCTGTGGATGACATCGGGCTAACGTTTCACCTGACTCCATACACAAAACCTCATCCCCCTATTGCTGTGGGAGGGGTGTCCCCTCGCTCCGATACGTTGATTCAGGCCGGAGAGCGTGGCTGGATACCGATGAGCATTAACCTGGTGAATCCGGCCACAGTTGCGACTCACTGGGACGCATACGAAGAGGGCGCCAACAACACAGGTCTCACCGCGGACCGCTCCATCTGGCGCATCGCTCGCGAAGTTTACGTGGCTGACACGACGGAACAGGCGCGCAAAGAAGCATTAGAGGGCGTGCTGAGACGCGATTTCGAGGACTACTGGTTCCACCTGCTGTCACGGGGGGACGGACTGCAACACATGAAGTTGGACCCAGATATGGCGGACTCGGACCTGACCATCGAATACCTGATGGACAATATGTGGATCGTCGGCAGTCCTGACGATGTGGCCAACAAGATTCGGAATCTGTATCATCAGGTGGGCGGATTCGGAGTCCTGCTGGCAATGGGCCACGAGTGGGAACCAAAAGAGCAGTGGGAGAATTCCATGAGACTCTTGGCCGACGAGGTCATGCCCAAACTGGCGGACTTGGACTGAGGTAACAAGGTTTTCAGGGATCAGGTTGTCAGGACGTATTGGTGTGACGGCCTGACTGCAACCACACTATGCAAGTAATCGAAACCGTATCTGAATTTCGTGTCGCGGAACGCAGCGCCGCCCGACCTCTGGGGCTGGTGCCAACGATGGGCTACCTGCACGAGGGGCATATGTCTCTGGCGCGCCGCGCTCGGGCAGACAACGCCACTGTTTCGGCCAGCATCTTCGTCAACCCGACTCAGTTCGCCCCTAACGAGGATCTGGCTGCCTACCCTCGCGACATGGATGGCGACCTGGCGAAACTGGAGGAGGCAGGCGTTGACCTGGTGTTCGCTCCCGCGCCTCAGGAGGTCTATCCTGCGGGGTTTGACACGCGCGTGGAAGTTGGCGAGATCGCCGCAAAGCTGGAGGGCGCGTCCCGTCCTGGCCATTTCCGGGGCGTCACCACTGTCGTCTGCAAACTGTTGACTATCGTACGGCCAGACAAGGTGTATTTCGGCCAGAAGGACGCCCAGCAATGCCTGGTCATCAAACGGCTGAACGCCGATCTCAACCTGGGGGCCGAAGTCGTTGTGATTCCCACGATCCGAGACTCCGACGGGTTGGCTCTCAGCAGCCGCAATGCCTACCTAAGAGATGGAGACCGGGAATCGGCCCTCACGCTCTCGCGCTCCCTGAATCTGGCCCGCGAGATGCACCAGTCAGAGATTCTTAATGCCAAGAAGATAAGCGCTCAGATGCGAAATCTCATAGAGTCCGAACCTCGAACATCGGTGGATTACATAAGCATCTCCGACGCCGAAACCCTCGATGAGCTGGACATCATAGACCGCCCAGCCCTCGTCTCCTTGGCCGTCCGAATCGGCGACGTTCGTCTGATCGACAATACTCTGTTGCCGTAAAAGGATTCAGGTGTCAGGACGGGATGTTACGCCCAGTCTGAGCCAAGGCGAAGAGTCTGGTCGCAAGCGAGATAGCTGATACCTGCAACACCAGTTCCCTTGGAAGGTGACAATTCACACGGTCTCCTTTATCCTCATCAGAGCCAAAACCTGGTACTTGATACCTGAAAACCTGAGGACCTAACTATGAAAATCACCGATGTCGAATGCCTCGTGCTGGACCAAGATTTCCCCTTCGTCAGGATTCACACTGACGAGGGTATTACCGGAATCGGCGAGTGCTTCCGCCGCAGGCCGGAGATCACCAAGATGCTGGTCGAAGAGGTCCTGAAGCCCGCGCTGATCGGCAAAGACCCGACAGACACCGCCGTGCGCTTCAAGGACATGATGCGCGCAGGCTCGGCGATAGAGATGGGAGGCTTGGTATTCTGCGCCATATCGGGACTGGACATCGCCATGTGGGACATCGCCGGCAAGGCTCTGAACGTGCCGATCTGGAAGCTGTTGGGCGGCAAGCATCGCGACATGATTCCCGTGTACGCAAGCTCCATGCGTCGTGACCTCACGCCGCTGGAGGAGGGTCGCCGCGCCGCTGGGTTGGTCGAACAGGGGTACAGTGCCTACAAACTCCATAGCGCCCTCCCCGGAGCCATCGACCACCCGTCGGACGAGACGATCCCCACGGTGACCGAGGTCCGGGCCGCCGTGGGCGATGACGTTGACATTCTGGTGGACGTGAATGGGTCATACTCGGTGCACCACTCCATCGAGATCGGCAAGGCGCTGGAAGACCTGGGAGTGTTCCACTTCGAGGAGCCGCGCCCGGCCCACGATCTGGAGGGGCTTGCCCAGATAGCCGACGCTCTGACCATCCCAATAGCTTCTGGTGAGATGATCTATACGCACCACCAGTACCGCGACCTGATACTCCAGGGGAAGGTGGACATCATCCAGCCGGACATCGTGAAGGTTCCCGGATTCACCGAGTTCCAGAAAATCGACGCGCTGGCCTCAGCCTTCGGAGTGCCCATCACCGTCCACAACACCCAGCCCATCCTCAGCACCGTGGCGCACCTGCACTTCTGCGCCGCAAGCTCGATGGTTCCTTATAAACAGGAGTACAACATCGAGCCAATCTCGATCCGCGACGAGTGGCCCGTCCTCAAAGAACCCCTCCAGGTGATCGACGGCCACATAGCGGTCCCCAATGGCCCTGGTCTGGGGGTTGAACTGGACGATGAGGTGTTGAAAACTCTGTCTGAGCGGTAGCGCGGGCGAGGGTTCAGGTATCAGGGGAGACTGTCAGCTTTGAGCCGTCAACCCGCGCCATCCGTCGCACTACGTCATTCTGAGTCGCAACGAAGAATCCGGTGTCAGTGCGGCAACCGTCGTAATTCTCGCGATAAGATGCTTCACCCTGTTCAGCATCGCAACATTACGCTTTCCATTCTAATGGATCAACCAAGCTTCAACCCGCAAAACGCCGGTGGAACCGCGCGTCAGGCGATAGGCAGATCGTATTTCGTATGCCCCTACCCCAACAGCTTCCCAACGTTTTCCATATGCCTGGGTTGGTATTGAAACCCTATCTTCAGAGTACGACATTGAAAACTCTGGAGGGCACACAATGTTCAAAGTTTACAAGTGGACATTCCTGGGATCCATGGTGGGATCATACATCCTGGCGAACCTCGCCTTCGCCGTCCTGGGCATATAGAATACCAGCCTTTACAGCTGGGGCCAGACCTCCCCCTGCTCGTTGACTTCCCCCAACGGCCCCTGCTGTGTTCACCCCTTCTCCTGAGGCCAACCCTGGCCTCGCGCCACTCTGACACAATTCCATATTTTAACATTAAGAGCAAGCGCCAAACGAGTGCCTGCCCTTATTGTTGCCGGTTACGCCACAGCCCCCGCCATGAGGATCAGGGCACGAATGCAGTGAAAGGCTTCCAGGTAGTCGCTGGATGTGAAGGACACCGTGAGCGGGTCCAGCCTTTGGACTCCGGGGACCAGCTCGGCGACGTCGGCCATTGCCGAGAACATGAACTGGAGGGTCAGCGTCACGGGCATTTCGTATTGGACCGGCGCGATCTCCTCTCGGCGCTCGACGGCCAGCTTGGACTGGCGACGGATAAGCTCCTGGGACGCCGAGGGCGACAGGTTCTTGGCAGCGTAGCGAGTCAGCGATTCCTTGACCGTCGCGACTTAGATTTCGGGGACCAGTTCGACGGCCTGGGCCGTGGCGGTAGAGTCTCCGGTCAACAGGACTATCGGGACTCCGTAGTAGGCGGCGATGCCAGCGTTGAGACCCATCTCTCCCTGGGAGTCGCCGTTGATCTTGATGTCGTAGACAGCCTGACTGGAGATGGTGTGGTCCAGAATTCCCTGGCTTCCGGCGCGGGCGTGGTATCCGACGCACAGGACGGCCCCGAAGCTGTCGTCCAGCCCGGCCATCATGCTCTGGGGCTTGGGCGAGCCGGTTATGACCTGCGCTCGCGAATCGAGAAATTCGGGGAGCAGGTTGCGTTGAGTCCCGTGGCTGTCATTGACCACCACCTCATCGGCTCCGCCGTAGAAAGCTCCCTCGATGGAGGCGTTGGCTTCTAGCGTCATAAGGCGTCGGGAGAACTCGTAGTCCTTGCCGTCGCGCCCCACGTGGTCCCGATGCACCAGCCCGCTGACGCCCTCCATGTCCACTGATATGTATGCTTTGAATGCCATGTTGGCTCCTTCGAGGTTTCAGGGTGTCAGGTTTTCAGGTATCAGGAAGGCTGTCAGCTTTCAGCCCTCGCCATTTTGAGTCGCGGCGAAGAATCCAGTATCAGTATCGCAGCGGTTGTTCTACCCGCGACCAGATGCTTCACTCCGTTCGGTATGGCGAGGTTTTGCGCGATTCGTTGTATATCAGAGTCACTAGCTCCTCACTCTAGCGCCACCCAACGGGCGTAGTAGTCTTCTAGCTGGGAGGTAACGCGGTCCAGTTGGCGTTTGGCGCGGCGTCCGGCGCGGTGGTCGCGATTCGTGAACGCCTGGGCCATCTGGTCTTCAAGCTCGATTTTTTGCTCCTCTGACTCGTGGATGCGGCGTTCCAGGTCCGAGACCTCCTGGCGTTGCTGAGCGCGTTGAACCCTATCCGGCTCCCTGCGCTGGCGTCTCTGGGAGACCCGGCCCACAACATTGATGGTCGAGCGGCCGCTGACGCGCCAAAATTCTGAGAAATTTCCTGGGAAGGACACCAGCTTTTTGTCCTGCACCTCCACGACCCGATTTACAACCTTGTCGAGAAAGTAACGGTCATGGGAGACCACGAGCAGCGTGCCTTGAAAATCCTCCAACGCCTCCTCGACAGCCTCGCGGGAGGGGATGTCCAGGTGATTTGTCGGCTCATCGAGAATCATGAAGTTGGGTTTCAGGGCCATAAGCCTCGCCAGTTGGAGCCTGTTGCGCTCTCCGCCGGAAAGTTCGCCCACCCGCTTCTGCATGTCCTCGGGCTGGAACATGAACCGGTTCAGCAGGGCGAAGGCCGACTGACTGGTCATGGGCGCGGCGTCGCGAATCTCCTCGACGATGGTGCGACCGTCGTCCAGGACTTCCTGCTGTTGGGCCGAGTATCCCACGTTCATACTAGGGCCGATGCGGAGGTCGTGGTTGCTCCAATTTCCGCGCTCGACGATGTCCTTGAGCAGGGTTGTCTTGCCGCTTCCATTGGCCCCAACCAGTGCCACAGCATCGCCTCCGGCAATGTCCATCTCGGCATTGTCGAACAGCGTGAAGTCGTCGAAGCCACGGGTGTAGTCGCGCATCTGGAGGGCTATATCGGCCTGTGTTTCTTCGGACAGGAACTGGGCGGCCAATGCAGACTGGTTAAGCTCTGGCTTTTCCACGGCATTCTTCTTCTCACGCTCAAGTTGGGAACGCCTGGCCCTGAGCCTGCGGCCCCATTCCTTGCTGTCATAGACCTTGGCGATCTCCGCGAATCTGCGGACAAGCTCCTCCAGTCGAGCGAGCCGTTTCTGGTTAGCGATGTAGTCCGACTGCTGGGCCAGAAGTTTCCGCAGTTTGGCAGCCCGATACGCCGAGTAGTTGCCTTCGTACCGGGTGATCTTGCCGCCATCCAACTCCAGGATTCCCCCCGCAACCCTGTCCAGCAGATAACGGTTGTGAGAAACAATCAACACCGCGCCCTTGAACCTGATAAGAAAATCCTCCAGCCACGCGACGCCCAGGTAGTCGAGGTGGTTGGCAGGCTCGTCCAGCAGAAGGAGGTCAGGCTCGGAGAGCAGGGCGCGAGCTAGCGACAGAACGTTCTTCTCGCCGCCGGACATGGAGCCTACCTTCTGATCCTCCTTGCCCTTGAGGGCCATCGTGTCCAGCATGGCTTCGGCCCGCTGTGGAAAGAGATCACCGTCAACACGGTCGTAGTCGTCACGGGCGCGCTGGTAGGCTCGCAGGGCAGCGTTGGTGTTCTTTTCTGACACCCTCTCCAGATTCTCCTCCTGAAGTCGGAGGTTCTCTGAAATAGCGCGATAGTCCGACAGCAGAAACTCCATCGTCGTGTCTGCGTCGTTATGCTTGACGTACTGGGGGACGTATCCCATCCGAACGTCGCTGGGAATCAGTATTTCGCCGGCGGTCTGCTCCTGCTCGCCTGTCAGAATCCGCAGAATGGTGGTTTTCCCAGAGCCATTGACCCCGATCATCCCCAGTTTCTCGCCGGAGTTGATCTGGAAGCTGACCCCGCTCAGCACCTCGTCTGCGCCGTAGTGTGAGGTTATGTTTTGAAAGCTTGCGACCTGCATCTCCGATGCTCCTAATCCAGGGTTTTCGAATATCCTGAAGGGGTCGCCGTTGCCAATGTCGGTAAAAAAAGCCACGGCTGATCGTGGCTCGCATGTGTGAGACATACCGGCCACCGATTGAGTCAGGAAATCAGAATTTTTGCGACACGAGCCTAACAGCTGGTGTCACACTCAGACCTATAATGGGCAAGGTCTATGAATTCCGAAGTCCTAGGTCCTCAACGGTCGCTCCTAAAAGATACTTTGAAATTCTTGGGTAGTCATTTGAACCGCAAATGCACGAATCCAACCTTCTGCCAAATACAAAAAATCCTAACCAAGGTTGCCAATTTGCGTTTGCCAAAGTATAAGTTGGATATAGGGGTGATTGCAATGCAGGGCCGAGACCGCATCCTGATTATCGAGGACGACCCAGCCGTGGGCGAGAGTCTTAGAGACAGCCTGACGAGCAACGGATTTCATGCCGAATGGAAAGCCTCAGGAGGCGAAGGAATCCGTCACGCCCAGAGCGAATCGCAGGACCTGGTGATTCTGGACGGGCGGCTACCAGACGGTTCCGGCTTCGACTTCTTTCGTCAGATAAGGCAGATGCGCTTGCGCCAGCCCATTTTGATGCTGACGGCTCGTCGCGAGGAGGCGGACAAGATTCTCGGCCTGGAGATCGGGGCCGAGGCCATGTCAGCAGAGGAAGTAAGATTCTTAACGTCACGCCCGCCGAGTTTCGTATTCTTGTCTATCCAGCCCAGAACGCGGGGCAGGTGGTCAGCCGAGGGCAGATTCTGGACGCCGTATAAGGCTACGACTCCGACACTCAGAGCGAAAGAGCCGTCAACGTCCACATCCGACGCCTCAGAGAGAAGATCGAGCCTAATCCCAGCAGGCCGACCATCGTCCTAACCGCGCTAAGTCTGGGTTACCGACTTTCGGGCTAGCTTTCAGCAGTCAGCTTTCAGCGTTCGGACACTCGTGTGGTATCATGTGGCCCGCCCAACCTCAAACCCACCGAACTGGACTGAAACATGACCAACCGACAGCGAGCCGGCGCTCACCCCGCCTTTATGGGCATCCCGACCTACCTGTTCTCGCCCTACATAGAGACGCCCGAACAGCTAAAGGAGTCCGGCGCCGATGTTGCCATCCTCGGCGCGCCCGTTGACATGGGCGTGGTCAATCGGCCTGGAGCCAGGTTCGGGCCTCGGGCCATCCGACAAGCGGGGTACTTTGGCAGCCCGAACGACCAGCTTTACCATCAAGGACTGGGAGTATATCCAACTCAGGTGTTGAATATCGTCGATTTCGGAGACGCCTACTGCCCCCCTAGTTCCCTTGAGTTGTCACATGACGCCGTGCGGATGAAGGTCATGCACGCCGTTCAGGCGGGAACCGTGCCGATAATTCTGGGAGGCGACCACTCCATCACCCTGCCTGCCGCAACAGCCGTGGCCCAGCATTACGGGTACGGCAAAGTCGGGATGGTGCATTTCGACGCTCACGCCGACACAGGCGACAGCAGCTACGGTGGAACGCTCATCTCCCACGGCAGTCCGATGAGGAGGCTTATCGAGAGCGGCGCGATTCCAGGTCGAAACTTCGTCCAGATTGGCCTGCGAGGATACTGGCCGCCTGCGACTCTGTTCGACTGGATGCGCGAACAGGGGATGCGCTGGCACCCGATGTCCGAGATCGAAACCCGCGACTTCGACGAGGTAGTGGATGAGGCCATCGCCGAAGCCCTTGACGGCCCAGAGTATATCTACCTGTCGGTGGACATCGACGTTCTGGACCCTGCCTTCGCTCCCGGCACAGGCACGCCGGAACCGGGAGGCCTGTCGTCGACAGACCTTTTGAGAGCGGTGCGCCGAATCTCAAGCTCGGTAAAGCTGGTGGCTGTGGATGTCGTGGAGGTGTCGCCGCCCTACGATGGCCCCGGAGCCATAACCGCCGAGGCCGGACACCGGGTCGCGCTGGAAGCCATCTGCGCTCTGGCATGGCAACGGTCTCAGGAGTGACGTTACTAGGCGATTTCGCCTCAACGCTTCAAAATTACGCCTGCCGAAGGACGCCGCTCTCAACATTTCTCAAGAAGCTGGATATATGCGGCAGCGTCAGACCGCTTCGCTGGAACGCTTGGCCGTGGTCAAGGCCGGGGAATGAGACCATCGTCGCGATGGGCATGCCCATCACGCAACGAGTGACGCCCTCATACAAAAAATCTTCCTCACCCACGAAAAGCAGACACGGCATGGTCATGGAGGGCAAGATATCCTCAATGCCCTCAAAGTCGCGGAGTTCGATGGACGAGGCGATCAGCGCCTTCGGGTCGTTGTCCAGCATTGCAGCCCTGCGTTCTGGCAGCAACTGTCGGCCACTGGCCGCTTCCATCGAAGCAACGACGGACTCCATTCCTTTTTTCAGCCCTTCGATACATTCGTCCACCGAGGCGTTGGTTCCAGCCGAGCCGTGGGGGTGCATCCTGCCGATGATGATGGAGTTGAACCGTTCTGGCGCGTGCTTCGCCACTCCGTACCGGGTGGTGCCGCCCAGCGAGTAGCCGATGTAGTGGGCCTTGTCGATGCCCAGATCGTCCAGTATCGCCACCACGTCATCGGACTTGAGCTTCATGTCATAGGCCTCGACATCGTGAGGCTTGTCGCTCTTCCCGTGGCCCCGAGTGTCCGCCAGGATGAGAGTGTAGTCATTCTTCAGCGCATCAACGTATCCTGCGGACTTCCGTTAGTGCAAATTCCCGCTGAATCCATGCTGAAGGATAATCGGAGGTCCGTCACCCTCAACGTGGTAGTGAATCTTAACTCCGTTGCTGACTGCGTATCGCATAGGGGGTTCTCCTTGATAGAAGCGTGGAAATATCGAACTACCGCACGCGCTGAACCACGCGGCGGGTTGTGTCCACCAGGGCGTCGATTTCGGATTCTGTGGTCAGGGTGTTCAGCGCTCCAGCAGTTCCCGTTTGGAGCAGGATGCCCTCGTTCAGCAGGCCGGTGAACAGCGCTTGGCGCATTTGGGAGTCGGCTCGGATGACGTTGCGGTAATCGACAATCTCCTCCTCGGTGAAGTGGATGCCGAACAGTGATCCGATGCCCGTAACCTGAGCCGCCACCTCGAACTCGTCGAACACGGCCCTCAGCTTGGCTCGAAGCTCCTCGCCCAGCGCATTCATTCGGTCCAAAACCTCTGGCGTCAGATGGTTCATCGCCACTTCGCCAGCCACCATCGTCATTGGGTTGGCGTTGAAGGTTCCGGCGTGGGCGATGGTGGCGCCGTCAGTGGGGTTCAGGAGGTCCATGAGATCCTGACGTCCTCCGAACGCTCCCACCGCCATTCCTCCGCCGATAATTTTGCCCAGCGAGGTCATGTCCGGCGTCACTCCCAGAGTCTCCTGGGCTCCGCCGGAGGCAATTCTGAGGCTCTGCACTTCGTCGAATATGAGGATGATGTCAAGCTCGGTGGTTATATCGCGGAGGCCCTGGAGGAACTCCTTTTGGGCTGGCAGGTATCCAAAGGACGAGACCACAGGCTCCATGATTAGGCAAGCCAGGTCGTCTTTGTTCTCTCTCAGAACGCGTTCACACCATTCAAGGTCGTTGTAAGGCAAGACAATGACGTCCTCTAAGACGCTGGGAGGCATGCCCGGATGCTCAGGTATCGGAGTCGGGCCGGCGGGATCCAGCTTTTCGAGAGGGGGGTGGACGCTGACGGCCACATACTCGTGGGAGCCGTGATACCCGCCCTCGAACTTGGCGATTTTGTGTTTGCCTGTGAAAGCGCGGGCGGCGCGGATGGACATGAGAGTGCCCTCGGTGCCGGAGTTGGTGAATCGCACCGTGTCCATCGAGGGGATGCGTTCTGTGAGAATTTTCGCCAGTCGGACTTGGGCCTCGGTGGGGCCGGTGAAGGCTGTGCCTTTAGCGGCCTGCTCCTGAAGGGCGGCCACGATGTCAGGATGGGCGTGGCCCAGTATCAGGCTGGTGGCGTTTATCATGAAGTCCAAAATCTTGTTGCCGTCGGCGTCGATCATGTAGTGGCCCTCGCCCCGCTCGATGAAGTGCGGATACGGCCCGAAGAAGGCGGTGCCGCGAGAGCTGCCGCCAGGCAGGTACTTTTCCGCATTGGCCTGAAGGTCGCGAGACCTGGGAGTCCTGGATACGTACTGGTCGACTTCTCGCTGAAGATTTTCCTGGTTGGTCATTTGGGTGACTCCTTCAAGTCTCTGATTTGCGCCTGGCTTAATAGATATGTCATTCTTAGGCCGCAGCCGAAGAATCTCGCGCTTTGAAGCACCCGTTGTATTGCAACGATCAGGTGCTTCGCTCCACTCAGCATGACATTGGGAGATAAGTGAGCAAATACAAAAGCTACTGGGCGGTCCAGCCCCCATCCACAACCAGTTCACTGCCGGTCATGTAGGATGCTTCGTCCGAGGCGAGGAACAGGACGCAGTTCGCCACCTCTTCGGGTTTGCCGAAACGCCCCTGCGGGATGGCGGCAATACGTTCGTCTCGCAGTGACTCATCATCGAGAAACACCTGCTTGACCATGTCCGTCTCGATGGGGCCAGGATGAACGGAGTTTGCGCGTATCTTCTCTGATCCGAACTGGACGGCTGTGGCCTTGGTCAAAAGCCGCACCGCGCCCTTGGAGGCGTTGTAGGCCGAGGAAACCGTGCTGCCTGTCAAACCTGCGGTGGATGATATATTGACTATGGAGCCGCCGCCCGCTTCCCTCATGGCGCCGATGGCCGACTTGCTGCCCAGGAACACGCCCTTTGCGTTGATGCCCAGCACGCGATCCCATGCTTCGACAGTCGTGTTCTCTACTGTCGCGTTGTCGAATATACCCGCGTTGTTGACCAGTATGTCCAGCTTGCCGAACCTGCTCACCGCCAGATCGACGGCGCTCTGCCAGTCGTCGGCGCTAGTGACGTCCAGCTTCGTGAACACGGCCTCGCCGCCGGACTCGGCAATCTCGGCCTCCAGTCTCTGGCCTTCCTCCTCGCGGACGTCGCCGAAGACGACCTTCGCGCCTTCCTGAACGAACAGTTTCGCCTCGACGGCCCCCATGCCTCGCGCTCCGCCGCTGATGAGCGCGACCTTGCCTTCCAGTCTCATAACTCGCCCTCCGGTCAACTTGGGTTCGATGGTGATTATACTCTTTTAGGTGTCGGCTATCAGGTTTTCAGGCGGTCAAAGATGTCGCCATCCTCCACAGCCGCCGCGCCCCGACTGCCCTTCAAGGCGCCTGCAATAAGAGGCAGGTTAACCTCGTTGCCGTGAGCGCCGTTGGCCCGCTCCACCGCGATGTGGCTCTCAAAAATCTCATCTTCCGTGATGTACCGAATTTCCATCTCTGAACAAAGTCTCCTGATGTCGGTCGTTTGCCACGAGGCCTCAGTCTTCCAAAGCAGTGCGCTTATATTGATTTTCGGCAGAGCTTGGCCGGAAGTCCGAGCCCATTTCATACTGTCGATCAGTAATTGACAGCATCAACAAGCCTCCATATAGTCAGTGCTGCCCCAGAAAATGCATGTGGCAAGATCAACGTATCCTATCCGATGAAAAACTGTTGATGAACCAACAGGAGCCCAATATGGACATCCCCGAACGGTATGAAGACATAACCGCTGAATGGCTAACGGAAGCGTTGAGGTCTGGCGGTGTCATCGGCGACCAGACGGTCAGCACATTCCAGTTAGAACCACTAGGCGCCGATCGATCGCTAACTAGCAGTTTAGCTAGAATCACAGTGGGGTACGACCGACATGCCGATGGCCTGCCGGATTCGATGTTTGTGAAATTCGCCAGCCGCAACCCTGTGAATCGCAAGTACGCCGCCGACCATAGCTATTTCCGACGAGAGATTGAACTATACAAAAATCTCGGAGGCTCCGTCCCGCTGAACATGCCGCGTATGTACTTCGGATTGGCCTCAGAAGATTCGGATGTGGCGGTGGTTGTACTGGAGGAGATCAACGGCATCTCGAAAGGGTCGCTTCCACCTGAAGAGCGTCCGCTCACTGCTGGCGAGGCCAAACTCGCGCTGAAAGAGATCGCCAAAATGCATGCCAAGTGGTGGGAAGACCAGACGCTTCACGAGCACAAGTGGCTCAACACAATTGACGGCAGCGACCGGATGCTTCTGTACCAATCATATGAGAAAGCGTGGGCGCGTATCAAGGACGTTCTGGAACCCACGCTTAGCCCTGATGCAGCACGGATCTGCAACGGGCTATCGGACTATCTGCCGACCCTAATTTCTAAACTGAACCGCATTCCGACGACTCTATGTCACGGCGATTTCCACTCTGGCAATCTGCTGTGGGACAAAACGGGCGAACCAGACGCCGTATGGATAATCGACTGGCAGATAACGAGCATTGGACCCGCGATCCTGGATGTCTCCTTCCTCATGTGCTTCGGTGTCTCGCAATCCGACCTGCCCTTCGTCCGCAATGAGTACCTCCTGGAGTATCACAATTCCCTCGTCAGGCACGGTGTGACTAACTACGGATACGAAAAACTCCTGAGCGACTACAGGTACGGATTGTTGGATGGACTGGCGCGTCTAACTGCTTTCCTCTCCACTGTGGATTTTGCCCAGAACAACGTTGCGGAATTTGCCAGCTCGCGTGTGGGCGCCGTAGCTGCTGCAGCCGAGGACGCTGGTTGCGCAGGCCTGATTTCTATCAGAAAGTCTGCTAGGTCTTGATGAGATCGTGGTCGATCTCGACGCCAAGCCCTGGCCCTTGCGGAACGGATATGAGGCCGTCGCTATCCACGATCGGAGGGTTTTTCATAATTGAGAAACCCTGCATGTAGTCGCCGATGGGCGGGTCGTGCAGAATCTCCAGAAACGGCGCGTGCCGCCACGAGGCGACCAGGTGCAGGTGCGCTATGACTCCCAGATTGCCGCCGCCGTTGTGAGGCACGATCTGCTTGCCGTGGAACTCGGCCAATGTCCCGACCTTCCGCATCGCCGTCAAACCATGCAACACCAGGACCTCAGGCTGGAGGATGTCGTAAACGTTCTGTTGGCACGCTCTGAAGAAGTCGTGCAGGCCGGTCAGTCCTTCCCCTCCGGCGATGGGCATCCGCACCGAGGCGTTGAGTTGGGCAAGCTGGTCGAATTCGAAACCGCGCAATGGCTCTTCGAGCCAATAGACTCCCAGGTCTTGCATCACCAGGGCAGTGTCGGCGGCTCGCTGATAGTCCCACTGGATGCCTGGCTGCCATGTTCCGTTGGACTCGGCTTGGTTGGCGTCCACGGTGATGGTCATGCCGTCTCCGACTGCGTCCCGCGCCATCTCGACCGTGCGGATGTCCTCTGCCATCGTAGCGTGGTGGATGCGTATCTTGATGGCTTTCCAGCCCTCCTCCATGAGACGAAGGGCCATCTCCGCTCGTTCCTCTGGCGAGGACAGCAGTATCATGCTGGCGTACGGAACGACCTTGTCTTTGTCGCCGCCCCATAGCTTATACAGCGGCTGGCCGGTGGCTTTGCCGATGAGGTCCCACAGCGCAATATCAACGCCGGCCGTGCCGTGATAGGCCGCGCCCCATGCGTAGTAACGCAGGACGTGGGCGTGTCTCTCGATGTCGAAGGGGTCTTGGCCTAACAGGTATTCTTTCACGTCAGGAATGAGCCTGTCATCGACGGCAGGGCCGATGCCCGTCAGTCCCTGATCGGTGTGGACTTCGACGAACGACGCGGCTCCGAAGTCCGCCGGCCGGCTTCTGCCGGGATCCCACGCAGGCTCCATCACTCCGATCGTTCGATATTCCTTGAATGGGACCGACCTTACGTCGGTAATTTTCAGTCGCGGGTTCTCAGGCATAACCAGTCCTCATTGCGGCAGATGTGTTCTCTTGGGTTCGACAATGATACACCTGTCCCGTCGTCCTCAGAGGACAAGAGGCCCGGTTATCACCGCCTTTACGAACCAGCACATTGATTCCAGCGTGCGCGCCACGGTTCTCTCCATGAACTCTCAGAGCGACGCCCTGGTACGAACGATTTCGGCCCTGTCATGGGCGCAATGGCCACAGTATCGACGCTACGCGTTGCCCTGTGGGGGCTCGTCGCGATCCTGATTTTGCCTCAAACGACATTTCTATATATTGCTCGAAAGCTCGCCGAGCCGAACGATACGGAATAGCTCAAAAATTATGGCGTAGCGTGATTAGACGACCGTCATGCTGCGCCGCGACGAAGCATGACGGTCCGGATTTCCATTGTCGGTGGCAACTGACCGGGAAGATTTCCTGATACCT
>DCAW01000025.1:20048-34357 GCA_002313895.1 Dehalococcoidia bacterium UBA1123
CCTGATACCTAACCCCCTGATTTGCGTATGAAATCCGCCACGCGCTCCCCTATCAGCATAGCTGGGACGTTCGTGTTCCCTCGTGGACAGTCTGGGAGTATTGAGGCGTCAGCCACACGGAGGCCTTCCAGTCCGTGGACTCTGCCATACTGGTCAACGACGGCCATCGGGTCCGAGGGCGGCCCCATCTTGCAGGTGCATGATATGTGATGGCTGGTGGACACATGGGTCATCATCCAGTCATCTAGTGCGTCGTCGGAGGCCATCGTCGCCTCGTCCGGGTCCATCGGGCCTGCGGCGATGTGTCCCATCTCCTCTCGACGGAACAGGTCTGCCGAAAGCCTGATGCCATCGCGCAACCGTTGGCGATCAAACGGATGTTGGAGGAATTTGTAGTCCAGCGAGGGCTGAATGTTGAAGTCTGCCGAGTCCAGCTTCAACTCTCCGTGACTCTTGGCAAGATTTATAGTGACACTCATCACCAACGCCTTGATGTGATGCCAGTAGCGCATGACGAGAATCATGTCGCGATCCAGCGGCGAGTCTTGGGCAGTGTATCGCATTGCGATTTTTTGAGGTGCAACCCGGTCCTCGGGGATGGGGAAATCGTCTTTGGAATGCCATAGCACGGCGACATTAGGATGGTCTCGAAGATTTTGTCCCACACCAGGCAGGTCTTTCACGATGGGTATTCCGACGCTGTTGAGTTGATCTGACGGGCCGACACCTGAGAGCATCAGCAGGTGAGGCGATCCAATCGCCCCGGCGCATAGAATAATCTCATGGCCTTGAGCTGAAAATTGTTCACTTCCACTTTCAACTTGAACACCCACGGCCCGGTCGCCATCGAACACCACTCGATGAGTAGTGGAATTAGGACGGATGGTCAGGTTCAAGCGATGCCTGGAGAGGGGCAGGTATCCGATGGCCGTGCTCCAGCGCACATCGTCAGGATTGTTCATGGCGTAGGAGCCGACACCGATGGCATCGGGATGATTATGGTCTGGATTCTCTGGAAACCCTGCGCCCAGGCAGGCGTTGTAGAAAGCCCGTTGGTCCGGCGTCAGAGTGTCCATCGGATGGCGTCGAACCACGATGGGGCCTTCGCTGCCGTGGAAATCATCGTGGAAGTCGGTGTCGGTCTCCATGTTGCGAAGGTACGGAAGGCACGCTTCGTAGCTCCACTCGTCGTTGCCCAGCAAGACCCAGTAGTCGAAATCTTCGGGTATAGGCCGGAGGAACACCTGACCATTGATGGCGCTTGTCCCGCCCGTGACCTTCCCTCGGGGGACATCCATCGGTTCGGCCTGGTCGGTGGCCTTGCCGGTGAATCGCCAGTTGTGCCGGTCCTCGATTCCGAAAAGGTCGGTCCCGGTGCCCCAGCCGAACTTGAGGTCATCGGGCAGGCTCTCGAAATCGGAATAGTCGGGCCCTGCCTCTAGAAGCAGGACGGATTTGTTCGGGTTTTCGGAGAGTCGGGTCGCCAGGATCGCTCCTGCGGAACCGGCGCCCACTACGATGTAGTCATACTTCATTGAGCTTCCAACTTATGGTCAACGTGATGTTCTTCAGGCACAAGTCGTCACAATTCATCGCTGGGCGCGACGCGAATTCTGGACTTGGGGTGAGCCAGGTTAGCCAAGACCTTGTTGTGATGGTCAATCACTGCTTGCGCTGGGATATGAGAATCGCCAGTGGTGTGCCCATCGCTGACCAACGTCACGGAATATCCTTTGCTGAGCGCTACTCGGCTCGTCGTGTCGACACAATACTCAGTCTGAATACCCGTAATATAGACATGCTAGACATCATTTTCTGCCATCAGATCATCGAGCGGCGTTTCGTAAAAAGAATCAGATGACTCTTTTTCGACCACCAGGTCCTCGGGGCTTTTATCCAGATCGGGATGGAGACCCCATCCGGTGTTGCCTTTCATCAAAGGTTCGTAACTCGAGTGGCAATGCTGAATGAATAACACAACGCCGGAACTCTCCCGAACTTTCGAGATTGTTTTGTTTATGGTTTTTATGACAGAGGACCCTTCGTACGCTCCGCCCATTGGTCCAATCTGTGCATCGATTACCAGTATTGCTGATCTAGGCATTATTGGTAGTTCCCTTCAGAATGGCATGGCATATTGCTTAATATCTCCATGCTGAGTCGAGGCGAAGCATCTGGTTTCTTATGGGATAAGCGTTGTTTTATTAACAACCAAATTCTTCACGCCCGTTCAGAATGGCGATATTCGGCGACCAATTCTCAAGCGCAGAGAGGAAAGCCTACGACTTCTGCTTCTTCCGCAGTCCCGCCAGCACCTCGTTCAGACTGCCGGATCGGAAGCCTTCGAGGTCAAGAGTCACATAGGAGTAGCCGATGGAGCGAAAATACGTGGTGACCTTTTGACGCGTGTCCTCGTCGGTCAGAGTCAGGAAATCCTGAACCTCGACCTCAATGCGAGCGACGGTGTCGTGGTGGCGGACTCGAAGCTGCTTTATGCCCAGGTCATGCAGAAATTCCTCGGCCTTGGCAATACGGGTTAACGCCTCAACGGACACGGGTGTGCCGTAGGGGATGCGAGAGGACAGGCAAGCCTGCGCGGGCTTGTCCCAGGTGGGAAGGCCCATGTCTCTGGACAGCGCGCGAATCTCGGCCTTTGTAAGTTCTGCCTCCACCAGAGGGCTGCGAACGCCGTACTGCTTGGCGGCGTTCTGGCCTGGGCGGAAGTCGCCCAGGTCGTCCATGTTGGTGCCGTTAGTGACGTGGGCGTAGCTCTCGCCTTCGCCGAATTTCATCAGGTGGGTGTATAGCTCGTCCTTGCAGAAGAAGCATCGATTGGGGTCGTTCTTGGCGTAGTCCTCGCGATCGACCTCGTGGGTCTCGATTATCCGATGGTTGAGACCGATGCGCTGGGCAAGCTCGGTTGCCTCTCGAAGCTCCGAAGGGGCGAGGCTGGCAGACTGGGCGGTGACTGACAGCGCTTTATACCCCAGCACGTCGTTGGCGACGGCGGCCAGAAACGCGCTGTCCACACCGCCGGAGTAGGCCACGATGACCGAATCCATCTCTCGAATGATGCCTCTCAGGGCATTCATCTTCTGAGCGGTCGTGTTTTTGTCTATGATCTGAAGATCAGCCTGTGTTGCCATGCTCGTTGCTCCGTCTCAATCAGATTTTGCGCCTGATCGGGAACTACTTAACTCTCAACCCTGAAAGAATGACTCGATGCAATTATAGTCAAACACAAGACTATTCGGCCATCATTGCTTCTATTATTGCACGCATCTCGTCTGCGTAGTGTTGATATGAGCGATTCTGGTACTTGAGGACGCGTTGGGACTCCTCGGTGTCGTACCAGTCCACCCATCCGGGGGACTCCCGATAGACTGCTTCGTCGGCTGGCGCTCCCATAAACTCGTAGAAGTCGCGAACGTAGTCTCGACCGCGCAGTTGCCAGGTTGAGCCTCCGCCGATGTTAAACACCTTGCCCCCGGCATCGGGAGTTCGGGCCGCGTTGAACAGGGCGTCAACGACATCGTCCCGATGGACCATCTCGACGCGCTGATCCTCCATGAAGGGCCACGGGTCGGGAGGCTCGAGGAAGGCTGGCACGGCGATGGCCGCGGTTCTAAGCGACACGGTGTTAGTGAGGTACGATTCCCGCATGATCCGCTCGCCCTCGATTTTGCTATCAGCGTAGATGTCGATGGCGCTCTGGGAGTTGGTGACCTTGACGGGCGGTTCCTTCGTGCTGGTGTCGCCGTATGTGCTGATCGATGATGTAAACACCAACATGGCGTCCGGGTTGGTCTTCTCCAGGGCGCGGATGATGTTCTCGGTGCCGCCGACGTTGACCCGAAAGGTCACGTCTCTGTTTCGTTCGCTGTTTGGGGGCAGGATAGCGGCAAGGTGAAGCACGGCATCGACACCATCGACAGACCGGGTTACATCGTCGGCGTTGGTGATGTCACCCTTGTTGATCTCGATGCTGTCGTTGTCTTCAAGCCCGGCGAAGTCCATCTGTGGCAGGTCGAAGATTCGGACCGATTGGCCCGCGTCCACAAATTTCTCGGCCAACTGTCTTCCCACACTGCCCGCGCCGCCAGTAATGAGTATTGGACCACTCACGTAAGAGTCGTCCCCTTCATTCCAGCTTTTTCGATGACGTTCTGAGCGGTGGCGATAAGCGATTCCAGCGCCGGACCGAAGTTGTCCCAGTCTTCAGACTGTCGAAGCTCCAGAGCGACTGCGGCGTCTCGAACGGCTCCTCGCGTTGCTGGCACCGAGGGCATGGTCTTGAAGAAGAACGTTCCGCTGATCTCGTCGAACTTCTCGACAATCTCCACCAGCGACGCCTCCCACGCCTCGTCCTGAGCGCCAAGACCATCGGCTATCTGCTTGCACGATGCGATGCTTTCGTCCAGAAGTTCCTGTCCTGATTGTGGCATTTTCCGCGCTTTCTCCCCTCCCATAAGGGGACTTTCTCAGGATATTTGAATGTGCCGGTCACTGACAGGGGAGGGCATGATACCCTCCCCCGTCAACTAAATTATCGATTTGCCGCAGTTACCTTACAACCGACTAACGCCTAGTTGTCGTCGGCTGGAGCCAGAACCTGTTCGTCTATCTCGGCGTGGTGGCCGTTTGTTGAAGGCTCGTAGTGCTTCTTCATGGCCTCCAGGTCCACCTCGTCGTTGCGGTCGAAGCCTCTGCCGTCGTGACGGTCATATGGGAAGGGCTGGAACCGCTCGAAGCGCTCGCCAAAGCGTTGGCGGCTGGGGCGGCGGTCATACGGGAAGCGATACTTCTCCGGGTCTGCTGGGTCAACGTCCACCAGTTCGTAGTCTCGACTTCCCAGTCCGTTCTCGTGGCCTGTGTTGATGCTTGCAACTTCACTCTGACCGTGGAAGGTCGCGGCGGCGGCTTCGAACTTGCGGTCGCCGGGATGGTGAGCTTCCATCAGCTCAGCGGCGGAACCGGCTATCCCAGGGGTGCGCTTGGCGGCGTCGACACATGCCATGTCGATTGCCACTGCGTCCATGCTAGCGAACACACCCAGGTGAGGCACGATGGGCATGTCGGCGTGGTTCGCGCAGTCACAGCGAGGAGAGACGTCGATAGCCATGTTGATATAGCCGACTTTGTCTCGGCCCACGATCTTCTCAACAGCGAGGCAGGCGTCAGCGATAGCCACGTCAACAGCGTCGAAGTTAACCGCCGGGATGTCGATGATGCCACGAGGCCCCATGACGCCGAAGCATCCGAGACAGGTGGCGCACTTCTCGGCTTCCCATTCCAACTCGTCGTTATCGTTGATGTGGTAGAGATTGAAGGGGCAGCAATCCTCAAGAATCTCCCAGTCGGGAGTTGCGGCCTTGCCCAAGAATTTTTCGGGATGGAAGGCGCCTGCAGAACCCAGACCGTAGTTCGGATGCCCGCCCATGTGGACGTTAAGCTTGCCTCGCTTGGACTGAGCGCCGATGCCCAGGTTCTTGAGCGCTCCGCCAATGACGCCCATGCTGTGACCCTTGAAGTGCGTGAGAGCGATCACCGCGTCGGCGGCGGCGATTGCCTGAGCCACGTAGGCTTCCTTCAACAGATAGCCTTCGGGCAGGTCAACGCGGAAGTCGCTGGTGCCGATGAAACCGTCGGCGCAGATGAAGGGGCAACCCAGGGTGGCTGAGGTGTATCCGTTGCGCTCGGCAGTCAGCATGATGTCCAACTCTGACGACCGGGAACCCCAGGGAGAGTATGTCGATGTTGTGGTGTCGCAAACGAAGGGCCGTCCGCCCAATTCTTTGATGCGATCAGCCAGCGCGCGAGCGTAAACTGGGCGAAGGTACGCCGTGTTGTTCCACTCGCCGCAGTGTATCTTGATCGCCACCATGTCGTTCGGCTTGATCATCTTGTCCAACCCTGCCGAGTCGAACACTGTCAGCATCTTTGCTACCAGGCTGGTTTCGGTGGATTCGGAGTGCGCATCCATCCAGTGAACTTGCGATTTGCCCATTACTCATGCCTCCCTGATTTCGGCCGCCAATAAGGTGCCATTTGATTAAATCGAGCGTAGCATCGCGCCTGAACCTTGTCAATTGTTTTTGACTTGTTTCTGCCTGTTCCCATTTGCCATAACCAGCGGTAAAATACCCGTACAGCCCGGCGAGACTTCAAGGAGAACATCAGATGACTGAGATTCGAGACGAATTCGTTCACCCAGGCCCTCAACCGAACGGCCTGCAAGCCGCTGACGACGGCCTTTGGGTCATAGACCAGGTAGATAACCACCTCTATAAACTTGACTACGAAACCGGCGAAACGCTGGAAAAACTGCCGACCGAGACTGAGCACTCCAGCGGCGTGACGCTGGGAGGCGGACACCTCTGGGTGGCCTCGACCTTTACCCTTGAGTTGGTCCAGTGCAACATGGACGGCTCCAGCGTCGCAAAATACGACACTCCGGGCAAAGGCATTGTGGCTTTTGGCAACCCCGACAATCAAAGAGTCTCGGGCGCTCACGGTATGGAATGGATTGACGACGATAACATGTGGGTCGCAGTTCCTCCAGCCCAGCGAGTCTATCTTATGGACCCGGGGACCATGACGGTCAAGCGATCGATCCCGTCTCCTGGAAACCGACCTCACGGTCTGTTTATGCACGAAGGCTCCATGTGGCTCGCTGACACCGGAGCCTGCAAGGTACACAAGCTCGACCCTGAAACCGGCGATGTCTTGGACGAAATTGACGTGCCTGCCCCAGAGCTCCACGGCATGACCATCCACGACGGCAATTTATGGTTCTGCTGCGCTGAGACTCGGCGGGTCTGCACCGTGCCTCTGCCTGCTTAGGTGGCCAGGTGTCAGGTGGCCAGGCTTGTTAACACATTCTGATTGCTGAAAGCTGACGGTTGAAAGCCCGTTTCCTTGACACCTAATCACCTAACCGGAGGTTCTCCCCAATGCCCAGCATCGACGATATGTGGATCACGCCAGGGCCTCGGCCCAACGGACTCCAGGCTGCAGACGACGGACTGTGGGTGATTGATGCCGAGAATAGCCACATATACAAGCTGGATTATGAGACCGGAGAGGCTATGGTGGACGCGCCCACCGACACTTATAAGTCCAGCGGCATGACCGTAGGCGACGGCGTCGTGTGGGTGGCCTCGACCCACAACTCGCGGCTCTACAAGCTGAACGAGGACGGCTCGACCATCGAGTATCTTGACCCTCCTGGGATGGGGGCGCGTGACCCACGAGACAAAGGCCCTGAGTACATCCGGCCCCACGGCATGGAATGGATGGACGACCGGACCATGTGGGTGTCGGTCAAGCCCGCGTTGAGGAACTATCTCATCAACCCTGAAACGATGGATGTTATCAAGTCCATACCAACTCCAGGCGCCGCGCCTCACGGCATCGCCTGGGATGGCGAGACCCTGTGGTGCGCGGACCGTGGACTGGGGATGATCCACCGGCTCGACGCCGACACCGGCGAGGTGCTGTATGAAATTCCAGTGCCAGACCCAGAGGTCCACGGCCTGACCTATCACGACGGAGCGCTCCTGTTTTGCTGCGACCCTAGCCGCAGGGTGTGCCGCATCGAGATTTCCTGAATTTATCTTTTCTCTGGAGTAACCCAATGCCCTTCGACAACATAGAATTGTTTCCCATGACCGCCGGGATCAACGCCGCTGACCACCTGACCCTCGGCGGATGTGACGTTGCGGACCTGGCAGCCGAGTTCGGCACTCCGCTCCTCGTGTACGACGAGGACACTCTGCGGAGCATGTGCCGTAAGTTCCTGAACGGATTCACCTCCCGATACTCCAACACGATGGTTGCCTATGCGTCCAAGGCGTTCCTCAACACGGCCATCGCAAAGTTGATGGCCGAGGAAGGCATGGGGATGGACGTAGTATCCGGCGGAGAGTTGGCCGTCGCCATAGCGGCGGGGATGCCTATGGGAAAGGTCTATTTTCACGGAAACAACAAGTCTCCGCAGGAGCTTGAGTTCGCCGTAGAGTCCGGTATCGGGCGCATCGTCATCGATAGCTTCAACGAGTTGAGCATGTTGGACGAGATCGCCGGAAACAAACGCGTTGTGCAGGACGTTTTGGTTCGACTGTCTCCCAACGTTGACCCTCACACCCACGCCTTCACCACCACTGGCATTCTGGATTCCAAGTTCGGATTCGCCATAGAGACTGGGGACTCGGCCCGCGCCATCCGTCAGGCCATCGCCGCTCCGAACCTGAACCTTGTGGGCGTCCACTTCCATCTCGGTTCGCCCATTTTTGAACTGAAACCTTACGCCGACGCGGTGAACACGATCTTGACCTACCTCGCGCCATTTAGAGAGGAAGGTCTCGACCTTCAGGAGTTCAGCCCCGGCGGAGGTTTCGCCATCGGGTACACCCGAGACCAGCCACCGCCGGAAATCTCTGAGTACGCCGATACTATCGCCACCGCGCTCAAGGCTAAGTGCGCCGAACTGGGGTTCGGAGAGCCGATGATGACTATCGAGCCGGGCCGTTCTATTGTGGGTCGCGCCGGCGTCAGCCTCTATACTGTAGGGGCGATCAAAGACATCCCCACCGTGCGAAAATATGTCTCGGTGGACGGCGGAATGGGAGACAACATCCGTCCCGCCCTCTACGGGTCTCAGTACGAGGCTGTGGTCGCCAGTCGAATGTCCGACGCTCCCGAAGAGGTCATCACGCTGGCAGGCAAGTACTGCGAGTCCGGCGACATACTGATCCGGGACATCGAAATGCCGGTCATGGAGGCCGGAGACCTCGTTGCCATCCCTTCGTCCGGCGCATACGTTCCGGCAATGGCCAGCAATTACAACTTGAATCCTCGACCGGCCATCGTCATGGTCAAGGACGGCTCGGCGCGGATCATTCGGCGCCGGGAGAGCTACCAGGACCTGATGGCGATGGACGTGGTGTGAGGCGAGGCGAGGCATCAGGTGGTCAGGTATCAGGTTTCGTGAAACCATACCACCCGATGCTCTATGACGATTCTGAATGCCTCCCGCTGAACCCTGAAAACCTGATTCCTGACCACCTAAAATGAAGGACTCTTATGGACGAGATAAACTACGCCTCCGCCAAGACGATAGCCCAGGCCATCCGAGACAAAGAGGTTTCCGCTGTCGAGGTCGTGGAGGCGCACCTGCAGCGTATTGACGAAGTAAACCCGAAGCTGAACGCCGTTGTGCATCTTGCCGCAGACCGGGCGCTTTCCGAAGCTCGGGAGGCCGACGCCGCCACCGCCAGAGGCGAGTCGAAAGGCCCGCTCCACGGCGTGCCGATGACCGTCAAAGATTCTCACGACGCCGAGGGGTTGGTGTCCACTGGCGGAACCAAAGGTCGCGAAAATTTCGTGCCTGATCGGGACGCCACCACAGTCGCTCGGATGCGGGCGGCGGGGGCCATTGTGTTGGGCAAGACCAACACTCCTGAGCTTACACTGGCCTTCGAGACCGACAACCTGATCTACGGACGCACCAACAACCCTTACGGACTAGACCGCACCCCCGGAGGCTCCAGTGGCGGAGCAGGAGCGATCATCGCTTCTGGCGGTTCACCCTTAGACCTGGGGACCGACACCGGAGGAAGCGTTCGAGTGCCAGCCGGATTCTGCGGCATCGCCGGACTCAAGCCTACGTCTGGCCGCGTTCCAAGGACCGGCCACATCATCTCTCACTCTCTGGGGGCCACCGACGCCCTGACCACCGTTGGCCCGATGGCTCGATACGTCGAAGACCTGATTCTGGTCTACCCGATAATAGCCGGCCCTGACGGGGAAGACCCCGCAATCGTCCCGATGCCTGTTGACGACCCTGCCAATATTGACCTCAAGAGCCTGCGAGTGGCATGGTTCACCGACGTAGGCGACGTGACATCTACTGCCGAAATCGCATCTGCCACGCAATCAGCAGCTGACGCGCTGACCGACGCCGGGGCCTCGCTGACAGAGGACATGCCCAGCGCGATACTTCGCGCAACTGGAACCAGCCTGCTGACCGCGGACGGAGGAGCCGGAGTTCGCCGAATTCTGGACAAAGCTGGAACTACCGAGATGCACCCCTGGGTGGGCCGATTCGTCGAAGGAACTGATCCGCTGCCAGTCGGCGAGTACAGCGCTCTGCTGGAGGAGATCGACGCCTTCCGCTCGAACATGCTCGGTTTCATGGAGAACTACGACGCCATCCTTCTTCCCGTCCGTCCGTTCCCGGCCCCGCCGCACGGGAAGTCCATGACGCCGGAGTTTAGCCCTGGCAACACCTTCACAAGCTCCTTCAACACAACCGGATGGCCCGGAGCAGTTGTCCGCGCCGGAACGTCGCCCGAAGGACTGCCCATCGGAGTCCAGTTTATCGCACGCCCGTGGCATGAGGATGTGTCTCTGGCGCTGGCGGCAGTCGTAGAGTCGGCCCTGGGAGGCTGGCAGATGCCGTCGATTTAGCATCCATATACCGAAGGAGTCTCTTAATGAACGACATAGTCTACGCTTCTGCGACCCGAATAGCTCAGGCAATTCGACACAAGGAAATCTCCGCTAAGGAGGTCGTGCAGGCGCACCTCGACAGAATCGGACAGGTGAACGGAGCGCTCAACGCAGTGGTGCAACTATGTGCCGACCGGGCGCTCTCCGAAGCTAAGGCGGCAGACGAAGCGTTGGCGCGAGGAGACTCCGTTGGCCCGCTGCACGGCGTTCCGATGACGCTCAAGGACTCATTGGACACCGAAGGCATCATATCCACGGGTGGGACCAAGGGCCGAGAATCCTTCGTGCCGTCGGAGGATTCCGTTGTGGCCGCTCGACTGCGGGCCGCCGGCGCCATCCTGTTGGGCAAGACCAACACCCCTGAGTTCACCCTCGCCGGAGAGACTGACAACCTGATCTACGGACGCACCAACAACCCGTACAACCTGGACCGAATACCCGGAGGCTCCAGCGGCGGCGCGGCGGCCATCATTGCCTCTGGCGGCTCGCCTCTGGACATGGGGAGCGACACCGGCGGTAGCATTCGGATGCCCGCCCACTTCTGCGGAATCGCTGGCCTGAAACCAAACACAGGGCGCGTCCCACGCACCGGACACATCGTTCCCTACGGCATGGGAGCCGTGGACGCTCTGACTCAGAATGGTCCGATGGCCCGATACGTCGAGGATTTGGCGCTCACGCTGCCCATAATCTCCGGCCCTGACTGGCGCGACCCGGCCATCGTGCCCATGCGTCTGCGCGACCCCGCTGACGTGAGCATGGAGGGGCTTCGCATCGCCATGCACACCGACAACGGCATCAAAACTCCGACTCCTGAAACCCAGGAGGCTGTCCGCTCTGCCGCCAGAGCGTTGGAGGACATGGGAGCCGTCCTCGAAGAAGTGACTCCCGATGCTCTCGAAATGATTCCCGACATCACCCCTAATCTCAACGGAGGCGATGGCAGGGCGTGGGTCCGGCGACTTCTGGATAGGGCAGGCACCACCGAGATATCGCCGTTCCTCCAGAATCGGTTCGACAGCGCTGAGCCGATCTCCACAGAGAGGTTCTCACAAACGCTTGAGCTTCTGGACCAATATCGAAGCCGCATGCTGGGTTTCATGGAAGACTACGACGCCATCCTCTGCCCTACGGCGGCGATAGCCGCCTGCCCCCACGGTGAGACCTGGTCGGACGAGAACAAATCGGCTTTCACCTACACTGGGGCCTACAACATGACTGGCTGGCCCGGAGCAGTGGTCCGGGGTGGCACGTCGCTGGACGGGATGCCCATCGGAGTCCAAGCTGTCTCACGCCCCTGGCGCGAGGATGTGGCCCTGGCCATCGCGTCGCGCCTGGAGTCGGCCCTGGGTGGCTGGCAAAAACCGGAGTTGTAGTCGCCAGTTTCACAGACGGACATTTCAGAGAGTGAACCAGGGTTAAGGAAACCTCCAATATGAATAACGCACAACAAGCCGCAAACTATCTGATCGAACGTCAGATGGCCCGAGAATCTCTGAACATCATGCTCCATGATTTCGCGCCGAATGATATGGCTGACGCTTATGCGATCCAAGAAGAATACTTACGGATACGCTCTGAAACGAAGGGCGCGATGGGCGGATATAAAGTTGGATTGACCAATCCTTTAATGCAGCAGAGGGTAGGCGTTGACGAGCCGTGCGCGGGAGGCGTTTTCGCTCAGGATGTCGTCAAATCTCCCGCTACGCTGAACAGCCCCGACTATGCCAATCTGGCGGTGGAATGTGAAATTGCGTTCACAATGGGACGCGATCTGCCGATCTCTGAGGCTCCATTTAATCACGAGAACGTTGCCCCTGCTGTTGAGTCTATCGCCACATCATTCGAGGTCGTGGACCTTCCAGAAGGCGAAATACGCGAAGGGCAAAGCAGGGCGCACATGCTCGTTGCGACGAATGTGGCGCAGGCAGGAGCCGTGCTGGGCGTTCAGGTATCCGACTGGCGTGACATAGACCTGATATCGGCGCGCGGAATCGCTAGACTCAACGGCGAGGTTGTGGGTGAAGGCGTCGGATCCGATGTCATGGGACACCCGATGGAACCTCTGATATGGCTCGCCAATCTGCTCGCTCAACGCGGCGACGAGCTATCAAAAGGCGAAGTCGTCCTGACGGGAAGCCTCACCACACCGATAAACCTTGCGGCAGGAGACTCTGTGTCGTTTGAAATCGAGGGCGTAGGCTACGTGAGCGTGAACGTGACGTAATTTGACCAATGAACTGACATAACGACACAAAGTCTTGAACCCTCGCGCAAACCAACACATGAAGGATAAAAAGTCATGGATTTTGGACTGAACGGCAAAGCGGCAATCGTGACCGGAGGCAGTGTCGGAATCGGCAAAGCTATCGCCAGAGAACTTGCTCTTGAGGGCGTGGACGTCGCCATCGCCGCCCGAAGGCAGGACCTCCTCGAACAGGCGGCCAGCGAGCTATCCAGGGAAACCGGACGGAAGGTCGTGCCCATCGTCGCCGACACAACCAGCCGGGAATCGGTGGAAAACCTGGTCAAGTCGGCAACGGATATCATGGGCAGAGGCGCTGACATACTGGTGAACAACGCCGCCCTCCCCGGAGGTCTCGTGCTGGGGCCGCTGGCAGAATCTGACGAGGCCGACCTGATGGCGGACATCGATACCAAAGTCGTCGGTTACTTTCGGTGCGCCAAGGCCGTAGCTCCTCATATGCAGAGTCAGGGCTGGGGCCGGATTATCAACATCGGTGGGCTGTCTGCTCGGCGGGCGGGAACCTTCAGCGGAATGCGAAACGCCGCGCTGGTCCACTTCACCAAGACCCTATCCGACCAACTTGGACCGGACGGCATCACCGCCAATCTTGTCCATCCCGGAAGCACTCGCACCGAGCGCACAGGCCCGGAGCAGGAAGAACGTGCCGCCCAGACAACCTCCACTCGCCGCATGGTTGACGCTAGCGAAATCGGCTACGTCGTGACATTTTTGGCCTCAACCCGCGCCACCGCCATCACCGGCGAGGTCATAGCCGCCGGTGGCGGCGTCCCAGGCGTCGTGTATCAGTAGACACACGACACTAAAAGATGTAGTAATTTGAAATACGATGATAACGTCTGCTCTTGCTTAGCGCGATACCGATTCACAATTGCTGAAGTGTCCAATATAGATTGTCCAATGAAATTACGTGGATTTTATTCTACTAATCTGCGAAGCGAGGGCATTATGTCTAAATCTGTGGAATTTGGTGTAGAAAACCGCATTCGTGATATTCTCGCATCCTCGGAATATTCTAACCCAGATCACCACTTGGGGAGGCCGTTTCTAACTCCTTACCAAATCGCGATTGAATTCGCTCGGCTCCACCCACTGGAGTTCGCTGGAATTAATCTACCGATTGGAGGGCGAGATTCTGGTGTAAAAAGCTCTCTCCCACAATACATAGCAGGAGAACTATCCCAACGGATTCGAACAGAGGCGATCACAGATATCGAAGGAGGGTTTATTTCGAACCTTCACGTAGCTAATATTCGATTCGACTCCAGCAGACCATCTATTGCGTCATCACTTACGGGAACACAGTTCGATCTTTCAATATTCAGATTAATCGACAGGTGACTGCTTCCTGAATATCGGCAACATTTGTGTGAGGTTTTTCAATGCTTGTGAGTCTCCCAATCCCCTAATATAATACCTTCATTACTGTAGGCACGTCTCTCGGACACTCATTTCGGCGGGGAGATTTCTGATTCTTCCACCGCCTGTAATAGGGGCGAAACATGGCAACCCAAAACATCGCGTTGATGGC
>DCAW01000025.1:34746-70075 GCA_002313895.1 Dehalococcoidia bacterium UBA1123
GGGCTACGAGGCCACTGTAGAGCAGCTTCTACACCCCGAAACCTCCCTGAATTCCACACTGGAGGACGAAGACCTGGTTCGCCGCTACCATGTCGACCAGAACAGCCTGCTCATTCTCGACAGCGCCCAAGCGTACTGGATTTACAGGATGGTCAACACCTCCCGTCCGCTGGAGGAGAAGATCGCCCTCTTTTGGCATGGGTTGTTTGCCACCGGATACACCAAGCTCAACCAGCCCAGGGTCATCCTCAGCCAGATCGATATGTTCCGGCGTCGGGGGCTTGACAGCTTCAGAGACCTGCTGGTGGAGATTTCCAAAGACCCGGCCATGATCTTCTGGCTCGACAACAAGGACAACCACAAGGACGCCGTGAACGAGAATTACGGTCGTGAAATCCTGGAATTGTTCACGATGGGTGTCGGCAACTACACCGAAGACGACGTTCGTCAGTCGTCCAGGGCCTTCACCGGCTGGAACATCCACAATTCCGATTTCCACGCCGTCCGCACCAACCAGGACTCGGTCTGGCCCTATGGCAGGATCGACTGGCAGTACGAGTATCGGCCCGAAGATCACGACAACGGCGAGAAACAATTCCTTGGGCAGGTAGGCGACCACAATGGCGAAGATGTCATCGACATCATATGCCATCACCCGGCCACCGCACGGTTCATCGCTCGACACCTGTACAACTTCTTCGTGGCCGACGAGCCGCAGGTTCCGGCTTGGGACACGATTCCGCCTCGTGATCCTCACGCTATCGAAACACTGGCTCAGGCGTTCGTCGAATCTGACTATAACATCCGCGCGACGCTGAGAGTCTTGTTTAACTCAGACTTCTTCAAGGCCTCCACCTTCGCCAAGGTGAAAAGCCCGGTGGAGATGGTGGCGGGAACGGCTCGGGCGGCTGGCGGGTTCGAGTTCCCCGACGTAGTGGACATCCAACTGGCGTTGCAGCCCGCCCAAATGGGCCAGCAGGTGTTGGACCCTCCCAGCGTCGAGGGTTGGCACACGGGCGTTGAATGGGTCAACACGGCCAGTCTGGTGAAGCGGGTGAACTTCGCCGTCGGCCAGTTCTCCGATACTACAAAGCCCGGCGTCAACTCGATGATCGACAGGATTGCGTCTTCAAATGGCAATCTGTCGCCCGATGATCTTGTGGAGTCGTGCCTGGACATCCTGGGGCCGATGTCGGTGTCAGAAAAGTCCAGAGACGAGCTTGTCCAACAGGCTGCGGATGGGTATGGCGGCCAAACCACCGAGAATCGTATACGTGCCATGCTCCAGATGATCGTCTCCTCCCGCGAATACCAGATGGCGTAACAGTATGCTGTCCTTGCCACTAATAATATTCTCGGCGAAAAACCACCTGTCATGCTGAACGGAGTGAAGCATCTGCTCTCGACAGCGAGGCGTTTGCTTGACTGACACCAGATTCTTTATCTGCGGATTCAAAATGACAAGTAACTGACGGCTGAAAGCTGATTGCTGAAAGCTCTATTCAGAGGGGGTCTTCATGTATCGATACAGCCACAGCATCGGGCTTTACGCGCTGATGGGCCGAGGTTTCAACAATCCCGTTGACGTGGCTTTCGGCTCCGGCGACGTGATGTACGTCGTGAACCGGGTCGGCCCTGAAGTTGGCGTGCGGATGCCTTACAAGCGAATCACCATCTGCAACCGGAATCAGGACTATTTGGGCGAGTTCAGCACAGGTGGGACGGCGGCTGGAGAGATCATGTGGCCCGCCTCCATCGCTGTCGACCCCAATGGAAACGTGTATATTTCCGACGAGGCGCTGAACCGTGTTTCCATCTTCGACCCTCAGGGTGTTTTCCTGAGCATGTGGGGAGTCAAGGGCACAGATAAGGGCCAGCTAAACCGGCCTGCTGGAATCGCATTCGACTCCGCCGGCAACCTGCTGGTGGCTGACGGCCTGAATCATCGAATCCAGAAATTCACGTCCGACGGCCGGTTTCTCGACGCCTGGGGCAGCAAAGGCGCTGGCGACGGCGAGTTCAACATCCCCTGGGGCATCTCGTTGGACAACAATGGCAGCGTCTACGTCGCCGACTGGCGCAACGACCGAATCCAGAAATTCGACCCTCAGGGCCGCCACCTTGCGACCATCGGAACATCGGGAGTGGGAGACGGCCAACTAAAGCGTCCGTCGGGAGTGGCAGTTGACCAGTCAGGCAACATCCTGGTAACCGATTGGGGCAACGAGCGGGTTCAGATATTCGACTCAGGTGGCAATTTTGTAACCAAGTATCGGGGAGAATCGGGCATGTCCAAGTGGGCCGAGGACTACTTTAAGGCGAACACTCTGGAGTTCGAAGAACGCCAGAAAGCCGACCTGGAGCCCGAACCAAACGGCCATCCATCGGAGTACGTCCGAGAGCAGTCCGCAGCCGTCGAAAAGCTATTCTGGGGCCCAACTTCTGTCAGGTTGGACGACGAAGGCAGCATGTACATCGTAGAGTCCTGCCGCCACCGGATTCAGGTGTACAAGCCTGAGCTATCTAGAGCCAGTCCGATACCCTCTCGGCAATCATGATGGTCGTGGCGTTAGTGTTAGAGCGCACGACATCCGGCATCACCGACGCGTCGACCACGCGCAAGCCCTCGATTCCGTGCACTCGGCAGCGTTGGTCAACCACGGCCAGCGGGTCGGAGTTCGGCCCCATCTTGCAGGTGCCCGACGAGTGGTGTTGCGTCAGCACGTTGGCTCGAAGCCAAACGTCCAGGGCATCGTCCGAGGCGAGGTCGTCCTCGTCGGGGGATATGCGCTTCAGGGGATAGTCCTTGTACGCCGGGCTTTCGGTTAGCTCGATGCATTGCCGCACCGCTCCTCGGAGTTTCGCTCGGTCTCGTGGGTCAGTCAGGTAGCGGTAATCCAGCTTAGGTTGATCTAAAGGGTCGGCGCTGACGAGCCGAAGCTGGCCCGCTGTGTAGGGCTTCTGGAGCGCGATGCTGAATCCGGTGGGACTGCCCTGGCCCTGATAGTCGAAGTTTATGGGGATGTGCTCTGTCCTGACCTGAAGAGGGCGCATCTGCATGTCGTTTCGGAACTCCGAGTCTGGAGTCGTGTAGCGCATGCCGACCTGAAGGCCCGGTGCCTCTCTGGAGATGATGTCTGCTGCCTCGAACAGCAGAAATATAGCCTGGTGGTCTCGCAGGTTTTCGCCGACTCCAGGCAGGTCACTGACCACCGAGATTCCAAGCTCTGTCAGGTGATCCGCGGGGCCGACGCCAGAGAGCATTAGTAGTTGAGGCGAGTTGATAGCGCCGCCGCTGAGGATGACCTCAGAAGCCTCTACCGTAAAGACCTCGCCTCCGCTTTCGGCCTCCACTCCCGTCGCTTTGTTGCCATCGAAGATCACACGCTTGACCGTCACATCGCCTTTGATGGTCAGGTTGAGACGGTGGCGCGCCTCCTCCAGGAACGTCAGGGCCGTGCTCATCCGAATGCCGTCTATACGGTTAAGCGGATAGTATCCTACGCCGGTTGAGTCCGGGCTGTTCATGTCGGGGGTGAATGGGTAGCCCGCCGCCTGAGTAGCAGCCAGGAACGCCCTGGGACTGGGCAGAAGTTCGTCCTCTGTGTACCGACGAACCGGAATCGGCCCGGTGGAGCCGTGAAAGTCGTCGCCAGGGAAGTCGAGGTCGGTCTCGATGTTTCGGAAGTACGGCAGAATTTTCAGGAACGCCCATTCGTCGTTGCCAAGCTCTGCCCACTCGTCGAAATCCTCTGGGATGCCCCGAAACCAGACCTGCCCGTTGATGGCGCTGGAGCCGCCAACAACCTTGCCTCTAGGCAGGCGGAACGGCTCTCGATCCTGGGACGCCGTGGCGGTGTATCCCCAGGTGTGGGCGTCGACGTCAGTGTCGTCGTACCAGGGACGAATGCCATACTTGATGTGCTCAGGGAGGTTCTGGATATCCGGGTAGTCCGGGCCTGCCTCCAGCAGAAGCACAGACTTGCCGGGGTCTTTTGACAGCCGAGACGCGAGCACGCACCCCGCCGAGCCTGCCCCGATGATGATTACGTCATACCGCATCCCGATACCTCCCGGTTATGTATTCGGGTTCGAATTATACACGCCCAAATCCGATAAGCATGCACTGGAAACAGCGATGCGGTGTCGGTTCCCGAAGAACCAGGCGACCGTCAGTATTTACAGGCTAAACAGTCCGAGAATCTGGCGAAAATGACACCAGATCCCGCCAATCGCAAAACTACTCGAATTGAACGAACATCCCGGATTCCAAGCCTAGCTCATCCACCTTGCCCCCCAGGATTTCGAGGGCGAGGGGGACTCGGACCGGTGATTCGTAGATGGCGAGGTTGGCGTCCAGAATTCCGTGTTCAGTTTCCATGTGCCGGATGTCCACGATCGTGCCGTCGGCAGCGATGAACAGCAGGTCCAACGGGAAGCGAACTTCTTTCATCCAGAATTTGTGGAAGGCCTCAGTCTCGAACACGAAGAGCATACCCGCGTTTTCTGCCAGAAGCTGGCGGCGGCTAAGGCCCTGAATTCGGGTGTTCTCGTCGTTGGCGACCTCCAAGACGAACCTGTGACCGCCGATGATAGCCTGCTCCGGTGTGTTGTCTCCGCTGAACAGGTCTACGAAACTCATGGCAGCGGTTGTGACTGCCGGCTGGCTTTGGGTCTGGCTCTGGCCCGACGGCCCTAAGTCCGGCTCAACCGTAGTGGCGGTGTCTGACGCTGTGGTGTCTGGAGGGCGTATCGGCGGGATGCTGTTAAAATCTGAGTAGGAATAGTCTAGAGTCTGGACAAAGGAACTAGGGAGGGTCTTGGTCATGGCGAATCGGGTTATGTAGCTGTCGCTTTCACGCACCCATGCGGTGATCTCGACGGTTCCCTCGGCGATGAATTGTTGTTTTTTGGCCGAGTCGTCGGAGCCGTAATCTGCCTCGGCCTCGCGCTCTGGAGGCACTATGCAGGACAGTATCTTGGTCTGGACACCGGAGATGACTCGGCTGTCCTCTTCGGTGAATGTGGTGCACCATTCCAGCCGTCTCCACGGCTGGAATGACAACCTGTTGAACACGCTGTTATCGGAGCTAAATGCGCCCCAGTTTTCTCCTTTAGTGAGGCACCGCTGGTAGCCGCTGGAGCCGATAATAACCATTTCGTTCTCGCCGCACTCCGAGGGCAAAGACCCGAACCCGCTGCTCTGCGTCGTTGTGAGGTACAGAGAGTGGATGTTGTTGGGAGCAACGTACTCGAACTGCTCTCGCACCTCTCTGGAACCAGAAATAATATCGATGCCCGTCGCTCGATAGCTGGAGGCATCGAGCATTGCCTTCACAATATCGTTGGATAGTGACTGCCGCCCAACATCCTGATTGAAGTACAGGGCCACCATCAGGGATATTATCAGGACTGGCACAGCGAAGAGTATCACCAACGGTCGCATCCGTCGACGGGAAAGCAGAGGCTCTTTCAGGGGGACCGGCTGTCTATTTCCGTAGAGGGCCATGTCACGCTGCTCGGGTTAAACTGTCTGGGGCGCAGGATTGTGCGCCCCAGACGTCATTTTGTTCATATGGATGGGACACGATCTCCGGTTGTGGTGAGTCATTTCAGTTGAATGTAATCAATGTGACGCCGCGCCATGTCGTGAGAGTCGGAGCATCTGAATTGTTGGCGCCACAACGTTGGCCTGCTGACAACCAGATACTTCTTTTGTTGACTCAGCATGACAACTCCCTACAATTACCGGATGTCCAGAAACACCAGCATGTTGTTGGTAATCAGATACACCCCTGCCAGTATCAGCACTATAGGTATCATCCACCGGTGCGCGCCCTCCCAGAGGAATGCGATGGCGTACAGGATGGTTATGGCAGCCGTCTTGACCAGCACGAATCCCAGCAGGCCGTCCGCCAGCAAGCCCAGAGACCAACGCATGTTCGGGTTTGGTTCATTTCCATCCTGAGAGAAGACCATGAATGATGACACAGTGTCACCGAGACCGAAGAACAGAATCGCCAGTATCCAGAACAGCAGGGCAACGTCGGCTGAAGTCTCCCCCAGTTCGTCAAGAGACTCTTGGAGGCGCACGTAACCGATAGGCTGCGGCACCCTCATCAGGACCATCTCTTAGTTGGCGCTACTCCGTGGCAGTTCCAGCTGTAAGTGATCGTTAATTTGCAGTTTCTTGCTTTGGCATTGCTACGTAGAAAACGCTGCCCTCCCCCACTTCGCTCTCCACCCATATTCTGCCACCATGAGCGTCCACGAAGGCCTTTGTCAGCGCAAGCCCAAGACCCAGGCCTTCGATTCCTCGCGTCTCCACCTGTTGGGCGCGATAGAAGGGCTGGAACAACCTTCACTGGACTTCTTTGGGGATGCCCAGACCGTGGTCGCTGACGCTGATGACGACCTCGTCTATATCCTCTTCGTGTTTTACAACGATTTCGCCGCCCTCGGGTGAGTACTTGATCGCGTTGTTTATGAGATTCGCCACCGACTGGGTCACGCGTATGGTGTCGGCGCGCACGCGAACTGCGTATGCCGCAGCCTCAAACCGGACAGTGTGCTTCTCGCTCAGGTTGTCGAATTGGGACACCTGGGTGTCAATCAGGTCTCGCAGGTCAACCCAATGCCACGTGAGGGACAGCCTACCGGATTGCAGTCTGGTCAGTTCCAGCAGACGCTCGTTAAGCTCAACCATCTGCTCTGTCCGGTCGTGTAACTCTGCTGTCATCTCTTTGGCCTGTTCCGGCAGGTCGGTGCGTGCCGCCAACAACTCGCTTAATCCTGACAGGAAGGTCAGCGGAGTCCGAAGCTCGTGGGCGATCAGTGAGGGCCACAGATTGACCACTATGGGGCTATTAGAACCCAAAGAGCGTCGGAGGGCAAGTATCTCAGTTACAGAAGCGAATTGTTCGTTGGGTGGTCGCTCTTATCATTGCAATCCGAACGACGAATCTGTGTATGGGTTATGACTAATCGTGCAACCCGCCTTGAAGCGCCTGAACTACGGGCTAGAACATTGCAGCATTATCCTGATTGCGTTTCGTCATCGTCAAAATCTATCAATTATGGCTGTCGATGACCGTTGGATGTCCCAATAGCATCTGGCAATCTAAAGCGTCGCCACACGCTTCTTCTCGAACTGTTTCCAGTCCCAGTCAGCGCCCCAGCCAGGGGAGTCTGGATAGCTGACCCAACCGTCGCGCGGCACCGCAGGATTCATCATTCCGATCTCTTCGCCCATACTGGCGCCGTCGAACGGCGGAGAAGTCTCGAACCATCGAATGTTCCCAATGCCGCAATTCTGGTGGGCATGCACAAGACCAAACAAAGGCCCGTAAGTGTTCGTTTCGACGGTCGCATTGTGCATCTCGGCGAAATGGGCAAGTTTGAGCACAGGAGTGGTCCCGTGACGGCCATTGACTCTCAGGACATCCACAGCGCCCGATCTCAACCACAGAGCGCTTAACTCGGGATCGTGCATCAAGGTTTCGGCTCCGGCAACCGGTATATCCAAAGCGTCTGTGAGGCGAACGTAGTTCTCCAACTGACGATCTGGCAAAGGCTCCTCTAGCCAGATAAAATCCTCTGCCTCCAGAGCGCGGCCCACTTTTAGGGCCTCTTCGTATGTGTACTGAGTCAGGGCCGCATCGTGCATGAGACCGACCTGATCGCCAAACGACTGCCGAAGGTCATGGAATAGCCTAATGTTCACCTTGGCATCATAAGGCAAATGATCTTTGAGAACCTCATAGCCATTTTGAAGGGCCGCTTCACCGTCTTTCACCAGTTCAGCCAGTGAGGCTCCCCTGATGTTGTAATAAGCTTGAACTCGCTGCTTCGCGCCGCCTAGCAACTGCGCTACGGGCAGCTCTGACACCTTTCCCGCTATATCCCATAGGCAGTTATCGAATCCGCCGAACCAGGCCGGGTCATAGAACCGGGCCGCCGAACGCAGTTTTGAGTAAAGACGCTCTCTATTAAGAGGGTTCTCCCCGATGGCTAATTGCCTTAAATGAGCCAGTTGCTGCGGGTTCATCTCCGTGTATCGCCAGTCTCCAACCGTGCATACGCCATCGACGCCTTCATCTGTCCTGACGTGGATTACCTGCACTGGAACCAAGTTGCGTGATGAGCCTGCGCCCTGACCTAGAGTTCCACTTCCTGACGCAGCGTCCAACAACCGAATTGTTGACTGATACATCGGCAACTCGAACACGGATATTTCAATCGAGTCAATTTTCATGTAGCGTCCCTAACTCTGCCTATCCCGACGATCTTTATGCTTCCCTGGGGCTAGTCTATCCGCTTAGGAGGGAAAGGTCATTTACCGCCTGAAATCCAAGTAGGATTGGAGGAATACAGCCGCCGCCGAAGCGTCTAGGTGGCCCCGATCCTGATTGCGGTCTCCTGATGGGCGGCGTTTTGATTCGTTGAGCATGCGCTGGGCTTGAACGGTGGAGTACCGTTCGTCGACGGTCTCGATGGGCAAACTTGTGCGGTCGGATAGCTCTGAGATAAAGTCGCGAACCTGTCTCGCCTGATATCCCAATCTGCCAGCCAGAGTAACAGGCATGCCGACGATGATCGCCTCGACGTCGTTCTCTTGAGCGAGACTAATTATCTCGTCGAACTCCGATGGCCGAGCGTCGAGCCTGTCTACCGCCGTCAGCGGCGTTGCCAGCAGGCCCGTTGGGTCAGAGAGGGCGACGCCGATTCGACGGTCGCCCACATCAAGGGCCATTATCCTCAAGAGCTTAACGACTCTCTCACGAGGCCCGACACCAAATCCAGCGCGTCGTCGAGCTTGCTGGCGTCTCGACCTCCGGCCTGGGCAACATCTGGTCGCCCACCTCCGCCGCCGCCGATAGCTTTGGCGGCGCCACGAGCGATGTCCGAAGCGTTGAGGCCACGCTCAACCAGGTCGTTGGTGACCATCGAAATGAGAATTGGCCTGTCGTTTATCACCGATCCAAGCACAACCACTCCGCTTCCCAATTTGTCCCTCAGCCAGTCGCCCACCTCTCTTAGGGAGTCGGCATTGGCGGCTGTGACGCGAGTCGCCAGCACGGTCACGCCGTCGACTTGTTGGGCCGAGTCCAACAGACCTTCGGCAGATTGGAGGGTCAGCTTGCGCTCCATATTTTCTCGTTCCCGCTGAAGCTCTAAGAGTTCGTCCATCAGACTCTGAACTCGTTCCTCGGTTTCCTGGGGAGTCGTCGAGAGAGTGCGAGCCAGCCTGTCCTCACGATGGAAGCGCTCCCAGACCAACCGCTCGGCGGCTCGTCCGCTGATAGCCTCGATGCGGCGCATGCCCGCCCCAATGGATGACTCGCCCAGCACATAGACCGCCCCAACCTCGCCAGTAAGCTGCACGTGAGTGCCGCCGCAAACCTCGAAGCTGAAGGTGTCGCCGTTAGCAATCTCGACCAGCCGAACGGTGTCGCCGTACTTGTCTCCAAAGAACGCCAGCGCGCCTCGGCGGATGGCCGACTGGTAGGTGTCTTCGTCTTTCAGGATGCGGGCGTTCTGCCGGACCTTCTCGTTGACCAGAAGTTGGACTTGCCACATCTCTTCGTCGGTGACAGCTTGGACGTGGGTGAAGTCGAAACGCAACCGGTCTGGAGCCACATAGGAGCCGGCCTGGCGGACGTGAGCGCCGAGCACCTGCCGCAAAGCGGCGTGGAGCATGTGAGTTGCCGTGTGATTGCGTGCTGTGTCCTCGCGGCGCACCGGGTCAACGTAGGCGTCTACCGAATCGCCCATGTTCATCGTGCCCTGGGTCACCTTGCCGAACTGAATGATCAGGCCAGGCATGACCTCCTGAGTGTCGTTGATTTCGATTCGACCCTCCGATCCGACTATCTCGCCGGAGTCGCCAATCTGCCCTCCGCCCTCGGCGTAGAACGGGGTCTGGACCAGGGCGATCTCGACCTCCTGGCCTTCGGTCACCTGGTTGACGGTCTCGTTATCAGCGATCAGCCCGACAACGATGGACGAAGCCGTAGTCTGCTCATATCCCAAGAATCGTGTGCCGCCGATGCCCAGGCTCTCGTAGACCCGAATCTTGGCGCGGTCGTCGCCGAACTTTGCTGTGGCGCGGGCGCGGGCGCGCTGGGCTTCCATAGCCCGCTCGAAGCCCTCCATATCCACCTCGACGCCGTGCTCCCGTGCTATCTCTTGGGTCATCTCCACGGGGAATCCATGAGTGTCCCATAGCTGGAACACGGTCTCTCCAGCGAGACTGTCCTGGCCTTCCATCGCGTCCATGAGAATCGCGTTGCCATTGAGGAACGCCTGCTGAAACCGGTCTTCTTCAAGCCTCAACACTGTCAGGATGAACTCTCTGTTGTTCACCAACTCTGGGTACATCTCGCCCATCTTGGCGATGGCAGCCTCGGCTATCTCGCCCAGGAAGTTGCCCTCAAGGCCAATGCGGCGCCCGTATCGGATAGCCCTGCGAATAACCCGACGCAGGACGTAGCCCCGACCCTCGTTGCCTGGAACCACGCCGTCGGCAATCAGGAACGTGACGCTGCGGCCATGTTCGACGACGGTGCGGATGCCGTAGTCGGTGTCGCGATCCGTGCCGTACTTCCTGCCGCTGATCTCCTCGGTTTTTTGCACCATCGGTTGGAACAGGTCGGTCTCGTACATGGTCTCCGCGCGCTGCATCACCCGCACCAGACGCTCGAATCCCATCCCCGTGTCCACTCCGGTGCTGGGCAGGTTGGTGCGTGTGCCGTCCAGATGATGGTAGAACTGCATGAACACGAGGTTCCAAATCTCGACGAATCGATTGCACTCGTCGCCGTGCTCATTCATCACATTCGTGCAGTTGGGAGCGCAATCTGACTGAAGGCAGCCCTTGTCCGTTCCGAGATCGTAGTGAATCTCAGAAGACGGGCCACAGGGGCCTTCAAGGCCGGCAGGCCCCCACCAGTTATCCTCGTCGCCGTGACGGGAGATTCGCTCGTCAGGGAATCCTGCATCCAGCCATAGCTGTCTTGCCTCGTCGTCGTCCAGGTAGATGGTGGCGTGCAGGCGGTCCACAGGCAAGCCCATGTTCTGGGTCATGAACTCCAGCGCGAAGGAAATCGCCCCTTCCTTGAAATAGTCTCCGATGCTGAAGTTGCCCAGCATTTCGAATAGGGTATTGTGAGTCGCGTCGCCTACGATGTCGATATCTGGCGTCCTGAAGGATTTCTGAGAGGACGTCAAACGTCGGTTCGGCGGCGCTGTCTCGCCCGCGAAGTAAGACTTGAACTGGACCATGCCCGCTGTGGTCAAGAGGAGTGTTGGGTCCCCAACCGGAATCAGGGACGAGCTCGCCACGCGCAGGTGGCCCTTGCTCTCGAAGAAGCTAAGAAATTCCTCTCGAATACGTTCACTGGTCCAGTCTGATGTCGTCATAGCGCTGCCCTTAACCTCTGCATGTTGGGGGTTCCCTCTCCGGCGGTGCTTGGTGGAATGGTCTCAATGAGGCCGTTGCATACACCTACGCGTCGATAATTGATGTCTGATTTTACGGGGCAGGTATGGGGGTGTCAATTTCACGAATCGCAGTGGTTAGACGACGATTGTATGAAAGCGGCTTAGGCGATAAACTCAATATGATGGTCGAATGGGTTCATAGGAATTATTTGAAGCGACAAAATGAAAATCGAGTAGATGGAGCAATTGCTCGCATCTGATGAGTTCAAAAAAGAACAAGAAGAGCTGCAAGCAGTGATAAAATCCATTGTTGGAAAATATGACACACCCACGCGGCCGTCCAAACCGTTCAAATAAGCAAGACAGGAAATGAGCAAGAAACTCAAAGGAATATCGGTGAGTCAGATGATTATCGATGCTCGATAATCATGACCATTGTGCACGTCGAGGACTCCGCTTTAATCAAAAAATATATCCAGAAAATCGGTTCATTATCGATTTCAGTTCTTGCGGCATTGGAACTCAAGTCCGCGTTGACGAGACTTGTGAAGGGCGGGCAAATATCCGAATCAGAGATGCGTGTCGCGCTAACCGAGTTTGGGTCACACAGGCCATTTTTCTCGATAATGTTGTCAGTAGATAACCTGCTGATGGACGAAGCCGGAGAATTATTGGAGAAATCCGTCCTGAGGACTCTGGGCGCAATTCACTTCGCGTCGGCATTGAGACTCAAGACGTCAGCCGCTAGAACCAACGAAAGTAGGGTTGTCGTTACCAGCGATCTCGAATTGGTTAGCGCATGGGACGAAGAAGGGCTAGTAGTGATTAACCCAACAAATGGTGTAGCCTTAGAGCAAATTCGGAGTCTATCGTCCGGATAGAACGATTCTACCCACTTAGAGGCGCAGAGCCGAGCCGCTCGTACACGGCTCCAGTGGGCGTCAGTGTGCTTCGCATGAGGCTAATGGAGTCCACGGGTATGTTCAGGCTTTCGTCCAGATTAGTGTCTAACAGCGTTTGAGCGACATTCTGGCCTTCCTCCTCCGATGCGCCGCCTCGGATGCGACCCAGGGTCAGATGAGGATTGTATTCACGTCTCTCCGCCTCGACTCCCAGACCTTCCACAGCCTTCTCTATGGACTGCTGAAGCGTCCTGAGAGACTCCATCTCGCCATCAACTCCCGCCCAAAGCACCCTCGGACGCTGGAAATTTGGAAACGCGCCTGTCTCTCCCAAGTGAAGTTTGAAGGGTTGAACCTCCTGGGCGGCCTTTTTCATAGCTACAATTACCGGCTCTATCTGACTGATCTCGATGTCACCGAGAAATTTCAGCGTCAGATGGATGCCTTCGGGTCTCACCGTTCGGAGGTTACGTATTCCGGCTCCTCGGATGTGGGTGGCGGCCCTGCGCAGGTCATCCACGACCGGATCGGGCAGTTCGACTGCTATGAAGGATCGCATTGTTTCGGTCATCGTTCGGTGGTCGTCTCCTCTAATAATACCCTTAGTTGATAGTACCAGCCCATAAGGTCGTTCATCGAATAGACCGCGTTGGCTGGGCTGGGATTGGGAACGAGAAACACCGTCGATTCGCCGATGGGACGGTCCTGACCCCCCAACTCTGGGCGCAGGTCGACTCCCTCAGCATATTTCAAGAAATTTCGGTAGGCCACCGAGCCGTGGAAGCATACGACTTTCGGAGCGTATCGCTCCAGCTTGTCTTTGAGAACAGGCGCCCACTCCCGAAAGTCCGCCGCCCGCAGGTCGGAGGCTCCGGCGGATGGCCGCTTCACAACGTCGGTGAATCCGATACCCTGCTCAAGGGCCAGATGATCGGTCTCCGCCTCCAGTGGCGGGTCGAATATCCCTGCGGAGTTCACCGCTTTCCAAAACCTGTTACGAGGGGACGCGAAGTAATGCCCGTCGCGCACCGAGGTCAGGCCAGGGTTCAGACCGACGAACACCAGGTCAAGGCCAGTGGCCAGGTAGTCAGATAGCGTCTCCAAATTGTGGGTCATGAGTTTCGATTCATGCTTGCTGATTTACCTTCAACTATATCTGAAAACTGAGGAAGTGTTCGAAAGCCTCATTCATTGTCTCAACTTGCATTGACTACCAGGTTTCTGCACGGTATATTCGCCTTATGATCATTGGACTTTTATCAGACACTCACCTGCCAAACCTTATCCGAGATTTAGACGAGCTAGGCCCAGAGACAGTGGAGTTTTTCAAGAGCGTTGACCTCATCTTCCACGGCGGAGACCTGACCACTCCGCGGGTGCTGGACTGGTTGGAGCAGTTCGCGCCGGTGGTATGCTCCACAGGCAACAACGACCCGATCCCCGACCCTCGCTCAGAAGAGGTTCAGACTCTAGAGATCGAGGGCTGGCGCATAGGCATGATCCACAGCCTGGAGGGCCAGTTCCGGCCCACCGAACAGCTTCAGGCATACTTCCCCGAGCCGGTGGACATCATGATCGCCGGGCACACACATCAAGAACGGCTGGAGCATCGCGAGGGTGTGACGCTAATCAACAGCGGCAGCATCACCTTCCCCCATCACAAAGAACTTCGTATGGGAACCGTCGGCCTGTTGGAACTCAAACCCGGCTGGATGAAGACCGAAATCATGCTGTTGGGCGAGACTCAGGGAAGCCCGAACCCTTGTGAGGCAATGTCCATCGAGATCGAGATGAACGGCGCCGGGCCACAGATAATTTCACAAACACCGTAAAAGGAAAATATTGCTGTCATTCTGAGCCGAGGCGAAGAATCTAATGCGCGCATACTAACTGTCGTTTCGCCTCCGACCAGATTCTTCGGTTGCGACATCAGAATGACAAGTTGGTGACGGCTGAAAACTAATGGCTAAATGCCGTCTCAGAGGAACGAAATGACACAGGCGCTCGAAGGAATCACTGTATTAGACTTCTCCCAGGGGATGGCCGGCTCCATCGCCACGATGGCCCTGTCGGACTTCGGGGCTGAAGTCATAAAGATCGAGCCTCCTGAGGGCGACCCATACCGGGCGGTTCCTCAATCTCATCTCTGGAACCGGGGCAAGAAGAGCGTGGTTCTTGACCTGAACGATTCCGATGCCATAAATCAGATCCGCAACCTGGCCGAGCGCGCCGATGTGGTGATCGAGACTTTCAAACCCGGCGTCGCAGACTCTCTGGGCATTGGTTATGAAACGCTGAAGGCCGAACGTCCAGACCTGGTTTACTGCTCCATAACCGGCTTCGGCCCCAAAGGGCCGTACTCCGATTACAAGGATTACGAAGGGCTTATCGAGGCCAAGTCTGGCAGGCTGATGATCTTCGCCGGAATCACCGGACGGGAAGGTCCCAGCTTTGCCGTGGTCAACGTCGCCAGTCACGCGGCGGCGATGGGAGCATTCAGAGGCATCGTCTCAGCGCTAATGGTGCGCGACCAGACGGGCCAGGGCCAGCAGGTAGACACCAGCCTGCTTCAGGCCGTGACCTACTACGACCTGACCCAGTTCATCCTCTGGCAGATGATGATCAAATTCCCGGAGACCTTCGATTTCGACCCGACGACCATTGCCCTGCGAGCCTCGCCAATTCAATATCTGCCTGTACGGACCAAGGACGGCAAGTGGATGCAGCTTGCCAACCTGATAGAAAGGCTGTTCCGTTCGGAGATTTTCGCCATCGGGCTAGGGCACATCTACGACGACCCGCGCTTCGTCGATGCCCCCAACCTAGTCGAACCCGAAGATCGCGAGGCTCTCCGCAGGTTGATCCTTACCCGGATGCAAGAGAAGACCGAAGCAGAGTGGATGGACCTTTTCGTCAACGAGGAAGGAAACGTCGCAGCCGAGCCATTCATGACGGCCACCGAGGCGCTGTCCCATCCTCAGATTATCCACAGCGGCATTGTCCAGAATGTTGAGGACCCGACCGTCGGCTCGATGCGACAGCTTGGCCCAGCATTCTACATGGACGGCTCGCCGCCCCGAATCCAGGGGCCTGCCCCGACCCTCGGTCAGCACACCGACGAGGTCTTGAAGTCTCTCGAAATCCCTGTTCCGCCGAATAATACGACAGCCTCGAAGCCTCCCCCCAAGCACCCGCTGGAGGGCGTGACGGTGCTAGACCTGTCCACTGTGATCGCCGGACCTCTGGCTGGCTCTCTGGTGGCCGAGTTGGGGGCCAGGGTGATTCGAATCGAAACCCTCGACGGCGATTGGATGCGCGGAGGAAACAACGGCATCGCATCCAACAGGACGATGGCCGGCACCGAGGGACTATCTCTCGATCTCAAAACTGAAGAAGGGCAGGAAATCCTGAGGCGTTTGATTCCCAAGACCGACGTTTTGATGCACAACATGCGTCCCGGCGCTCCGGAGCGGGTGGGCATCGGACTCGATCAGGTGCGCGAACTCAACCCGGACATCAACTACGTATACGTGTCAGGCTACGGCTCCTCTGGCCCTTACCATCACCGTCCAGCCATGCACCCTATCGGCGGCGCGGTCGCAGGGGGCGCGTTGACCCAGGCAGGCCGCGACGCGCTACCTCCTGAAGACGCAGAAATGACGATGGAAGAGATCGTCGAGGTGTCGCGGGTGCTGGGTCGCGCTCAGGACGTGAATCCCGACCCCAACACGTCTATGGTGGCGTCAACCGCCGTGGTCGTGGGGCTCTACACCCGCCAGCGCACCGGCAAACCCCAATACATCGAGACTTCGATGATTCAGGCCAACGCCTATGCCAACGCCGACGATTTCTTCGACTACGAAGGCAAGCCCCCGCGACTCTTCCCAGACTCCGAAGGCTACGGAATCCATGCTCTGGATCGCATCTATGAGGCTCTGGGAGGTTGGATATTCCTGGCCTGCCCAATGCAGGACGATTGGCTGGCTCTATGCAGCGCCATTGAACGCCCTGACCTGCGCGATGATCCGAGATTTTCCACTCTCGAAGGGCGACAGGAGAACGACGACGCGCTGATCGCCGAGCTCGCGCCGCTGTTCAAGACCAAAACTCCTCAGGAATGGGAGACAGAGTTGTCGGCCAAAGACGTCGGCTGTGTCCGGGTCGAGGACAGCAATATGTTTGGCTTCTTCGACAACGACGAGCATGTTCGAGAGAACGGATTCACGACCGTAGTCGAACACAAACGATTCGGAAAGTTCTGGCGTTACTCTCCAATTCTAAATTTCTCCAAGACTCCTAGCAAGGCCGGCGGCGGCATCCTCAGAGGCGAACACACCATGCCCATCCTCAAAGATTTGGGTTACACCGAGGATGAAATTCACGCATTGAAGGCAAAAGGCGTGCTAGATTGGGAGGAACCTGCGCCCCTAAGCTAGACACCATTAGCGCGCAGCGCCAGCGACCCAACACCGTGTTGATGTACGCTGATGAGATGGGTTACGGAGATTTCGGGGCCCACAACGACGGCTACGTCCAAACCCCAAACCTCGACGCGCTGATAGGCGAAAGCCATTGCCTCAGCCAGCACTATCCCGGCTCTCCCGTACGCTCTCCCGCCAGGGCCGCCCTGCTCACGGGGCGATATTCCCATCGCACCGGGGCCGTGACGCCCCAGGAGGTGCGAGGCATGGACCGCATCGCTACCCGTGAGGCAACTATCGGCGACACGTTCAAGGCGGGAGGATACGCCACCGGAATGGCGGGCAAGTGGCATAACGGAGCGCTAGACGCTCGGTATCATCCCAACCCCCGAGGCTTCGACGAGCTCGTGGGCTTTCGCGGCGGCTGGGCCGACTACTACCGCTGGAATCTGGACGTCAATGGCTTGACTCGTCCGTCGGACGGACGCTACCTGACTGACGTTCTTTCAGAGGAGGCAGTGCCCTTCATCGGACGCCATGCCTTTGACCCATTCCTGCTCATGGTCCCATTCAACGCACCGCACTCGCCCCTCCAGGCGCCGGATGTTATTGTCGAAAAATACAGCGGAATGGACCTGAGCAGGGACGTGGCCCTGACCTACGCCATGATCGAAGTCATGGATCAGGCGGCTGGCCGAATCCTGACCGAGTTGGAGTATCAGGGACTGGACGAGAACACTATCGTAATGTTCACCAGCGACAACGGCCCGGCATTTATGCTCCGAAGCGACCAGGTCCCTTCGGGCGTCAATATCGACACCACCCGATACAACTGGGGCTTCAACGGCGCTAAAGGTTCAGTCTATGAGGGCGGAATCCGAGTGGCGATGATAATGAGATGGACCAACGGCCTGCCGTCAGGTCATCATGAAGTCACTAATCTGATCCACTTCACCGACTGGCTGCCAACACTGGCCGCTGCCGCAGGCATCGACATGCAGGGCGACCTGCCTCTCGACAGAAACAACGTCCTGCCCCAAATACTCGGCGAACAGCCCTGAGACGAACCCAGACGATTTTGGCAGTGGAACGAGACCAACCCGTCGGAGCCACCAACGCCGCCATGCGCGAGGGCGACTGTAAGCTGGTGCGGCCTCGTATGGACATCCAGTACTCCAGCTCCAACGACGAAGAGGCCCACAAACTCTACGTCCAGAAGGACATCGAATAAGTACAACCCCCAGAACGTCACAAGCGTGATGCAGAACCTAGACCCTCAACGGCTAATGCCGGACCCACCGGCCCCGGAGCTAAACAATCTGATAGGTTCCCACCCCGGACGGGCGGGTCGAATGCTTCGAGAATTGGAGTCCTGGTTCGAGGAAGTCAACGCCGAACGCGCCACCGCCCACCTCGAAACATTGTCTTAAAGTAGCGACGGCTACCCCCTCTCCCCGACCTCCCTCGACTCCGTGTATCATTAGACCTCCAACCATCCCATGCTGAGCGACAGCGAAGCATCTGGTCGTGTGTAGGACAATGGTTGTGCTATTCCGACCAGATCCTTCGGCCGCGGCCCCAGGATATACATATCATGACAGAATACACTTGCACGTCTAACACCCTCGTTTCATAACATCACAGGACTAACCGACAAAATGCCCGACAAAAACAACTCAAGATTCCCGATAGAAGAAGTCGCAAAATTCCCGGCTCCGGGGATGGCGGCTCCGGTTTCCTGTGCCTTCAGCAACGATGACCGGTTGGTCACGTACCTGCACGGCGAGGACCAGAGTCCGGTGCGTCAGCTTCATGCTCTCGACATCGAAACTGGAGAGGGGCGCGTGATCCTGGCGGGGCTGGATGATGAGAGCGAGGAACTGTCTATCGAAGAAGCCTTGCGAAGGCAGCGCCAGCGTCAGATGGGTCGGGGAATCACTCGATACTCTTGGGTCGACAGCACAGGGCGAATTCTGATTCCAGGACAGAGCGCAATCTACGTCATGGACGGTCCCGACGCTCCGGCGCGGACGGTCGTTGACGGCGGCGACGCTCCGATTATCGACCCTCAGCTTTCGGCGGACGGAACTCAGATCGCATACGTTCAGGACTCCGAGGTGTATGTCGTTTCGGTAGACGGCGGCGCTCCCAGGCAGATAACCAGCGGAGCGCGAGGCACAGGCAAGACTCATGGCCTTGCCGAATACATCGCCCAAGAGGAGATGGGCCGAGGCTCCGGCTTTTGGTGGTCGAGGGATGGTTCCCACATTGCCTTTACCGAAGTGGACGAGACTCACATCCCTGTCTATCGCATTGTCCATCAGGGCAAAGACCAGGTGGGCGAGGGGGCGCAGGAAGACCATCGCTATCCCTTCGCCGGAGAAGCCAACGCCATCGTGCGGCTGGGCGTCGTCCCTGTTGAAGGCGGAGAGCCTGTCTGGATGGACCTGGGCGACGACGATGACATCTACCTCCCTCGCGTCAATTGGATGCCCAACGGCGAGCTATGGGCGCAGATCGAGAACCGAGAACAGACCGTTCTCGACTTGGTCCGTTTCGACATCGCCACCGGAGCCCATTCCACGGTATTGCGAGAAACCAGCGACATCTGGATAAACTTGCACAATATGTTCCACCCTCTAGACTCAGGCGAGTTCATTTGGGCGTCGGAACGCACGGGGTTCACTCACCTGTATCTCCACGACGGAGACGGCAGCTTGATTCGTCAGCTTACCGACGGCGATTGGATGGTGGACGGACTCTCAGGCGTTGCCGGACTGACCGGGGACGCCGGCCTCGCGGCTGTGGACGAGAGCAACGGTCAGATCTATTTCACAGCAACGAAGGACAGCCCTACCGAGCGACAACTGTACTCCGTTCCTCTGTCCGGTGGCGCTGTTCAACGCATCACCAACGAGCCTGGAATGCACCTTGTCACCATCGACCACAAGTTCAAGAATTTCGTAGATTCGCATAGCTCGATCGATGTTCCCCCGACCATCACGCTTCGGTCGCTAAATGATGGGTCACAGATACGCACGATTCACGAACCGTCAGATCCCAGAATCGAGAACCTTGGACTGGAGCCTCCAGAGCTTGTGACGCTCCAGACTGACGACGGCGTGACACTTCACGGGGCAATATACAGCCCACCATCGGAGTTCGGAGACGGCCCTCACCCGACCATCGTGTACGTGTATGGTGGCCCCCATGCTCAGGTCGTTGACAACCACTGGAGCATGACCGCGTCCATGCGAGCACAGTACCTTCGCAGTCAGGGCTATCTGGTGTTTATGCTGGACAATCGTGGAAGCGCCAGGCGCGGCCTCGCCTTCGAGGGCGTCATCAAACACCAGATGGGACGCATCGAGGTCCAGGACCAGGTTGAGGGAGTACGTTGGCTGGTAGACCAAGGATTGGCTGACCCTGAACGTGTTGGCATATACGGATGGAGCTACGGAGGCTTCATGACTCTGCTGTGCCTGGCTCAGGCGTCGGACGTGTTCAAAATGGGAGTCGTCGGCGCGCCAACTGTCCACTGGGACGGTTACGACACCCACTATACTGAGCGGTACATGGGGACTCCGCAGTCCAATCCGGATGGCTACGCTAACAGCAGCCCCGTAAACCACGTTCAGAACATCAAAGGCAACATGCTGTTGGTCCACGGACTGATCGACGAGAACGTCCATTTCCGCCACACCGCCCGGCTCATCAACGCGCTGATAGCCAATCGGATACCCTACGAGTTCATGCTGTTCCCCGACGAACGGCACATGCCCCGCCAGTTGGGAGACCGGGTCTACATGGAAGAGCGCATCACCGAGTTCATCCAGCGCAATTTATAGATGCACAAGATCAATCAGCCTTCAGCTATCAGCGGTCAGTAAACTTGCCATTGGTATGAAAGAAGGTTTCGGGTAACAGTTCGTCAGGTCTCGCCATTTTGAAACGCAGTGAAGCATCTGGCCGTGATTGACGCAAGCGATGGTCTGCACGCGACCAGATGCTTCGCCTCGACACAGCGTGGCTATCGCCGATGCTTGATGCCCTAATACCTGATAACCTGACACGCGGAAACCTATTTTCCGAGAGATGAAAACATGAACATCATGCGGGAAGAAGTGCCGATCAGGTCGTTCTCAGTCTCCGCCTACCTGTGCATAAGAGACGACGACGGCGGCAAAATTCTTCTCCTTGAGAGGACATCCCAATACCTCAACCGCACATGGCAGGAAATCTCAGGCCTGATTGAGCCGCGAGAGACCGCCTGGGAAGCGGCTTTGAGGGAGATCAAGGAAGAAACCGGACTCACACCGTACCGGTTCTACTCCGCCGATTTCGTTGAGCGGTTCTATGAATCAGGACAGAACGTCATCAACCTGGTTCCGGTTTTTGTGGGCTACGTTCACGATGATGCCCAAGTTCATCTCTCCGAAGAGCACAGCGACTACATGTGGGTCAGATCAGGTGCGGCGCTGGAGCATCTCCAGTTCTCGCAACAAAAAGAGGCGACGATCCACGTTCAGCGCACGTTCCTGGATAGCGAACCCAGCGAGTATCTGCGAATCAACTTCGAGGCTGTGCCTTAGTTCCATCGGTGAATTGTCCGCTTCCGGCAACGTCAATTGAAGCCTGCATTCTGCGTGCAACGCACTGCGTTGAGTTTTTTCAGGACCGATGATAGCGTGGAATTGCTAGACGGGAACCTACAAGAGTTTTTCAATCACTTCCTGACTGCTTCATGGCGGGAGGATTCTCAGACCTAGATATTCCGGGTGATGTGTTCAAAGACATCCGTGTCGTCGTGGCGCGAGTATGACAACAGAGGATTTGGAGCAACCTATATATGACCAACGATCCGGGTGGCGCCGAAGAAAAGCTAGATTCCTTCGGTGGCTCAGGCGATAAAACATGCTCCTTTGAGTTTGACGATACGGGAGAAGTCGCAGGCTACATCTCTCAGGATCTGGCTCGGGTTCTGTCGATGCGCACTGCCTAGGAAACGCCCGGAGCATATGGGCGTCGATTGAGGCGGACGCCCATCGCATTCGAGGTTATCTCAGAAGAGGACCCTGAAGATCACTACGTTGTAACGTTGTCTTTCCGCCCACAAGGCGACTTTGAAGGAACGCCGGGCCAGGAACAGTTCTTCATGAAAAAAGAAGGCACTGTTGCAGTCAGGTAGAAATTCAGACATCATAACAAAATCCGACCCACGTAGGACACCTCGATCAAACTGTAAAAGGAATTTCTGGTAGATTGGTTGATCTAGCTCAAATTCGTCGGGCCGCGAAAAACCGATTGGCTCCGTCCCTGGCCCACAGGGACTATCGCATGATGTGGTTCGGTCACGTCGCTGGCGAGTCGGCATCGTGGGCAATAGCGGCTACCGAAGGCTGGCTGATCTTCAATCTTGCTGAGAGCAATCCCAGCAGTTGGGTGGGGTCGGTATTCCTGGTAGCCATGCTGCCATGGTTCGTCGTGCCTGTAATCGCCGGATACCTGGCCGACCGATTTGACCGTCGGAACGTGCTGACATTGGCCTACGTCATCAGCCTGTTGCACGGACTGGCGCTGGGACTCCTGATTCTCACAGGTTCTATCCAAATATGGCACGTTCTGCTTCTGGCCTTCGTTAACGGCTGCGCCAGAGCTGTTCACATGGGCGCAATCGAAGCCCTGGCCGCCAACCTTGTGCCGGGGAAAGCTCTGCCCAATGCCTACGCCCTGGTTAACGCAGGCTACTATGCCACGCGCCTGACCGGCCCCGGAGTGATAGCGCCGCTCTTGGGCGTGATTGGACTCGAATGGATCTTCCTCGCCTGCGCCTGCCTGTACGGGATTGGGGTATTTTTCGTCCTCCAGATACGCACGCCGTCCACGGGCGTCGTTGAGTCTGGCAGGGGGTTAATTTACAACGCGCTATCGGGCTTCCGATACGTTTACAGCCATCGTGTGTTGCGAAGCGTTATTTTCCTCGTGATGTTCCACTGCGTCCTTGTGATGTCCTTCGAATCACTCCTGCCAGCGATCTCTGATGACCGGCTGGACGCCGGCGGGGGAGGCGTCGCGTACATGCACATGATGGTCGGCCTGGGAGCGCTGATGGTCTCGTTAGCAATAGCTCCGATTCAAGGCCGAGGGTTGATAGGCCGGGTCTTTCTGGCGACGGCTGTAATCAGCTCCCTGGGAAATATCCTTCTGGCGATAGCTCCAACTATGCCTGTCGCTATTTTGGGCACGGTGGTAATCGGAGTCGCTCATACGGGTTTCATGACTATGGCCACCATCATGATTCAATCGGTGGCTCCCGATCGACTGCGTGGCCGCATCACCAGCATTTACCTGATTCACGCTGGCGGAATCATGGCATTCTCTTACTTCATCAACGGCGTTCTGGCCGACGCCTTCGACCCCGGTTGGATACTCATGGCAGGCGGCGTGGCTTTCCTGGCAGTCGTTCTGGTCAGTGCGTTCGTGCCAACACCAAGACGTCTATTTCATGCCGGCATTCCGGACCAGGTTGGCACAGTTCCCGGCTGATCTGTGGGAGAGTCCGAGCAACGGCGATTCATATATACTCTGTGCAGTTGACAGAATAGATTAAAAGCGAGACGAGGAGAGAACGATGGCCGAATATATCCCCAGCCCAACCGAGTGGGTGAGAAACCAGGTTGAACTATACGAAAGCAGCGGAGGCACCGAAGGCACATCATTAAATGGCCTGGCAGTCATAATCGTGACCAACAAAGGCCGGAAGACAGGCGCGATACGCAAAACTCCGTTAATGAGAGTCGCGGACGGAGACAACTACGTCCTGGTGGCCTCCAGAGGCGGAGCGCCGACACATCCGGTCTGGTACTACAACTTGCAGGCTGATCCGAATGTCGAAATCCGCGACGGGGTCGATGTCCACTCGATGAAGGTTCGAGAGGTTGAGGATTCCGCCGAGAGGCAACGTCTTTGGGACATCGCGGTAGAAGCATTTCCTCCCTACCAGGAATACCAGGACAAAACCGACCGATCGATTCCAGTGTTTATAGCAGAACCTGCAGGATAACAGGGGAGAACCTAGCGGGGGGTTCATGACTAATGACGCGTCGGTTTCTGGTTCAACATAGGTTATCGAGCATCCACTCGCAGCAATATACTGACACGACCTACATCTTTGTCTCAGGTTCCAATGGAAGCCTGATGCCAGTCTTCATGCTCAGGTCATTGCGGCCCGCGTCGATGACCTCCCGCCCTGGCGAGAGCGTTTGAGGGTCAGCATCACCGAAGCCGCAGTCCCGCCCGACGAATGGAAGTCCAAGGCCCACACAATGCTCAATGCGCTGCCAGATGGAGATTTCCTTTGTCACGGAGACTTTCACCCTGACAACGTGATGATGACCTCCGGCGATCCTGTGCTGATAGACTGACCGGGAGCCCAAAAGGGCATACCAGCGGCGGATTTCGCCCGAACGCTGGTCGTCCTGATGACCGCTACTTTGCCGGCTCACATTCCGATGCACAAAAGGCTGATTATGAACGCAGGGCGCGCTTTGTTCACTTACACGTACCGTCGGCGCTACCATCGGATAACCCAAGTGCATGAGGACTACGTCCGCAGGTGGATGCCGCCCGTCTGCGCCGCCAGGTTCAACGAGAACCCCGGCGATGATCTGCCCGCGCTCCACCGGCTCATGGCAAAGCTGGTCAACGAGGATTGAGTCAGCCCGACTCGTCAGGACTCGGCCCTGTGAATCAATCAACCAGAGAAAATTCCGCCGGATTGTGTCTGATCTGCGCAGTCTCTAACCAAACGTAAACATCATTTAGGAGCATCAACAATGGCACCATCTAGTGTGCGGATAGGCGTTATCGGAGTGGGATTCGGGGCCACCGTCCACATCCCTGCCTTTCAGTCCGAGGGTTTGGACGTTGTGGCGGTGTGCGCTCGACGAGAGGAACGAGCCACCGAGGCTGCTCAACGGTTCGGCATCTCCAAAACCTTCACCGACTACCGAAAAATGCTCCAGATGGACGGTCTCGACGCTGTGAGCATCGTCAGCCCCGTCGCCAACCACTACCAGATGACGATGGAGGCCCTCGACGCCGGAAAGCACATCATCTGCGAAAAGCCCTTCACGCTCAATCAGTCTGAGGCCCGCGAGGCGTGGCAGAAGGCCGAGGATGCCGGACTCACAGGCATGATCGCCCATGAGTTCCGGTTCGCGTTGGGCCGTATGAGGGTGAAGGAGCTTATCGATGAAGGCTACATCGGCCAGCTTCACATGGCGCTCCTGAAGCTGGTCATCGGCCCGCGCGGAGGTTTCCATGCCCGACCCCTCAGCGGCGGAGACGACGCTTCTTCGGGCGGAGGCTTCCTCGGAGGTCTCGGCTCGCACTACATCGACTGCCTGCGCCACTGGTTCGGTGAGGTTGAATCGGTTTCGGGCCAGCTGGATACCCACTTCGGCGACCGAATCCACCCGAACTCCGGAGAGACCGTCCAGGCCACCTCCGACGACACATTCCACATCGCCCTGCGCTTCGTCAACGGAGGACGGGCCATGATGACCGGCACCAGCGCCGCGCCCTTCGGCCCTGGTGGAGGCATCGAAATCTTCGGCAGAGACGGCACGCTGGTGACTCCTCACGCAGGCCTCGGATTCAACCCGCCGCCCCTCGGCAAAATCCTGGGCGCCAAACCCGGCGACGACGCTCTATCCGAGCTTCCCATCCCCGACCGCCTCAGATCCTTCTCCGACGACCGAGACGATCGCATGATGCCCTTCCGCCTCCTGACCCGCGAATTCGTCCGAGGCATCGAAGAGGGGATTTCGCCTGCTCCAAGCTTCGAAGACGGCTACCGCTGCCAGCAGATACTGGACGCGGTCCACGAGTCCTCGGAGTCGGGTCGAGTGGTTCGGATTCAGGATGTCGAATAGTCTAAGTGCAATGAACAATTACGCTTTTTTGACCGCTCTCATTGTTCTCCTTGCGCTCGCGATCGCTTGCGCTGACCCTGCCGGCGATGCTGTTCAATCGCCGGTTCTAGCGGTGGTTGAATTGGCAACCCAGCCGCCAATACCGACGGTTCCGCCCATTGCCGTCCCAACGCCCACGCCAACTCAAACCCCAGAACCGACAACAACGCCTGCACGCAGTCCGATGACATCACCTACGCCCACGCCGTCAGATGACGCCACCAGAAACAGGGCAACCACCGACTCATGGGTCAAAGTTGAGTACCAGGGAGTGGACCACGTTATTCCCGGCGAGGAACATGACAGATACAACTCGGCGCCCGCCACGTCCGGCTGGCACTTCGGAGCGCCCGTGGCTCCGGCCAGATGGGGCATCCACACAATCCCGTTGCCTGATGAGGTGCTGGTGCACAATCTTGAGCATGGCTACGTCAACGTCCATTACAACTGCCCTGATGGGTGCGACGCGCTTGTGGCCCAACTTTCCGAGGTCGTCGACATCGCGACAGACGTTGGCGCCAAAGTGTTGATGAGTCCATACCCAGACATGGACACCAGAATCGCGCTAACGGCCTGGACGGTCATCGACAAATTCGACGACTTTGACGATGTGAGAATAATCGCATTCATAATGGCCCACGAAAGCTCGCCCCTCGCCCCCGAAGCCAACGTGCCGCGTTAGAGCCTGGATTGATGTTACATTTCGTAGCCTTTTGTTGCATGGAGGAACGAATGGCAAGCCAACAGCGGACTCACTTCTCAATCGAATTGGTGGAATGGTAAGCTGACCGCCAACCTGATTGAGCTGAGGTGAATCCCTTGAAATATAGCTACAACAACTACATAAAAACTATCAGTATCCGATTCGAAAATCTTCTGAAAGAAATGGCAGCCGAATATAATTTTGATAATGGCCCTAAATTAGAAATTGCCATCTGCACTGTACTCCGTGACATCCGTCCATAACGATATGGCGTGTCTCGAGGATTCATCGAGACGGCTGATGGAAACATGGCCCGTGACGACATCATCATCTACGAGCGAAACCGGTTCCCATTACTGAGACTTATCAACAAATCAGACTTCTGCAGAAAACAGCAAGTTCCGGTGGAGTCAGTTTACGCATATATTGGGGCAAAGCACTCCTTGACCCTGGAAGGAGGAGGACCTCAAAGAGGTTCAAACAAGTCGCAGATGTGAAGTCACTGACTAGGGAAGACACAACGATTAGCACTGCTTTCCATCCATATATTACGTTTGTTAACCTTCGTGCCTCCAGACCGAACTGGCCATCTATTCTAAATCCGATATACGGAGCGATTCACGCGCGCCACGTAAGGACCAAATCGGGTTATCGTCCGTTCAAGACTGCTAGTACTGTCCAAAAACGGCTGTTCGCCCAGTCAGGGAAGCATGGTGTCGTCAGCCCAGACCTCATCGTTGCAGGGAGCGACATTGTCTGCCTCCCATGCATTGACGAGAACGACGAAACGACATTTCACTCGCCGTTCTATATCGAAGGCAAATCAAAGCTATGGCCACAAGAGACCCTTGGTCTGGCATTCGCCATCGGCGTCTGTTCGCTACTTTACGCTCTAGATACAACGATCTTGGCAAAAATGCCATGGCCCAAGATCATAGCCGATGGCACAGGGTTTTCTTAGGAACAATGACACGGCGTTTTCCACGGGGTGGCCAGTAAATCCATAACCTAGTTTTGATGAATCGGTGTTCGCTCAGCAACTAGAGTCATTGGATCTCTCCAGCCATAGGATGATGGCGTGGATCAACGCGAAAGGGTCGCTGCGGAGCAGTGAGACACAATACAGCAAAAGGTAGCATCAGCCTGTCCAACACCAGCGAAACTAAGCGCAGCACATTCTGAGAAAATACGTTCGCGCCACGGCCAATGCGACGAGATGCACACAATTATGTTACGCCGAAAATAGCTGACCAAAAATCGGAGTTCGGGATTACAGTGTTACAAATGTTCAGCTACAGGTCACGTAGACATTTGATTAGTCAATCGGTTTGTCGCTGGTATTGATTTCGTATTAAACCACCCCTGCGATTGCTTCGACGTTCGACCCACTGCTATAGTGTTTACATAGAAAGACGAACGGATAAGCGGCAGGGACACCTGTCAGGTAGACCAATCATCGGGCTGAGAGTGCTGCTTAGCTCAATGGAGTCAAGGAGTACTCTAACTGAATTTCGAAGAACTTAAACTCAACCGTCGTGTGCTGGATGCTGTCAGGGACACAGGCTACACGACCCCCACCCCTATACAAGAACAGGCCATCCCTGTAGCGCTCGAAGGGCGCGACCTCATGGGCCTGGCTCAAACCGGCACCGGCAAGACTGCCGCATTCATGCTCCCCATTCTCGAACGACTGCTCACTGGCCCTCTTGGTCCCGTGCGCGCGCTCATCGTCGCTCCGACCCGCGAACTTGCACAGCAGATTTACGAGACTGCTGTCGAGTTTGGAAAGTACACCAAGATCCGCAGTGTCGCCATTTATGGCGGCGTGAACAAGAACCCGCAGGTCAAGAAGCTGAATCACGGCGCTGAGATCGTCGTCGCCTGCCCCGGTCGCCTGTTGGACCACGTTAGAGACGGCACCATCGACATCTCAAAGGTCGAGGTTCTGGTGCTGGACGAAGCCGACACCATGTGCGACATGGGGTTCCTGCCCGACATCCGCCGCATACTGACATACGTGCGTAACCGAAAACAGACGATGTTCTTCGCTGCCACAATGTCCGACGACATTCGATACCTCTCACGGGACATGCTGGATGACCCGGTCGCGGTGCAGATAGGCATGATCGCGCCCGCCGAGACCGTCTCTCATGCCCTCTATCCGGTGACGGAAGGCCTGAAGAAACAAGCGCTCGTGAAAATCCTGGACACTGTGGCGACCGGACGAGTGATCGTTTTCACACGCACCAAGCACCGCGCCCGCAGGCTGGCCGGTGACCTGGAGAATTACAAGTATCGCGTGGCGATGTTGCAGGGCAATATGGCCCAGAACAAACGCCAGCAGTCCATCGACGGATTCCGCGAGGGCAAGTACGACGTGCTGGTCGCCACCGATGTGGCCTCGCGAGGCATCGACGTTACCGAGGTCTCCCACGTCATAAACTTCGATATGCCCAACACGGTTGACGCCTACATTCACCGCATCGGGCGCACCGGACGGGCGGAAAACACTGGCGAAGCGCTGACTCTCACTCTGCATGAAGACGCCGCGTTGGTCCGCAAGATCGAAGACGTCTTGGGCGGTCGGATCGAAAGGCGACGCATGGAGGATTTCGACTACGGCCACTTTACGCCAGAACTCGAAGCTCCGAGCGGTCGTTCAAGGTCTCGACGACCGGCTCAGCCACAGCCAGAACGCCAGCTACCGCGCAAAACTCCGGCGCCGCGCTCTCGCTACGGCAGGCACGCCCAGCAAGAGCCGGAATCGCCGCGCAGTTCAAGACCTGGCGCGCGGCCAGCCGCGAAATCGGCTCAGCCACAACCGGACAACGGGAACAGTCCCAACGGCCCTCGGCGACGCCGTCCCCGACAACGAAGGAGTCCTGCTCCAACGACGAACACCGCAGACTAACAGTCTGTTAATCGTCCTTCGGTGAATCTTCAGATGCCCGTGCCCTCGCCGCTCGTCGGTTGATGGGCACGGCCTCTTTTGAGGCAGGAGGCGGGTTGTTTTCCGCCAGGTGCAACGGCATCTGACGATCGCGAGGCGGCGGGCGTTTTCGCCTCAAGTCTCGCTGGTTGGTCTTCTTCGGCGTCACCACCTTGCCATCGCGGATTTCGTGATCCCACCACCACTTCCATGACGTCGCGCGCTTGCCGAATTCCAATGCGTCGTCCAGCCATATGAGCGCCTTCCTCAGGGGTGGCGCGTTGATGGCGAATCACAACGGAATCCGATGCTCGAACAACCCCTGTTTGTTGAATGCGCAGACTTTCAGGCACCGTCCACACCGAGAGACAGCAGGGTTGGTGACTCGATATCGAGTGCATGATTCGACGTCGGGCTTCCACATTTCGTAGCCATTGAACATCACCTTGTCGCCTAAGGATATTGCCCCGGGAGTGCCCTCCCGGGCGCACTTTTTGCACTTGTTGCAAAAGTCCTGAAGGCCAAAGTCGATGGATTTGTCTACGGCCATCGGCAGGCTCGTGGTTATCGCAGCGGTCTTGAAACGCGGGCCGAGGTACGGGTTCAACACCACCTCGCCGATGCCCCTGGCTCTCCTAGACCGGCCAGCAGAGTCAGGGGCAGTTGCAACACCTCACACTGTCGGCATTGGAGTGCGCGCGGGCCTCGTAGCCCCAACTCGCGGATGTATCCAGCGACGGTGCAAGCGATGGTCGAGCCTTTGAGGTACGCCCTGTAACTCTGGGCGCCGCTAATCCAGTCGTCGCCGCTTGACGCCTAGGGTATCTCATAACCCTAGTCTATCAGCATCCCGATGGCGTACTTGTGTCGCGGCTCGGTGGGGTTGCCGTCAAGATCGTGGGAGTGCCAGGCGTATTCTGGGATTTCGCAGATGCCAACCATATCGGCATCCAAGAACTGAATTAAAGCTTTGATGTGGTTGGTTCGCTCCTGCAAGCTGTCGGGTATGGGCGCCTTGTCCGGGGTGACTTCCCCGTCATGAATCGGCAGTTCAGTCGCCTTGGCCTTCGCATGAGCCTTCGATAGCGGATACTTGGCTACGAAACGGGGGAATTCCTGCTTGGGTTTGGGGCCAAGGTCGCCGAATCGAGCGCGCATGAAGAAGTTGGCCCGCTGCGGGACTCTGGGCACGTCGCGGGTGATCTTCCTTATCGGTTCATCGACGCGCTTGATCTTCTCCATAGGGTACTTGCCGAGATGCATAGGCTGCTTACTACGCGAGAATATCCCCATCGTTTCACCTTAGCGATTTCAGATAGCTTGAGTTTCGAGCTTCGGCCAAAGTTATCAGCATGTGGCTTAAGTCGCAATTGGGTTGTTGACGGTATCCCACGATTGGCAGACAATCAGGACTCTGACCGCAATGTCGACAATAATGGTGTCTGTTGTATGGATAACCGAACAACGGAGGTTGGCCCAATGAACGATCAAACATCGCGAGTCCCCGAAGGCAGTCATGGACGATACGCCCACCGACCAATCATATGGGGAACGCAGGGGATGGTCGGCGCTGGCACCCAGTTGACGGCGCAAACGGGGATGCGGGTTCTGTGGCAAGGCGGGAATGCTGTAGACGCCGCCGTGGCCTCCGCTCTGGCCGCCGGAGTTCTGGAACCCAGCGCTCACTACACCCTGGGCGGCGAAGTGGCGATGCTGTTCTACGACGCGGATAACAAGGCCGTGCGCTCGGTTGTCGGGCAGGGTTGGGCTCCTCAAGCCGCGACCATCGACCTGTACATGGACCGCTGGGGCGAGATTCCGTCGGGAGTCCAATCCACAACTGTGCCAGGCGTGATTTCGGCTCTGCTCACGATGCTGACCAACTACGGGACCATGAGCTTTGGGCAGGTCGTTGAGAGCGCGTTGTCTCTGGCGTCTGACGGCTTCCCCGCTTACCAGCTATTCTCTCGGACCATCGGCACGCCAGAGCGCATGGCGAACTTGAATAAATATCCTGACTCCGCTCGAATCTTCCTGCCCAACGGCAAGCCGCCTGAGCTTGGTGCGATATTCCAACAGCAAGACCTGGGGCGCACCCTATCCCTCATGAATCAGGCGGAGACACAAGCGTTAGGCCAGGGCAAATCTCGCGAGGTCGGAATCCAAGCCGCTCGGGACGTGTTCTACAAGGGCGACGTGGCCCACCGGATGGTTGGAGCTCTCAAAGACATTGGCGGATTATACGACATGGACGACTTCGCAGATTACGAGTCCCCGTTAGAGGAGCCAATTTCGGTCAACTACCGGGGCTACGAAATATACACTAACCAATCCTGGACTCAGGGCATCACACTGTTGCAAACTCTGAAGATTCTCGAAGGCTACGATCTGGGTTCGATGGGGCATAACAGCGTGAAGGCTGTGCATCTGCAAGTCGAGGCTTTGAAGCTAGCGATGGCCGACAGAGAGCGATACGTCGGAGACCCAGCCCACGTTGACGTGCCCTTCGACGGACTGCTCTCCAGCGAATACGCCGCCCTGCGGCGAGGCCTTCTGGACACCGAATCGGCTCAGGCCGAGTATCCGCCGGGCGACCCTCGAAACATGCGGGCTGTGGATCCAGTTTATCGCACTTCTGAGCCATCGCGTGTCGAGGAGTTTGTTGCCGATAACGACGGCACGACCCATCTGGCGACCGTGGACTCTCAGGGCAACATGGTCGCGGCGACTCCCAGCAGTTTCGCGGCGCTGGCACAGGGAATGGTTCTGGGAGACACAGGCATCCTCATCAACTGCCGAGGGTGCTACTTCTGGCTAGACTCGGAGAATCCCAACGCCCTCGCTCCTCGAAAACGACCTCGAACAACACCCTGCACCTTCCTGGTTCTAAAGGATGGCCGTCCGTTCATGACGCTGGGGACGCCGGGAGGCGACAGCCAGACCCAGGCCTGTCTACAGGTGTTCACCAACATCGTGGACTTCGGGTTGAACGTCCAGGAGGCTGTTTCGGCACCTCGGTTCTGCGGTTACAGCTTCCCTCAGTCGCCGTGGCCTCATCGTGTCGCGCCCAACCGTCTGGCTGTCGAGGGACGGTTCAGCCACAGCATAACCGACGACCTAAGCAACCTGGGCCATGCCGTTGAGGAGGTCGGGCCGTGGGGCATCATCAACGGTTTCGCTCCGATCATCGTGGACATGGAATCAGGCGTGTATCATGGCGCCGCCGACCCACGACGCGAGTCTGTAATGCTGGGTTGGTAAGCCCTAAATCTGTAAATCAAAATTCACAAAGGCGAGGTACATAATGGCTGAAGTCAGCACAGAACCCCTGCACATCAAGACAAGCGAGATCATAGCCGAGAAGGGCGAAGGCCCCTGGTACGAGCCGCTATTCTCCGACGGTCGCAACAACACAGGCTTAATATGCGATCTGCCCGGAACGGCCAGTGACCATCACTGGCACCCGGACTTTGACGAGTTCTGGGTGGTCATGAAAGGCAACATCGATTTCGATATCGGAGACTACCCGACCATCCATGCTAGCAAGGGCGACATCATGAGCGCTCCCGCCGGAAAGCGTCACCAGATGATGACCGTAGGCGACGAATCCTCGGTGAGGCTGCATATCAGCAAAATCGGCTCCAATCACGACAACAAGAACGACCGAAGCTCCACCATCGAGCCGTTCCCCGATCAGACAGAGCCGCCCAACATGCTGCATAACACTCTGCCCGGGTTGATTGAGCAGATGGGGGAGCCACAGTGGGTATCCAGCGTCATACAGAACCCGCTGAACACCGCGAACCTGATATACAGCGCGCCGGGAACGCCTCATAACGCCCACTGGCATCCAGATTTCGACGAGTGGTGGACGATCCTTCAGGGCGAGCTTACTTGGGACCTGGGCGAGAAACGGCCCATCTATAACGTCAAGCAAGGCGACATCATGTTCGTGCCCAGAGGCCTGAAGCACTACATCCTGACCCACGGCGACGAAAACTCCTTCCGCTTCGCCATCACCGACTCCAAAGGCCTCCACGTGTACCAGGAAGGCGACGAGGACGCGCCACCTCCCAGGGAGTAGTCGGACTAAATAAGACCTTGCTCTAGATTTCTTTCCGTCGCACCGCACGGCCCCTGACTTGAGCGGCATCGACATCTCGCAATACATTGATTCGTAGTTTGCTGAGCAGGCGGTCACAGGCAGGTAGATTTTCGGCCCAAGAACACGACTATGGCACTCCAACTGCCCTTGAGGTAGGATTGGGACGATCTGATTACGACCCGAAGGAGGGCATCCAAATGCATTTGTTAGAGGTTCTGAATCCGGTCGCCACGCAGAGAGGCGTGCTGACCGCCATGACTACGACGCCCAGGCCAGCCAGCCTGGACAACAAGACGGTCGGGCTTCTGTGGAGCGGCACCCACGGCGGTGACGTCGCTCTGAAGCGCGCCGGCGAGATGATTCAAGAGAGATTCCAGAACGTTTCCGTCAACTTCTACACTGGCGGCAACTATCCCGCTCCCCCTCCCATCGTCAAGCAGGCCGGAGAGGAGTGTGACGTCGTAATCGGCGCCACAGCCGATTGAGGGACGTGCGCGTCGTGGATGGTCCACGACATGATCGAGATCGAGAAGATGGGCAAGCCCGCTGTCCCGATCGTTTCCGGACGTTTTGAACTGGACGCCATAGCCAGCGCCCGCGCCTTCGCTATGCCAGACCTGCAATTCGTCCTTGTCCCGCGCATCTATCGTAATCTGGCTATCGACGAGTGTATCAGCCAGACTGAGGCGGCTATCGACGACCTGATAGGCATCCTGACCTCAGAAATCGACGAGGCCCGCGAAGCCCCACAGATCACGACGACCGAGCGGTTCGAGGGCGATGACCGTTACGATGCCGTCCAACGCATGAACGATGACTTCATTCTGCGCGACTGGGGCGATGCAATGCCGTTGTATCCCCCAACGCAAGAAGCTGTCGACGCGCTGATTGAGGGGACCAACCTGCCGGCAGACCATCTCGTATGTGACATGCCCCCAGGGTTTGGACTCGCGACGGTGGAGAAGATCGCTATCAACTCGGCGATGGCCGGGGCCAAGCCCGAGCAGATGCCGGTTATCATAGCCGGAGTGAAAGCTCTATCCGAAATCGGCGACCAGGGCGGAAAGTCTTTGCTGATGTCCACCAGTCCCCACGCGCCCATGCTGGTGGTCAACGGCCCGATTGCCAAGGAGATTGGCATTAATCCCAAGTCCGCTCTTGGCCCCGGTCGGGACAATCAGGTGAACATCACCATTGGCCGCGCCTTCTCGCTATGCTTGCGGAACATCGGCTACTGGTATCCGGGGCATATGGATATGGACACCATCGGCACCACTCGAAAATTCGTCCATTGCGTGGCCGAGAACGAAGAAATGAGTCCCTGGGAACCTTTCCACGTGAACCAGGGGTTCAAAGCTGAGGAGAGCGCGATCAGCGTGTTTATCACCGACGGCGAACTGGACGTTCAGGACCAGGGCAACGTCACGGCTGAGGGACTGCTAAAGACTATCGCATACGGCTCAACCTTCGGAACCCGTAGCCTGGGCGAGCGTCACACCTCCGAACGCCTGATCTTCATGCCTCCCGATGTGGCCCGCCCCGTCGGAGCGCAGGGATTCACCAAGCGCGGAGCCAGGGAATTTCTGCATCACAACGCGAACCACAGCCTGGGCAAGATGATCCAATTCATGCCTCTGGAGGGCGAAGCCCGTGTCGCCGCCAACTGGAAGTGGCTGGAGAGCCACACCGAGCAGGAGCGTCTGAATATGACCGTGCCGCTGCTTGAGAGCGCGGACAGGTTCTACGTTCTGGTTATCGGCGCGGACAGGGCCAAGACTCTGGTGATGCCATCCGGCCCCAGCCCGGCCACCGTGGGCATCGACCAGTACATAGGTTAGTGATTATCCAGACG
>DCAW01000035.1 GCA_002313895.1 Dehalococcoidia bacterium UBA1123
TATCCAAGGGTTCCCCTCAACTCACGAATTCCCCGGTTAACAGCGTCTGTCGAAATCATCTGTATTGCCAGTTGAAAGTTGCGACCGACTGAGGTGAATCCCTGGCGTCGAGATGAGATATTTTCTTGCGTGAACTTTCGCGCTTCGAAGAAGGAATCTGAGCCTCTGGTTCTGCACTCGCTGTCTCATGATAGAATGATGCCGCCAACGAACCCGACTTGATTTCAACAGATGACAGAACGCTGCTTTTCGCAATGATCACATCGACAACGACCATCGCGCGGCGACGCAAGCAGCAGGTGAGTTCACTCGAAGCGTACGCAAGGACGAATTTGATCGGGTTGTTGGAGACACAATGCATTCCAAGTACACTCAACACGGCGGTAAAATTTCCTGCCCTCGCAGGCACGCATACATAAGGGAGGGAAAATGACAGACTTAAACAGAGCAGACATCATTGAGATGGCGAAGGCAGCAGGGCTTGAACTCGACGAAGCGCGGGCCGATACCATCGCGTCAAGGCTCTCCGGCATCCTGAGTGAGTTAGATCAAATTCCCATCGAAAATATGATGAGCGCGGAACCCGTGCAAATCTTCTCGGTGAAGAAGGCAAGTGATCGTGGCTAACTCAGACCTCCACAGACTCACCATCGCGCAGGCAGGCGAAGAAATCAAGGCCCGCAGACTCTCACCCGTCGAGCTTACGCAGGCGTACTTGGACCGAATCAGCAGCTTGAACGACCACCTCGGCGCCTACATCACTGTGACCGGCGAACAGGCGCTATCCAGCGCGCGAAAGGCCGAAACCCAAATCCAGTCTGGACGCCACGCAGGTCCACTACATGGAGTGCCTGTCGCCGTCAAAGACATCATAAGCACGAAAGGGGTGTTGACCTCCGCAGGCTCCAAAGTGCTGACCGACAACATACCGGACCATGATTCGACAATCATCGAGCGGTTGAACTCCGCCGGCGCTCCGATACTGGGAAAGCTGAACCTCAGCGAGTTCGCCATTGGCGGCACCATCGAACACCCTTATGGCACGCCCCGCAACCCGTGGAACACAATGCACTCGGCGGGAGGGTCCAGCAGCGGGTCGGCCGTCGCCACCGCAGGCGGGCTTGCCGCAGGCTCCCTTGGCTCTGACACGGGCGGCTCTGTGCGGGGGCCGAGCGCATTCTGCGGAATCGTTGGGCTTCGACCCACCTACGGTCGAGTCACACGCCACGCGGTAGTGCCCATGTGTTGGTCGATGGACACCATCGGCCCCATGACTAGAACCGTGGAGGATTGCGCTCTAATGCTCCGGGTCATTGCTGGACACGACCCTCGCGACTCGTCCACCAGCGTAAATCCCGTGCCGGATTATGCGGCGAGCCTGCGAAACACCGTCCGCGGGATCAAGGTTGGACTGCCTAATGAGATGTTCGACTTCAACGGCGTCGACTCCCAAATCAAAGCCGGGTGTGAAAAGGCCATCACGTTGCTGGAAGAGTTGGGCGTTGAGGCTGAACGCATATCGCTGCCGACCTCCGCTCAGAGCGGCGCAGTGTTTCTCGCCATCGCAGACGTCGACTCAGCGGAATTTCATTCCGATTGGCTCAAGACGCGAGGCGACGATTACGACTGGAGCACGAGGACGAGATTGGAGTCCGCCACTCTGACGCCAGCCAGCGCTTACATCCGCGCCCAGCGAGCCCGAGAACTGATAAGACGGGAAATGATTGAAGCGCTGGACCGTTTCGACGTAATTATCATGCCCTCCAGTCCTACAGTATCCCCGACAATCGAATCTGCAACCGGCTCTCCCGGAGGCTACTACCAAGGACGATTAGACCTCAGCCGGCGACGCTACACCAGTCCGGCGGCGTTGGCGGGTCTTCCGTCCCTGTCGGTGCCATGCGGGTTTTCGGACGAGGGCTTGCCGATGGCCATTCAGATAATCGGAAAACCCTTCGCCGAGGAGACGCTGTTCCAGGTAGGGCATGCCTACGAGCAGGCCACCGATTGGCACGCCCGCGAACCCGGAGTGTGAGAATACACTTTACCCTGCGAGGCAAAAACCTGTAACCTGAATGGCGTTCTAGTCGGGGTGTGGCGCAGCGGCAGCGCGCCTGTTTTGGGAACAGGAGGTCGCCGGTTCGATCCCGGCCACCCCGACCAGTCACCATCTACGCCTAGCTTTAACCACCCGCACCATCGCTAGATTGGGTGTTTGACAGCCATGTTGACAGCAACCGCACGCAAACTTCAGGCCAACATGGCAATCCCAAGGTTATACACTTTTGCCCAGGTGCATGCCCGATCCGAATTGTAGCTCTGTCGATCCCGTTGTCGGCCCTTGTTCGATATCGAGGTCAATCAAGCTACATGCTTGTAAACAACGCGAGAGCGGTTGGTGGCGAAGGGTCGTATCTGAGTAACCCAGTCTCCTTTATCAGAGGCAGCTTTCCAGGCGTCGGTGTTGGGTAGGTTTGGCGAGTCGATTTCGTAGACGGCCAGGTACTTGGCTACGCCATCCGTATCGCCTGATTGAATTCGATACCTGGTGCAACTATGCACACCGGGCACGGTGAGAATGTTGGGGACATGCTGAGTGTCGTAGATGCGATTGAAGTCGTCCTCCAATTCAGCAGGTATATCCATCTGAACGAGGTACATATAGTCTGCCATCGCAGGAAAGCCTCCCTCTTGCGGTCTGTCGGAGTGATAAGTCTTCAATATCCCTAGTCTATCATTGGGACCGCCAAAAGACAGAGAGTCAGCGACGAGCAATAGTAGTTGGGAACAGCAGGACGCTGGTTCAATCCCGGCCACCCCGACCGACTTATGCTCAGGGGCATTGTCTCCGTTGTGTAGTCAAATTGGGACATCCCACATGTTTGGGCTTTCGGCCAAACATGCAACCGCTCGCCATTTTCGCTTGCATCAATTAAACAGGGCCGAGTGATCGTCACGGAAGGCTCTCCACCACACCATCCCTGACTCAGTTCTACTGGCGCTAGGTCCTGTGTTTCCCACGCAGAAGTTTGAATAATTCATAACACCACGAAAGAATCTGAACTGGTCCAGCCCTCCTGGCTACGGGCACACGTCCGGGGCAGAATGTGGGATATCGTCCCAAATTTTTAGCTGACAGCAGGCGTGACGGCCTGGTAGGCGCTGAAACTCGCTGACTTGCGAATTCATCGGTGATATGCTCAGAATTGATGGAGATAGTAGAACCGTGGTTTCACGAGATATAATCAAATCTGGTGTATGAGTAAAGCCTGATTGACGGCGCTCCTGCTGATCAGTCCGTCCTCGACGCCCGCTTCATTAGCGACAACGGGGGTTCCACCAGAGAACTTGACTCCTCGAATCC
>DCAW01000056.1:0-15423 GCA_002313895.1 Dehalococcoidia bacterium UBA1123
CGCAGTCGCGTAGTATTCGTCCACCGTGAATCGATGGTGCGTCACGTGCTGTATCTGAGTAGTCATCTCATCCTTCCAAGAACGTCGGAACCGCCATTCGAGGCAATATGGTCAATTACACCATTGACTATTCCTCACATTGACGACGCTCAACCCGTGTGCTAACTTTGCGGCAAATTTGACACGCAAAAGGAGCGGGGCATGGCGCAAACCAGAGATGCCGCAATTGTCGGTATTCACGAGTATCCATCGAGGGTAGTTGGATCTGGGGTCAGCGCACTCCAGATCAAGGCCGCATCGGCGGCCAAAGCGCTGGAGGACGCAGGTCTTTCATGGTCCGATGTTGACGCCGTTTATGACACTGGCAGTCACCAGAACATCGGCGGCCTGGGCATATCAGAATACCTGGGAATCAAGCCCAAGATCATCGACAGCACGTCCGTCGGCGGAACGTCCTACGAGTTCCACGCTAACCACGCCGCCGCGATGATTGCGGCAGGCAAGTGCAACGTCGCGCTGTTGACCTACGGTTCCACAGCCCACTCGGACCGCCGAGCCATCGGCACTGGCGGATATGCCAGCAGCGGCCCGAACAACCCCCACAACAACATGGAAGCCCCCTGGGGCATGACGTTAATCAGCAACTACGGCATGGTTAAGGCCCGTCACATGCACCAGTACGGCACCACCAACGAGCAGTTTGCGGCAATTTCGATAGCCACGCGTAAACACGCCATGCGTAATCCTGAAGCGGTCAAGGCCATGACCGAACTGGAATTCGTGGGCATCCGAGAGTTGACCGTCGAGGACGTCGTCGACTCCCGCATGGTCGCGTGGCCTCTGCGCCTGCTGGAGTGCTGCATGATCTCCGACGGCGGCGGAGCCGTGGTCATTGCGTCGAAAGAGGTGGCGCGCAACACCGCAAAGAAGCCTGTCTGGATCATCGGGACCGGCGAGGCCACCAAGTATCGCGAGAATGGCGGAGACATAACGGTCAGCGCAGGCGGACAATCCGGACCTCGCGCCTTTGCCGACGCCGGAGTTTCGCCCTCAGAGATCGACTCGCTGATGGTCTACGACTCCTTCAGCATCACCGTGATGTGCCTGATCGAGGACCTGGGCTTCTGCGCCAAGGGCGAGGGCGGAGACTATGTCACTCAGGGCCATCTGGTCTTCGACGACCCAGCCGGCCCCGCGCTGAACACCGACGGCGGAGGGCTGTCCTCCAACCATCCGGGCGAGCGGGGAATCTTCCTACTGCTGGAAGCCACCCGCCAGCTTCGAGGCGAGTCCACATCCCAGATCGCCGACGCCAAACTGGGATTGGCCGTGGGCAACGGCGGACAGCTAGGCTCTCGCCACGCCACCGGTGTCACGATTCTGGCGGCTGACTAATCGACTTAGAAACATACACGGGCGAGTTCCAAACCCGCCCCCACCCAGCTTAGATTCAGGAAAGAAAATATGACCACAGAAAAACCACTGCGACCACAACCTCAGTTCCCAGAGCCGGACACCGAGCCGTTTTGGGAAGCGACCAAAGACCACGAACTCAAATATCAGACCTGCGACAAGTGCGGCGAGGTGATCTTCTATCCCCGCGCCCACTGCAACGCCTGCGGCTCCCTAGACACCACCTGGAATGTGTCCAAGGGCGAGGGCGAAGTCTACACTTTCAGCGTCATCATGCAGAGCCGACATCCGGCTTTCAAGGACATAGGCCCTTACGCTCTCGCTTATGTCGATCTGGACGAAGGCTTCCGCATCATGACAAACGTCGTGGGCGTCGATAATCCGATCGACGATATCGAGTGCGGCATGCGGGTCAAGCTCACCTGGGAGGATCAGGGCGAGGGCAACATCGCGATTCCGGTGTTCGAGCCTGCGTAGTGAGCTTTCAGCAGTCAGCTTTCAGCATGGTTGCTGGGCCAGCGACGATGTGTCGATAACAGCGACCATTGACTGAATTCGTCCAAAAATCTGATAGCTGTTGGCTGACGGCTGACAGCTAAGGAGCGCCTCCGATGGACTTTCGATTCACAGCAGAGCAGGACGAGTGGCGCGAAGAGGTTCGCGCCATCATAGAATCCCTTATCACGCCTGAGCTTGAGGAGGAGATGCAGAACAACAGCGACCTCGGCCCCGGCCCGGCAGGAAAGGCGTTCATGCGCGCGCTGGGAGAAAAAGGTCTGCTGGGCATCCCTTGGGAGGAAAAGCACGGCGGGCTGGGCCGCCCTCTGATGGATCAATACATATTCTCCGAGGAGATCGGCAGAATCGGCGGCCTGTACACCAACAGCACGGCAGTCAATATGGTGGGGCCAACCATCACCCGTGTGGGAACAGATGAACAGCAAGACGAGTGGATTCCCAAGATGCTCAGCGGCGAGGTTGAATGCGCTTTGGGCTATACTGAGCCTGGAGCCGGCACCGACCTCGCCGGCCTTGAGACTCGCGCCGTCGAGGATGGAGACGAGTTCGTCATCAACGGACAGAAGATGTTCACCAGCGCGGCTCATTTTTCGTCCCACATCTGGCTCTTGGCCCGCACCGACCCCGACGCGCCCAAACATCGCGGCCTATCAGTGTTCCTGGTGCCGATGGACTCTCCCGGCATCACCGTTCGCCCGCTGTGGCGCATGGACGACGGACGCACCAACGAAGTGTTCTTTGACAACGTGCGCATCCCCCGCGCGAACCAGATCGGCGAGCCAAACCGGGGATGGTACCACGTCGCGATGGCGTTGGACTTTGAACGTGTGAGCCTCGGAGGCCGGTACGCCGGACTCCTGAAACGGCTCAATGCCCTGGTGAAATACGCTAACGAGACCACCGCGAACGGCGCTCCGCTGTCTCAGGACCCTTATGTCCGAGGTCAGTTCGCCGATCTGGGCATCAAACTGGAAGTGGTTCGGATGTTCTCCTACCGCACTGCCTGGATGATCGATCAGGGCCAGGTGCCTAACTATGAAAGCTCGGCCCAGAAAATCATCGCCACAGACCTGATTCAAGAAATTGCCGACTTCGGCGTCGAGCTTCTCGGGATGCACGGACAGCTAACCAAAGACTCGCCTCACAACCGTCTGGACGGAGAGCTTGAACAGGCGTACCGTAGCGGCATTTTCCTGCGCTTCGGAGGCGGGGCAAACGAGGTGCAGCGAGACATCATCGCCCGTCGCGGTCTCGGCATGCCTCGCTAGACTTAGGAGTTTCTTACAATGGCAGGCACATTCGATAACCAAGTCACACTCATAACAGGCGCTTCATCCGGCATCGGCAGGGCCACCGCGTTGCACTTTGCGGCGAATGGAGCCAAGGTGATGGTCGCAGACAGTAATGTCGAAGGCGGCGAGGAAACCGTCACCGCCATCAAAGAGGCTGGCGGTGAAGCGTCATTCGTCCATGTTGATGTCACTCAAGAATCAGAAGTGGAGGCAATGGTCGCCCGAACAGTTGAGACATATGGACGGCTGGACTGCGCCTTTAACAACGCCGGAATAGCCTCCGGTAGAGGAGCGGCTTCCACCAGTGGCCGCCGTCTTACCCACGAATTCTCTGAGGAGGACTTTGACCGAATTATCAATGTAAACCTCAAGGGCGTATGGCTGTCGATGAAGCACGAAATCCCTCAAATGCTTGAACAAGGCAAAGGGGCGATAGTCAATACCGCTTCAGTGGCTGGGTTGATTGGACTGGTCAATGCTTCGTCCTACGTAGCCAGCAAGCACGGAGTTGTGGGCCTGACCAAGACAGCGGCGCTCGAATACGCTCAGCAGGGTATCCGGGTCAATTGCGTTTGCCCCGGATACATCGAAACCCCGATGACCGCAGCAGGACTGGCCGACCCTGTGAGGTCTGCCAGCATGATCTCCCGAGAGCCGATGGGGCGCGTCGGGACTCCTCAAGAAGTCGCCGAAACCGTGGCATGGCTTTCGTCCGACGCGGCGTCATTCGTTACGGGCCACACGATGGTAGTGGACGGTGGATACCTCGCCCAATAGTCGAAAGCACATCTGCATAGAATCAAGGGAATAGCAAAATGGATCTGGCCCTGACCGAAGCCCAGGAGATGCTCAAAAATTCAGCCCGCGAGTTTCTGGAGCGCGAGTGTCCGCCATCTCTGGTTCGCGCGATGGAGGACGACGAGCGCGGCTATCCCACCCACCTGTGGGAGCAGATGGCCGGCCTCGGCTGGATGGGCCTGGCCTTTCCACAGGAGCACGGCGGCGAGGGCGGCTCTCTGACCGACCTGGCCGTCCTACTTGAGGAAATGGGACGCGCCATGCTTCCTGGCCCCTTCTTCGGCACAGTGGTCAACGTTGGCCTGACGATCCTCGACGCCGGCTCTGACTTCCAGATACAACAGTACATCCCTCGTCTGGCCTCTGGCGCCCTCATCGGGACCGCTGCCATGCTGGAAGAAAACGCTCAGTACAGCCAGGACGGCATAAATATGTCGGGAGAACTGTCAGGGGACAGCCTTCAGTTATCAGGAAGCAAATTATTTGTTGAGTCCGCGAATACTGCTGACCTGATGCTGGTACCGGTGCGGACGAGTGGCTCTGGCGAACACGGCGTCACAATCGCCCTGATTCCTGGAACGGCTTCTGGCGTGTCAATGTCGGCCCTTGAGAGCATCGCTAGAGACAGGCAGTACGAGGTTTCCTTCAACAGTGTGAGTGTCCCAACAGAAGAAATTCTTGGCGGGGTAGGCGAAGGCTGGCCCGTCCTCAAGCGGTCTCTGGACAGGGCAACCGCCCTGCACTGCGCCGTGAGCGTCGGAGGAGCGCAGAAGGTCTTGGAGATGACTGTCGAGTACACTAAACAGAGGGTACAGTTCGGGCGGCCTATCGCCAGTTTCCAGTCAGTCCAACACGACTGCGCTGACATGGTGAACGCCATCGACTCTGCCCGTCTCGCCACCTACCAGGCAATAGCCCGCCTGGAGGATGGATTATCGGCAGACCGCGAAATCGCGATGGCTAAAGTTCTCGCCAACCACGCCTACAAATGGACGACCCTGACCGCCCAGCAGTTGCACGGAGGTATCGCCTTCATGGAGGAGTACGATCTCCAGATGTGGACTCGCCGAGCCAAGGTCGCCGAGTTAAAGTTCGGAACCTCCGGCCCCCATCGAGAGGTGTTCGCGCAGTCGATGGGGTTGGTGTAGGAATCGGCGACCGGCACAATCTGCATCCACCGGTATGGTCTTGGGGTTAGTCCTCAATGGTTACAGTGCCCTCTATGCCGTCGACGGTGATGAGCATGTCGTCCTTTTTCAAACTGGTGCCGTTTCGAGTAACGGCCACGCACGGAATCCCGTACTCCCGCGACGCAATTGATGCGTGGGACAGCACGCTTCCAGTGTCGGTGACAACGGCTTCCGCTTTGGGGAACAAGATCGTCCACGGTGGCACGGTCATCATGCAAACCAAAATCTCTCCCTGATGAAAATTCGCTGCTTCAGACAGGTCTAATATCACCCTGGCTCGTCCTGTCGCTACGCCACGACTCGCGCCGATACCTTGCAACACTTTGTCTGATGCAACGTCGCCTTCTAGTTTGGGTTCAGTCGGTTCGGCCACCTGCCCAATGAATTTTGAGAGAGTTTTCGTCCTCCAAAACTCCTATTCTTGACGCCGCTGTTCGACGAGGGTTTTTGCGGAATTGTGGGCATGTGCCAGATACTGGTCAATCTCCTCTGGTTCTAGAAAGAAGACGTCATCGGCCTGTCCTATAGCATCTGCGTCCACCAACCTCTGGCCCCTACGCAGAATCGCCACACGCAGGCTTCCATAAGGCAGTAGTTGCCAGAATGCCCGATTTTCCCGGACGGTCACCCGGCGCTTAGCAGCCGCCAGCTCCTCGCGAAACCGGGCACGTTTTTCGCCATCCAACCCGAGTTTCGTCTCAACGTCGACAGCTTGCTTGTCTGCCCCGTTAGCCACATTTTATTGGACTTCCAACGGGGCGGGCACGTCATTCATGATAGCGTGTTTTATGAATCCCAGCGGCGCTTCAGGTTGCTCACGGAACGTTGGCAGGGCGCATTCCCATCGCGACGTTCGCAGGCCATAATATTTCAGATATTCTTCGAACGCTGCCAAAAACTTTGTCCCACTATCGGAATTTGATCTGGCGCTAACCTCCGATAACAACCAAGCGGCGACGTAGAACGGCTTCAAAGGCGTGGGCCAATGGTTGGTGTCCCAAGACCACCGATAGTCTCGTTGTTCCGGTTCGTTCCATTCCACGGGAAATTCGGTTCCATCGGCGCATTTGTAAACAGTCGTTAGGGGTGACGTCACGATCTTCTCCGCTTCTGGGTTGCAGCCTATGGACGATGTTCACCGGGCTAACTTCAATACGGAAATAACTAGATGGGTTTAATTGCTTGCGAAAACGCTACGTTCTGGGACGGCCCAACCGTATATCCCGTTATTCGTGCTGTCAATCGCCCAAATACTCACATGATTCTTGGCAATCAGCGCCAATTGGACTGAACGTTGGTGAAGATTTGATGTTGTCGCTGCGCGCTGTCTGCGATGTCGACAGCCGATTCATCAGCGTTTCTGAATCACCTGCTCGCTGAAGTCAGCAATTAACTCTGACGCCGCCTGTCGGGTGACTGCCGCCATCGCCACATTGTTGACGCCAACAGCCTCCAGTTCGTCCAGCTTCTTATTGATCTGTTCCCCTGTGCCAGTCAGCGTGGAAGCCATCACCTCCGAAGACACGAACTGCTCCTCGCCCTCTTTCAGATATACGTAATGGCCTTCGTGGACATCCAGGTATCGCCGGTCGTCGGGTGTTGGCGGAGACTTTCTGTCGCCATACTCTCGAATGTACTGGTCGTACATCCCCGCCAAATCGGGATTGGCCATGCCCAGATTCGACCCCGGCCCGTACGCGCCTTCCCACATCGCATGGACGCCCGGAATCAGCGCTGGCCCCACGTTTCTGATCACACGCTCGCTCTCGAAAGTCTCCCCGTCGCGAAGAACACACGCCGGAGTCAGCACCGTAACATAAGGCTTCGTTCCGTACCCGCCAGCATGGTCGAAACTGTTTCCAGCCGCCGTGGCGCTCTCATTGATCCTTGGCAGCCCTTGAGGAACGCCCGTCGCGCTTCTGGAGGTTGTTATCCAGCCATCGGAAATCTCGCCGACGATTTTTTGGCCCCGAGGGCCGTTGGCGGCGAGCATCACAGGTATCGGGTCTTCGATATTGAAAAACTCATCCCGGCCCGAGTTGGACTTCGAGTGAATCAGGCGTATCCATCGTTCGCGCTGCCCTTCACGGAACAGAACATCCTCTCCCGCCAGCAACCCTTTGACCTGCGCTGCGTACTCTGCGAACTGATTCATCGTCAGGGCGGGAAGCCCCATTGTGTTGCGTCCCGTGTAGCCGGTGCCGAGTCCGACAATCACGCGACCGGGAGCAATTTTGTTGATTGTCGCAGCCGCCGCTGCCGTGACAGGTGCCAATCTGTTGCTCGGAATGCCGACAAGAGTTCCCAGCTTGATAGTTGATGTGTTCTGAGCCGCCAGCGCCATCGTCGCCCAGACATCAGAGTAGATCAACTGAGAGTCAGCGAACCAGGCGTGAGTAAACCCGGCTTCTTCAGCAGCTTTCACCTCGTGCCAGGCGTCTATGTAACATGGGATGAGAATACCGTAGTCCATTTTCATATCCTCCCAATTAGAAAAGATTTCAACTTGGCGAGTAGTTTTTTGCAATTGTGGTTATGGACTCAAGATCGTCTATTTCAACCACTGGATAACCTATACTCTGTGCTTGTTCTCTGAGGTCGATTCGACGGGTTCCATCCATAAAAAGTCCGGTGTCTGCCAGAACGAATGGCATATCAATCGCCGCGGCCGCTCCGAGGTCGTGGCCGGAATCGCCAACATACATGGATCGGCCGATCTCGACGCCAAGTAGTTCGGTGGCCCTCTCCAGTATCTCCGGGTCTGGTTTGGGTTTCGTGACATCGTCCACAGTCAAGACTCTGGCGAAATATGCGTCAATTCGTTTGCGCGACAGAACCCGCCTGGCCGTGGCCCCGGCACCCATCGTGGCTATCCCAAGCTGAAACCCGTCCTGTTTCAGTTGAGCAAGGAGTTTATCAACCCCTGGCAAAAGCGCCACATCGCTCGAATACTCTGTTTGCAGCGAATTCTTGGCCTCGACAGCCTCGTCAATATGCTGGTTCGCCTTCCCTTCACCAAGTTCTCTGACCAAGAAGTACGACATTATGTTTCTCGATCCTCCACCAAACCTCTCCCGCACCTCCTGATCTGACACGCTGATGTCGAACCGGGCCAACGCTTCCTGAGTCGCCCTCAACACCGCAGGCTGGCTATCAACCAACGTCCCATCGAGATCGAATATTACCGCGTCGATTTGTCTGTTCATTTACTCCTCCTACCGTTGTCCGGCAACTGGTACCGTGAACTATATTGTCGTCCCTGAACGCAGTCAATGTCTCCTCAGCGAATGTTCGCGCATTTCAGCTTGACCGGACCTTGATTCGGGATTATACTGATTTCATAACCCCTCTCCAGGGGGTAAGGGTTTGAAATAGCAGAAAGTGAAATTCATGGCCACAACCGAGACAACTCACGAACATCACCAGCTTCCCGACGCAAAGAAGGATGCGCTGAAGCGGCTCAACTACATCGACGGACACCTCAACGGCATCCGAAAGATGGTCGAAGAAGACAAGTATTGCGTCGATATCCTCAAACAGACGTTCGCAGTCCGACGCGCCATTCAGAAACTGGAATCGAAGCTCCTGGAAGGCCACCTGCACTCCTGCGTAATCGACGGAGTGAAGGACGGAAGAGAAGATCAGGTCCTGGATGAGCTTATGGAGCTTTTCTCCCTGGCGGACAAAAGGTAAATCATGACTACACAGACACCCACTGAAAAGATGACACTACCCATTAAGGGTATGTACTGCGCCGCCTGCATAATTCATGTCTCGCATGCTCTGGAGGACGTTGAGGGCGTGGAGACGGCCAACGTCAATCTCGCCACCGAGAAGGCCACCATGACATTGGAGCATGCAGTCGATTTAGGACACCTGACTTACGCTCTGGAGGATGCAGGATATGGCATCACTACCCAGGCGGTCACTCTGGGTCTGGGTGGGGTCGCGTCCGCCGACAGCGCAAAACAGATTGAGACCGCAATTCATAGCTTCGAAGGCGTCAGATCTATCGAAGTCGATCTATCAAACGAGCAGGCCACCATCGAGTATATCCCTGGTATCACCGGAATATCCGACTTCCGGCACGCCATTCAAGACGCCGGATTCAGCGTGCTGGCGGTCATTAGTGACGATGCCGAAGCCTCAACGCCCAAAGATGTTAAGGTCCTGCGCAACAAATTCATCTTCGGCCTGGTCATTGCCTCAGCGATCATGACTTTCATGGCGGCTCCGAGACTGATGAACTGGGTGCCCTTCGACATGAACTACCTGCTATTGGCCCTGGCACTGCCCGTCCAGGTCTGGGCGGGCAAACAGTTTTACACCAGCGCGTGGGGAGCGGCCAAACACTACACGTCCAACATGAACACGCTGATAGCCGTGGGCACATCCGTTGCATTCCTATACAGCGTGGTGGTCACGCTAATTGGTGACGCTTCGTTCTTCGACGGACGGGCCACCGACACCTATTTTGACACCTCTACAGCCATAATCGGCCTCGTGCTTCTCGGGAAATTCCTGGAGGCGAGGGCCAAGAGCCGAGCGTCTAACGCTATCAAGGCTCTGATGGGACTACAGCCCAAGACGGCGCGGGTGGTTCGTGACGGCGAACACGTTGACATATCCATCGACGACCTGACAGTCGGCGAGATGATTCTTGTCCGACCCGGAGAGCGCATCCCAGTGGACGGCGTTCTTGCGGAAGGCGTCTCTTCTGTGGACGAGTCTATGCTCACCGGCGAGAGCGCTCCCGTGGACAAAGAACCTGGGGGCGAAGTTTACGGCGCCACGATCAACGGCAATGGCGGATTCACCTTCCGCGCAACGAAGGTCGGACGCGACACAATGCTGTCCAACATCATCCGGCTCGTGGAGGAGGCCCAGGGTTCCAAGGCACCCATCCAGCGTATGGCCGACCTGATCTCGGCATACTTCGTTCCTGCGGTCATCGGCACAGCAACGCTGGTCTTCCTGGGGTGGCTGATCTTTGGCCCTGAACCCAGCTATGTGACCGCGATTCTCACCGCCGTTGCGGTGCTGATAATCGCCTGCCCGTGCGCTATGGGCCTCGCGACTCCGACAGCCATCATGGTCGGCACAGGCAAGGGGGCCGAATTCGGCATCCTGATACGAAGCGCCGAAGCTCTGGAACGCGCCCACAAAGTCGAGGTCGTGGTTTTGGACAAGACAGGAACCCTCACAAGAGGAACGCCCACGGTCACGGACATCATAGCCCCAGATTTCGGAGACGACGAGCTTCTGAGACTAGCGGCATCTGCCGAGCAGGGTTCGGAACACTCGTTGGCATCGGCCATCGTGTCCGCCGCCCAGGAACGAAATCTGAACCTGGAACCCGTCACCGAGTTCACCGCTCTGCCCGGCGCAGGCATCAAAGCGCAGGTCAACGGCTCCAGCCTGACCCTCGGCAACCTAGCGCTTATGACTCAAGAGAATTTCCACCTCAACGGCATGGAGGTTCGCGCCTCTGAGCTTTCGGCTCAAGGCAAGACGCCTATGTTCATCGCCATCGACGGCGAGGTCCAAGGCATCATCGCGGTAGCCGACACCATCAAACCCGAAGCGGTGGACGCAGTGCTCGGCCTCCGGTCTCAGGGAACCGAGGTCGTTATGCTCACAGGCGACAACCGTCGCACAGCCGAGGCCATCGCAAAAGAAATCGGCATCGACAGGGTGGTCGCCGAGGTCATGCCTGCTGACAAGGCCGATCAGGTCATCATGATTCAGAACGAAGGCAAGACCGTGGCGATGGTCGGCGACGGCATCAACGACGCCCCTGCGCTGGCCCAGGCCGATATCGGAATCGCCATCGGCACAGGGACCGACGTCGCCATCGAGGCGGCAGACGTAACCCTGGTGAGCGGCGATCTTCGGGGAGTCTCCACTGCCATTGCTCTGAGCCGAACCACCATGCGAGTCATCAAGCAGAACCTGTTCTGGGCCTTCGCCTACAACATCGCTCTGATACCCGTGGCCGCAGGATTGCTATACCTGATCTGGGGAGACGGCGGAGTGCCATCGGCCCTGGAGCCGGTGTTTGGCGATTCGGGTTTTCTGAATCCAATCCTGGCGGCAGCGGCGATGGCCGTAAGCTCGGTCACCGTTGTGTCGAACTCACTGAGACTAAAACGATTCAAGCCCAAGACGAATTAATCAAATAACCTACTGAATCAGGCACTAAGAACAACACATCTGGAGGAAACAATGAGACTGCCACTATTCGGAAAGAGCGGATCAAGCACAGCAAAGGACCCAGTCTGCGACATGGATGTCGACATGCGAAAGCCCAACGGCGGAACGCACGAGCACAATGGCGAGACCTACTACTTCTGCGGCCCAGGCTGCAATCGGGCCTTTCAGAAGGAGCCAGAAGCATACCTGTCAGGCGACAAGAAGATCGAGATGTAGGCTCGGTGTCACGCCGAGTTAAATAAACAGGGCGCTGGATTTCAGCGCCCTGTTTATTTATTGTCGTTATATGGCAATCGGCAACTCGACATCTAGAATTAATTTTGTGTAAAATGCACCCTCCATGTCCAACAACACTCCAACAAACGCAACCCACATCCCTGGAGACCTCAGCCGGGTGATCGTAGTCGGCTCATCCGGCTCTGGCAAGACGACTTTAGCCCGAGGGATATCCCAGGCGCTGGGCTCTCCTCACATCGAGTTGGACGCCATCCGCCACGGCCCAAACTGGACTGAAACGCCCGACGACATTTTCCGGGAAAAGGTAGGCGACGCTACGCAAGAAGACATTTGGGTGGTGGATGGCAACTACTCTATCGCCAGAGATGTTCTTTGGCCCAAAGCAACGACGTTGATATACCTTGATTACTCCGTTGGCGTTATTATGCGTCGGCTCATCGCCAGGACACTGCGCAGGAACATCAAGCGCGAAGTGTTGTGGAACGGCAACAAGGAAAACATCCTCGATAACTTCAAGATATTCTCCAACGAATCCGTGATTGCCTACTCGCTAAAGAATCACTGGAGACGCCGTCAGGATTTCACCCGGTTGTTCGAACATCCAGATTACGCCCACGTCCAGAAGCTTCGGTTCCGCACTCCCAGAGCCACCGAGGAATGGTTGAAGGGGTTGGCTTCCCAGAATGGACACCGATAGTCAGCCGTCCTTCGTGGTCACAACGCCCCCCGGAGTCATGGACTCCACGCCCACGCTAGACTCGAAGGCGACCGCACGAACCGACGCCGTCACCTCCTCGCCCGGCTGAAGGTGCAACGCGGTGCCATTGTCGATGGCCGCCTGAAGGCCCTCGTTGGTGTAGCTGGTGAACGGCTCAAGCCCGATGTTGTACGTCCGACCATACCAGGGATGTCCGTACCCTCCGCCCAACGATTGCCAGTACCACAGGAATTTATACACATCCGTTGGGAATGTGACGCCAAACCCGACTCCCAGCTTCTGGTTGGTGATGGCGTACCAGCCTTCGGGCATGTCGGTGATGTACGACTGGTCATAGGAGCGGTAGTCCTTGTTTGGGACTTTGCTCAGGTCCACAGAAGAGCCGTCCTTCGCCTCCACCATCGGCCATTGGCCCTCGAATCCGGCCTTGAGCTTGTTGTTGGGGTGGAAATCCTCGTGGTGGTTCATCACCTTGCCGCCAGGGAGGTCGATAACGCAGTCGTCACTCAGGAACGGCGCGCCCAGAGCGATGTGCTCGCCCCATACGCAGTGGACAGGCTCCTCGCCCTCGTTGGTCAGCTTCTGGTCGATCTCCAGAACGCCAGAGCCTGACGACAGGGACAGCGTTTTCTCGAAGAAGAAGGGCGTCCTGTACGTCCGCACCCAAAACTTGATGCTCACCCGTTCGGGCGTGTCCTCCAGAATGGCGTGATCCCAGGGCATCGTGTTGACTTCGGCATGCAGGCCCATGTCCGCGCCGCCGTACACGGACGGAAATCCGCCTCCGGGCAGAACAGTCTGCCACCCGCCTTCATAAACGTCCAGCCACACATTGGTCGGTGACCCTGTAGTGGGGATGAACTTCGACGGGTCCCGAACGCCCCACGGCGAACGCCACAAGAAATCAGTATCCGTGGGCTTGTGGACTAACTGGTAAATGTCCGCGCCCTTGTCTATCAACACAACGACCCGCAGAATCTTATTCTCGATAATCGCCGTCTTGAGGCCCCTATACGCCCAGGCGTCAGAGATCCGGCATCCGTGGGTGCGTTCTAGTTGGTAGTGCATGGTGTTCCTCGGCGCGTCAGGGATCAGGTTTTCAGGAGCTTTGTCATTCTGAACGAACGTGAAGAATCTCGTCGTTATTAGAACAAGGGTTGTAATGCCAGCGACCAGGTGCTTCGACTCCGCTCAACATGACAGTGTTTACGCTTGATCGACTTTACGTCTTCAGAGACGCTTGCGCGGTCCGTCTTTCTGCCCTTGTTAATTGTTTAGGTCGATACAATCGGTTCAGAGCGATCGGCACGGCCACAAGCAATGCCGCCTGCACAACAATCGACCCGACAATCAGAATTGTGGCGTCGAAAAAAAACCCTTGAGGAAACATGGCTATCAGGGCATCTCGACTGGGGTTCAACTGCCAGAAGTCGTTAGTGAAGCTGATCTCGTGGAACAGGAGGAACATGCGGTCGAATCCTCCCGCCAGAGAGCCTATCCCGACCAGCAGGCCCAGACCCAGCGTGGCCGCCCCGCTCAGCAGAACGGTCCTGCCTAGCCGTGCTAGAAACTCTCGCCTCCAGATATAGAACCCCACAAGCACGAACCCCAGCAAATACGCCCCGGCAATCTCGGAGAGCCGATACACCCCACGCACGAGTCGTTTCACATCGAACATATGAATGACCTCGGTTTCATTGAATATGTTCGGGTACCGGGTGCCTCGAATGGTGATGTCCATGCTCAGGAACTCTTCGCCGTTGTTGAAATAGTCTCGAATCTGCCGTCCGCCAGAGATGTATTCGTCCCGGTCGACGTCCAGATAGCGCCTGATCTGGCGCTCGTAATTATCGAACGCGTAACTGTACAGCGCCGGAGCGTTTATGACCCAACGAACGTTAACTGCAATGAGAAACAGCGGCACGAACAGCACGAAGAGCGCAGCGGCCAGAACCTTGCCGATTTGGGTGATTTTATTATCTGTGAACATGCGGTAGCATCTTAGGGTCGGCCTGTGTGCCTGTCAAATTGGCGCGAGGCAAGGTATCAAGTATCAGGATTTCAGGTGTCAGGACAAAATATGAACAAACAAGATATTTTCGCAGAGACTTACAGTGGTGTCCGTCAACTGGTAGAACGACTGATAGGTCCAGATGGATGTCCCTGGGACAAGGAGCAGACTCCCGCCACTCTCAAGCACCTGTTCCTTGAGGAGTGCTACGAGCTCGTTGAGGCCATAGACGAGGACGACACAGACAAGATGATCGAGGAGCTTGGCGACGTGTTCTTCCACCTGGCGTTCCAGATTCAGATAGCGGCGAAGGCGAAACGCTTCACCCATGAGGACGTTTTCGCCAACTTGCTGGGCAAGCTGGTGCGACGGCATCCTCACGTTTTCGGCGACACGCAGATGGACGACCCCTCCGAGGCAGTGCCGAAGTGGGACGCCATAAAGCGCAAGGAACTGGAAGGCTCGGACCGATCAATCCTCGATGGAGTGCCCAAGGCGATGCCTGCGCTGTCCTACGCTCAGGCGGTGCAGGGCCGAGCGGCGCGGATGGGTTTCGATTGGGACGACTTCCAGGGCGTCGTCGACAAGATCGCAGAAGAGGTGCGAGAGTTGGGCGAAGCCGAGTCCCCAGAGGCAAAGGAGCGCGAGATGGGCGACCTTCTGTTCTCGATGGCCAACGCGGCCCGCTGGATGGGCGCAGAATCCGAAAACGCCCTGCGAGGAACCAACACCCGATTCTACAAGCGCTTCACCACCATGGAACGCCTGAGTCGAGAGCGCGGCCTGAGGTTCGAGGACCTGCCCTTGGATCAGAAAGAAGCGCTGTGGGAGGAAGCGAAGGCCCTGGAGGAGTCCGTATAGACCGATATGATCCCCGTTTACGCGCCAAAATTTAGAAGGGCGTCGCTTTCAGCCGTAATGGCTGTGGCAATTTTCGCCGTGCCAACAACCAGCGTGTTCGCCCAAACGCGAGCAAGCACAACCATCACCCTCAATCCCAGCAAAGACAATACGTTGATTGAAAACGGCTCC
>DCAW01000056.1:15819-32932 GCA_002313895.1 Dehalococcoidia bacterium UBA1123
CGAAGAGCCGTTTTGGCTTTTGATATCTCGAGTGTGCCATCAGGTGCGACAGTCGAAAGCGTGTCACTCAGTCTGAACATGTCGAGGAGCCGCTCGGGCGGTCAGACCATCAACGTCCACAAGCTCACGGCAGATTGGGGTGAAGGAAGTTCGGCGTCATTTGGAGGAAGTGGCGCGTCCTCAACCTCAAACGACGCGACGTGGGTCCACCGGTTTTTCAGCTCGACGTCGTGGTCATCTGCGCCGATGGTCACCGACGTGCAGGCCTGGGTGGATGCATCCGCAACGAATTTCGGATGGTTATTGAAAGGCAACGAGTCGTCTCAACAAACGGTGAAAAAGTTCGACTCCGGGGGAAATTCAGTCTCATCCAACCGCCCCGCGTTGAGCATCACCTATTCGGTGCCGGACTCGACCCCTACTCCGTCACCTACACCAACTCCCACACGGACTCCTACGCCAACGCCGATGCCCCCACCGTCTACCGACTCCAACGCCCATACCGGCTCCGATGCCTGACGCGGGATCATGGAGTTTAATTTTGATTGCGGTATTGTTGGCGGCTGCCGGCCTCTGGCAAGCGCACGCACAGCGAAGGGGCTACGAACATTCGCGATAGCTCAGGCGTACTCGGCGATGTGACCGAATAGGTTCTCCAACTTGAGTCGGGATTCAACGGGTAGGTACGGACGCTCCAATGCCGCGACGTTGCGCTCCATGTGGTCTATGTTGGACGTGCCGGAAATCACTGACCCGATAGCTGGGTGTTCCGCGGCGAATTTATAGGCCGCGCTGATAACCGAGTCCACATCGCCGGTTGCCAGCCATCCCAGAGGGTCGGCATCAGGAAGGGCGTCCGAAGGGACGAGACCGCGAGCTTTCCAATCGGCGACGGTCTCAGCCAACAGCTTCGGGTTCGGAAGTTTAACGCGCACCGCTGCCATGTTCAATATGCCGACGTTGTGCTCCATCGCCAGGGGCAGAACCTTCTTTGAAGCGTACTGATTCAGTATTCCGAACTTCAACATTATCACGTCCCAGAGGTCCGGCGTGCGCCCCAACGCCGTTAGCGCGCCTTCATGAGCCGGGTCAACGACGTATCGAAGGCTGAAACCTCCGAATTTCACCTTGCCTTCGTCCTTCAGACGCTGGAGGACAGGGACGTACCGATCCACGACAAGATCATGATGCTCGGGCATCAAGCCGTGGAACAGCAAGACCTCTACGTGATCTGTTCTCAGCCTCTGCAGACTGCGTTCAACCGAACGGGCCAGTGCTTCGGGGTCCGGGTTGAAATCATCAACGCCGGGAGCGTAAGCCCATTTCGTGACGAGATTATAAGAGTCCCGTGGCACACCCTTCAGCGCCCTTCCGAGAATCTTCTCGCTGTCCTTGTATCGCTCGTGAGTGTCGATCAGATTGATGCCCATATCAAGGCATCGGCGCACCAAGGCCGTTTGATTATTCTGCTCCAGTCCCTTGTTTTGTCCGAACATGCTGGGGCCGCCTGTGCCCAGGCTCAAAAGCGATACGTTGAGTTCTGTTTTTCCCAACGTCCGATAATGCATTATTTTTTTCAATCCAAATCAAAAATTGCGGCATGCTGAACCAAACCGAAGAATCCGGTTGCTGCCATGACAATCGTTGCATACTCGCGACCAGATTCTTCGTCTGTGGGCTCAGAATGGCGTTGGCCTATAAGCTGACTGTTGAAGGCTGAGCTTACAACCGAAATCGGCTCTGGAAAATTCGTTGCTCCACTTGATCGGCGACTGCCTGAACCAACGATTCGGCAGCCGAACCAAACAGCATCTGACGCAAAGTCCGCTTCGGCCTCAGGTACACAGGAACAGGCGGGGCGCCCGAAAGCTCTGCCGCGATGTCTATGGCTCGGTACAGGTCTCCCAGTTCGTCCACAAGTCCAAGCTCACGGGCGCGTTCAGCTAGGTAAACCTCGCCAGTGGCCAGGTCCCGCACCGCGCTCTCTTCCAGGCCGCGGGCCTCTGAGACGATTGTCACGAAGTCGCCGAAGATGTCGTCGATTAGGGACTGCATCTTCTCCTGCTCTTCGGGCGTCGCCTCACGCCAGAGCGCGCCCATGTCCTTGTACGCTCCAGTCTTGTTAACGTTCACCTTGATTCCGGCCCGTTCCAGCAGGTCCTCCAGAACCGGACGCACCGAAATTACGCCGATGGAGCCAATTATCGCGCCTGGCGAGGCGACGATACGCTGAGCGCCGCAGGCGATCATATACGACCCTGACGCTCCGGTGCCTCGAATTGCCGCGATCACAGGTTTGCGCTCGGCCAGACGTTTGACGCTGCGGTAGATGTAGTCCGAGGCCGACGATCCGCCGCCCGGGGAGTCCACATCCAACACCACCGCCTTGATCCGATGGTCGTCCCGCGCCGTGTTCAGCAATCGGTCCATCTCAGGGGACTTCACCGCCCCGCCGATGGCCCCAAAAATCTCAATCACAGCGATGCGTTTTTGCATCTTGTTCATCAGCGCTATTGACAATTTACTGCCTCCGCCCTTTCTTTGACGCGGTCTATTACACCCTATGTCCGCTGGGAGTCCGCATTCGTGGGTTCCAAGCCGGGTACAGAATGCGCCACGGCAATACGCCGCAACGCTCCGCCCACTCATCATACAGCTTGGCAAGCTCCTGAGCCTTGGGTTTGTTCGAGTTTGCCAGGTTATGAAGCTCAGTGCGGTCGTCGTCGATATTGTAAAGTTCCCACTCGCCGCCTACCGGAGCCACCAGCTTCCACTCGCCGATTCTGACGGCCCGACTACCTTCGTGCTCCCAGAATATGGGTTTCTCCCTGCTCCAGGCGGGATTCGCCAGAACCGACAGAACGCTCTCGCCTTCCAGGGGCGTCGTGTCATGGTCATTCATCTGGGTTGGATAAGTAGCCGATGCCGCGTCCATGCAGGTGGCAGCGATGTCGATGATGTGGATAGGTTCGTGCACCACGCCCGATTCTTGAATTCTGGCAGGCCACGACATGATGAAAGGCGTTGAGATGCCGCCCTCGTGAGTCCAGCGCTTGAAACGTCGGAAAGGGGTGTTGCTGGCGTTGGCCCAGGGCAGATCGTAACTCATGAATGTGTCGGCGGGACCGGGCCGTATGCTGGGACTGTTGCCCATACGAATCGGACGGCCATCAGGAGTCGGCGTGCCGTATTGAGCGGGTGTCGGTCGGTCGGAATCTTCGGCCAGGAACTCGGCGCACCCTCCGTTGTCTGACAGGAACATAACCAACGTGTTGTCAGCTATGCCAAGCTCCTTCAGCTTGGACAGAACCCTGCCGATGCCCTGATCCATGATGTCGATTTGGGCGGCGTACGCCGCCATACGCAGAGCCTCCCAGTCCTTCTCGCGGGCGTCGCTCCAAGCTGGGGCTGATTCGTCCCGGGGCGAAATCTCCCACTTGGAATCGACAATCCCTCGGCCTTTCATCTCCTCATGGCGTCCCGTTCGCAGCGAATCCCACCCGTCCTTGTAAACGCCCTGATATCGGGCTATATCCTCCTCCAATGCGTGGAGCGGCCAATGAGGAGACGTGTACGCGATGTGAATAAAGAAGGGATTATCACCCTGCGCGGCGTCTTCTATCATATCAACAGCGTTGTCACTGATAGCGTCGGTGAAATAGAAGCCATCAGTGTCAATGGGTATTAACTGGTCATCGCGCATAAGGGTCAGAGGATGGTAGAAGCTCCCGGCGCCGGTGATGATGCCGAAGAAACGGTCAAATCCCCTCTGCGTTGGTATCGGGTGACTGGCATCGCCCGGCGTCCAGCTTGCCGGGTCCAACAGGTTGTAGGTTCCGCCAACGTGCCATTTTCCTGACATCATTGTGGCGTAGCCGTTGGCCTTCAGCCCTTCGGCGATGGTTACGCTGCTTTCGTTCAGGTAGCCTTGATAAGCAGGCCATCCGAGGTCAGCAACCATGTGACCCACGCCCGCTTGCTGAGGGTTGACTCCGGTGAGCAGAGCGGCGCGGGAGGGACAGCATCGGGCAGAATTGTACATTTGAGTGAACTGCAGGCCGCCCTCAGCAAGGCTGTCCACATTGGGCGTGCGTATCTCAGAGCCGTAGCATCCGATATCTGAAAATCCCATATCATCAGCAAGAATCAACACAATGTTCGGGCGGTTTTCAGACGACTGTTGCATGTAATTGCCTCGCGTTATTTGTCCGCTAAAGATATACGGCAAAAGCGAGTTTATGGACACTTCTAAGAGGTGTCAAGAAATACACGAATAAAAACACGCATTGCGTGTCAAGTTTCCCTATGGTAATGTTTAATAGAAGTTGTACCCAGACGCCCAGGAAAAACTGACTACTCATGGACCCTTGGTGACCGGCCGGCAACTATATAAATTAGCGGACCCCAGGAGGTCACCATTGGTTTTCCAAGATCGAACCCTAACGTGCGTGGAATGCAACACGGATTTCACGTTTAGCGCTGACGACCAGCGTTATCACGAGGAGCGAGGCTTCACAAACGAGCCTCGACGTTGCCCAAGTTGCCGAGCTTCTCGCCGCTCCCAGCGACAGGGCGGCGGCGGAGGCGGAGGCGGAGGCGGAGGATTCTCCAACTACGCCCCTCGCGAGATGCACCCCACAGTTTGCGCCGAGTGCGGCAAGGACACTGAAGTGCCCTTCCGACCTCGCGGAGATCGCCCGGTTTACTGCGATGACTGCTTCCGCCGACGCAGGGCCAGCAGCTCCTTCTAGTTCTGGGCCGTAGCGCCTCTAATTAGGAATTGATATGGGAGGGTTTTGAACCCTCCCATATTTTTTTGCCCTGTTTATCGTGGCCACAACGGGCCATGCTGAGTCAACGCGAAGGATCTGGTCGTAAGAGGAGCAACTGTTGTGCTGCACGCGATCAGATTCTTCGACGGCGACTTCAGAATGACATTACGGTGACGGCTGAAAACTGATTGCTGACGCCATGACACCTGACCACCTTCTAACCCGAATACAACTCCGTGTCCGGGTTCCAGTCTTTCCAAGCAAACCAGAACGACAGGTGTGACAGGGCGCGATCCAGAGTCTGGCCCTTTAGCTCCCCCTCGATGGCTGTGCCGTTGAATGCCATCCACCTGGAGTTGGTCTCTTCGTCCACAAGAACCGTAAGGATTCCATTGGGTTCGCCTTCTAACCGGAATGTCAACGGATTGCCGTCGACCTCCCTGTCATAAACCAGCGCTGTGCCGCTGGAGTCGTCGAAGTACACTAATGTATGAGACCCGCCCACGGTGTCGTTGACCACCGGATTGTCGCTCAAAGCCCTAAAGGGATAGGCTTTTGTGTTGCCTGCAATGTCGACGCCCACCACCATCGCCTTGCGCTCCAACCTGTCGTCGCTGAAAGTTTCGCCTATGACTCCGGCCCGGCCATCCTGGTAGTAGCCTTTGTAGCTGTCGCTACTATAACGACCTCGCTTATCCAGCACCAGTGTGTCTGGATGAAGCTCTTTCCACGTACCCCATGTGGTTTGAATGACGGGAATTACCCCCAACTCAGTGCCCGCCAACTCTCCGCGAACGCCCTTGCGTAGGAACTGGCTCCATAGGGTGTCTGTCTGATGATCGTACATCACTAGCGCGTTCATAATCAGTTTGCCGCTGACGCCAAAGGTGTGCTCTTTTCCGTTGATGGTGCGGCTATACACGATAGCCGAAAAGCAGAGCGGTCACCATGTTACAGCGAGCGGCACGCCTCCAACAACATCGTTCACAATCTCATGGGAGCTGAGCATCGGTATCGAGTATGCCTTCGATTCTCCATTGATGGATAGCCCAAGCACCAATTCGTCGGGGGTCATCTCAGTGTCGGCTACTCCGACGTCGACAAATTCGGGATCCAAAATCGCGGGGATCGCGTCGAAGCCCAGCAGTGTAATCAGCTTCAGATTCCCTCCCACGCTGGTTGGTGGATTCCCATCGCTCGACGGTTGCAATCGCGAGCCTTGAATAGGAGACGCGGGAACGGTTATCGTCTCACTGCTGCTGGATAACGAAGTGAGCCTCCCGGTAACCCCGTTTCTAAAGCCCGGCACGAAAACCAACAACAAGACGAAGCCCGCCGTCGTCAACAACACAATTCTACCGATCGACATCTCCGCACCCCACCCCGCTAGACTTGAATTTTTATCTAAGTATTCTGCTCACAAATGCCCATGATCGCACAACAGCCAGCGCCCCCACAGGGAGTCTAACACCTTGTTAGACGTGATTTGACGGGAGACGATTCGAGGCTAGAACAGCATTCGTTCGGCCCTGCCCCAACGGCTCTGGTGAGCCTGCACAAGTTCCTCGAACTGACAGCTAAATTCTGGCGATTGGATTGTGTCAGTGGTCATGATAAGGGCGTCCTCACGATTGTCAGTGTAGTAGCTCTTCCGGACGCCGCGCTCCGTGAATCCGAATTTTTTGTAGAGATTCTGAGCGACAAAGTTGGAGACTCGCACCTCCAGCGTCACGACACGGGACTCCAATTGTGTCGCCTGTTCAATGGCGGCGATGAGCATCAGCTCTCCGATCCCAAAACCTCGAAATTCATTGCGAACTCCTATGGCAACGATATGAGCTTCGTCCACCATGTACCAGGTGCCGACAAATCCGGCGACAAATTCCTGCCCAGGCTGCCATGCCGAATTTCGGCGTCGCAGGATGTTGCTGACCAGTCGGTTGAACAACGGTGTCGACCCAGAAGACTCTGAAGGCGCAGGCGCGGAGTTCGTCTTGCCTTCGTCCTTCCGGTTCGCGACCAGGTATCGGGCGATCTTGTTCCTCAGTTCGCGCCTGAAGGCAGTGGGAGGAAACAGCGTGGGGAATGCGTCTTGCTCGACCTCAGCAGACTGCGCCATATCACGCTCGTCCATAGGGCGGACTGCGTATGACATGGTATCCGGGTTCGGGGATTGTCTGCTTACACTCAATGGAACCGCCTCGGGTGTGTCCTTCAATTTTAGCACACCGTTTCGAGACACAATCGGACGTAAATCTACCCGCCTAGTTTTCGCAGGTGCGGGTGCATGAAATATCGAGCCGCCTTCAAGGTATTCAGGAGCAGCATGGCGATGGTCATGGGGCCGACTCCACCCGGAACGGGAGTAATGGCCGCGGCCTTCTCTGAGACCGCATCGTAATCAACATCGCCCACCAAGCGGTAGCCGCGTTTGCGCTCTGGCGCTTCGATCTGGTTTATGCCCACGTCGATCACCACAACCCCGTCCTTGACCATATCAGCCGTGATGAATCGAGGCTGGCCGATGGCGGCAATAAGAATGTCGGCTTGCCGGGTAATATCCGCTAGGTTCTTTGTGCGCGTGTGGCACACAGTCACGGTGGCGTTGGAGCCAGCCGAGCGTTGCATCAGCAAGTTCGCCACAGGCTTGCCCACTATGTTGCTACGCCCGCAGACAACCACATGCTTGCCTTCGGGGTCGAATCCAGAACGGAGAAGCATCTGCTGGATGCCCTCTGGAGTCGCGGGTATGAATCGGGGCAATCCGGCCATCAACAAACCCATGTTGAAGGGATGAAGGCCGTCAACGTCCTTGTCGGGGTTAATCGACTCGATAACTGCGTCCTCGTCAATGTGGTCAGGCAAAGGCAGTTGCACCAGGATTGCGTGGATTCGAGCGTCGCCATTGAGGCGGCGCACAACGCTGAGGACCTCGTCTTGAGTAGTGGAATCCGGAAGCACAATCGACTCGGAGACCATGCCAGCCTCGGTGGCGGCTCTGTCCTTGTTACGAACATAGACCTTCGATGCTGGATCGTCACCAACCAGAACCACGGCCAGCCCTGGAACGATTCCGTGCTTGTCTCGCATCTCGGCCACTCCCTCGGCGGCCTCGGCTCTGATCTCCTTCGCCATCTCTGTGCCATTCATCACCTTGGCTGACAAATCCCACCTCTCATGTTATTTCTGGATTCATGATGCCACAGTATCAAGCGCTTCTCCAGAGGCAAGTGCGGAGCAATCTTGTAAGTCCAAATGCGTCTCGTGCTTCCAATGCCAACTGCACCAATAATATAATGTCGGCGTTCTTGCGTTCAATTCAATCCCAATCTTGGGAGATTACTATGCTGGTAGCAGGCGTGGACATAATCGAGATCGCGCGAGTCAAGCGTGTGGCCGAGGAGTACGGGGAACGGTTCTTCCGTCGGATATACACTGAGGGAGAGTTGGCGTACTCGCGAGGTCGCGCTCCTCAGCTTGCCAGCAGGTTCGCCGCCAAAGAGGCGACTATGAAAGCTCTCGGCACCGGAGTCCGAGGCATCCCGTGGAAGGACATTGAGGTGATACGCGGACGCGGGCAGGCTCCCAGAATCGAGCTCCATCGGAAGGCTCTTGCCCGCGCAGAACGGCTGGGACTCACCGACCTGGCCCTATCTCTCTCCCACTCACGAGAATTTGCGGTGGCATCGGTGGTGGGCGAGAGCGAAAAGGGCAACATTTTACCGAGAGGGAATTAAACCATGTTATACGTCTCGATACTGACATCCGACAGGTCGCAAGACCCAGAGCTTTGGGCCACGATCTGGCAGGGAACCGCTCCACCCTCCATCAACTTGATCGGCGCCTATAATATGGGCAACGACAAGCGGGTGTTCATTTGGGAAGGCGAGGCCTTGGCCGATATCCAGTTTATGGATAGGTTCAACGAGGTCGGCGTGCTTGAGACATCTCCCGCATTCGACCGAACGTCAGGCTGGCAGGCCGCCTTCTCTAAGGACATCGACGCCTTTCGAGAGGGCAGGCGGCGAGCAGGCAGAGAACAACAGGAAGCCGCCGTGGACCTGCGAACACGAGGCATGAACGCTCCCAACCGTCACGCGGCTCGCGCGGCGGCTCGCGCCTGGACCGAAGAACAGGAAATCAAGTAACATCAACGGACTTCGGAGGTAATTATGCGAATAGGGATATTCTTTGGAACTATGGGATCTTCGTCAACTCTGGACGGCCTAATCCAGCAGATCGTCGACGTGGAGGATGATGGCTTCGACAGCTTCTGGACCGCCAACGTCTCCCGCACCGACGCCCTGACAGTGGTGGCCCTGGGAGGACAGCGCACCAGCCGTATCGAGATGGGCACTGCGGTGGTCCCAACCTTCCCCCGTCACCCCACGGCGATGGCTCAGCAGGCCCTTACCACAAACGCGGCCACAAATGGCCGCTTGATACTGGGAATCGGCCTGTCCCACCAGCCGAATGTTGAGAATCGATGGGGACTGAAGTTTGAAACCCCGGGCCAGCATATGGAAGAGTATATGACCATATTGCGCTCGATGGTGGACACCGGCAAGGTAGATTTCGACGGATCATTATTCAACGTCCACGCAGAGGTGGACAGGGTTTCGACTGACCCGATGACGGTCTGCATCGCGGCGCTGGCCCCTCGGATGCTCCGAATCGCCGGAGAGATGGCCCAGGGAACCATCACCTGGATGGTCGGCCCCACGACTCTAGACACTCACATCGTCCCACGCATCACAAAGGCAGCCGAAAGCGCCGGACGCGAAGCCCCCAGAGTGTGTGTCGGCCTGCCAATTTGCGTGACCGACGACCGCAGCGCAGCCTTCGAGCGGGCAGGCGAATTCTTCCAAAACTACGGCAACCTCCCTAGCTATCGCCGGATGCTAGACATTGAGGGTGTCGAAAGCCCGGCAGAAGTCGCCATAATCGGCAACGAATCCGAGGTCGAAGTCCAGCTTCGCGCCCTATCCGACGCCGGAGCCACCGACTACCTGGCATCCATATTCCCAGAAGGCGACGACTCGGCAGCATCGTTCGACCGAACCCGCGCTCTGCTGAAGGGTCTTGTTGGAAAGCTGTGATTATTGGATTGACAGTTCACCGGCTCCGCCGTACTCTTTGAGGATGAACTATCAACATATCATCACCATGGAGCCTGGCAAACGTGGCGGCAAACCTTGCATCAGAGGGCTACGCATTACTGTTTACGATGTGCTAGATTACCTTGCTTCGGATATGTGTGAAGACGAGATTCTCAGAGATTCTGCTGATTTGACCCACGAGGATATCCGGGCATGCCTTGCATTCGCGGCTGATCGTGAGCGCAGATTCGTATCGATTCCGCCAGGATGAGGTTGCTGCTGGACCAGAACCTGTCGCCACGGCTCAATGAATTGTTGGCCGACTTGTTTCCGGGGTCCATGCACGTGAAAGATGTGGGGCTAGAATCAGCGACCGATGATTCCGTGTGAGCCTACGGTGCCCAGCATGAATTTGCAACTGTGTCAAAAGATTCTGACTTTCGCCAGCATAGTTTTAATTATGGCCATCCTCCGATGGTGATCTGGGTTCGGCTCGGCAATTGCTCGACTGGGGAAATTGAGGCGATTCTTCGCAGACTACACGATGACATAGTTTCATTCAAGCAAGATGAACGGGGGTCGTTTCTCGCAGTATCTTAGTTGTATGCTCTACAGGTTCATTCCACTTCATGCCGCATGAAAATCGTCACCATTGAACAAATGCGCGCCATTGAGGACCGATCCGAGGAGGCCGGAGTTTCCAAGGACACCCTGATGGAGAACGCGGGGCTAGCTGTGGCTCGGAGTGTCAGGTATCACTACGGCCCTCTGACAGGCGTTCATATTCTTGTGCTGTTGGGTTCTGGCAACAACGGGGGCGATGGCCTGGTTGCCGCTCGACACCTCGACACCTGGGGAGCGCAGGTGGATGTCTATATATGTCGAGACCGGCGCGCCCCTGACCCCAAGCTGGATGTCGTCCGAGAGCAAGGCATCACTGTCACTTGCGCCTCTGATGATCAAGATTTATCCAATCTCCAAAACTTGCTATCCCGCGCTCACGTCGTCATGGACTCCATACTTGGCACTGGACGTTCAAGGCCCATCGAGGGAGTGGTCAAGGACATCCTGCAAGCCCTGACAAAAGAGCAGACTCACCGCCGGCATCCGAAAATCGTCGCATTGGACGTGCCCACCGGACTCAACGCCGACACCGGAGCCGTTGACCCATCCACCCCTCATGCTGACCTCACCATATCCTTCGGATACTCCAAACGAGGACACTATGCCTACCCCGGCGCGGAGTATCTTGGAGAGTTGGAGGTCGCTAATATCGGCCTTCCATTGGAGCTTGATGATGGCGTCGAAATCGAACTGCTTGCCGAGGAATGGGCCAGAACCCGCTTGCCGACCCGGCCTGCCAACTCCCATAAAGGGACTTTTGGCCGGACGATGGTGGTCGCCGGTTCTAGAAACTACCTCGGAGCGGCATATCTAGCCGCGACATCCGCAACCCGGGTTGGGTCTGGACTGGTTACGCTTGCCATCCCTGAGAGCCTTACAACCGCTGTGGCGGCGAAGGCCATTGAGCCTACGTTTCTGCCTCTGCCGGAATCGGCGCCCGGAATCGTGTCTCCCGACGCGGTGGATTTGGTTTTCGAAAGCCTGCCCGCCTATAATAGTCTGTTGGTCGGATGCGGAATGGGCCAGGAGAAAGACACAAAACGTTTCATTGAGAGATTGCTGTTGTCTGGTCGCACCCTGCCGCCCACGGTGGTTGACGCTGACGGACTTAACACTCTATCCCAGGTTGACGATTGGTGGACAAGATTAGCTGACAACGCGATACTCACACCCCATCCAGGAGAGATGGGGCGGTTGACCGGAAACTCTTCGCGAAACCAGGATCGAATAACCGCCGCGACGTCGGCGGCGTCTCGATGGAACAAAACTGTGATTCTCAAGGGAGCATGCACAGTGATCGCCTTCCCCGACGGACGAGCGATGGTCAGCCCGCTCTCCAATCCTGGGTTGGCTACCGCGGGCACAGGCGACGTGCTGGCCGGAGCTATCGCAGGGCTGGTCTCTCAGGGTCTGTCACCAGCAGACGCATCTGCGTTGGGCGTCTACCTCCACGGCATCGCTGGTGAGCGAGTGCGGGACGAGTTCGGAGACACAGGCATGGTCGCCAGCGACCTTCTCCCGACCCTACCCACCGTGATCCGAGACCTGCGATAATTGTCTCAGCCTGACGTCTGGCCGCCAAATACCTGAAACCCATCCCAAAGGTTCCTATGGCCCACCTGACCGGACAAGAACGAGCGCGATACGTCAAGCGAATGTTCGCCCGCATTTCCCGACGATACGACCTTCTAAATACCGTCATGACTGGAGGGCGTCACTACGCCTGGCGAAAGAGGGCGACCCGCATGGCCGTCGAAGGCCTGCGCGGGCCTGCTCTGGACATCGCGACAGGCACGGGGGACTTCGCGTTTGATCTGGCAAGAAGGCCCGAGGTCACGGGCGTCGTGGGCTTGGACTTCACGAGGGATATGCTGACGTTAGCCAACGGCAAAGCGAATCGGCAAAAGTTGTCCAACCTGACAACATTCGCCGCGGGCGACGCCCACGCTCTGCCTTTCACGGACGACCAGTTCATCTGCGCGACGGTCGGGTTCGGAATCCGAAATTTTATAGATTTGCCCACCGCGCTCCGAGAGATGGTTCGCGTCGTTCGCTCTGGAGGCCGCGTGGTGTCTCTAGAGATCGTGCGTATGGAGGGTCGTGGCCTGATGCCCAAGCTCCTGCCGTTGCACTTCCGATATGTAACGCCCTGGCTCGGCTCGCTGATCGCCAGAGACCGCGAAGCCTACACCTATCTGCCGAAGTCGGTGGAGAATTTCCTTTCGGCCACAGAACTTGACCAGGCGATGCGGGATTCAGGACTCCAAAACATCAGGCACAAGAAGCTAGGCTTGGGCACGGTTGCCATTCACATCGGAGAAAAGCCCTGAGAGATTTCGGTGTTGTGATAGATGCGATGACAGGATACAGTAGCGACTATCCTGAGAACATTTTGACATCGCGAGTAGAACCACATGACCGAACCGACCCACTCCCTCAGCATCGACATCGGCGGAACCTTCACCGACTTCACCCTTTTGAACATCGAGTCCGGCGAGTTGAACGTTCACAAGGTTCTCACCGACCCTGAGAACCCCACGACGGCTCTCATGCGTGGAGTCGCCGAACTCCTTGAAACAGTCGGAATCGCGGCGTCCGCCCTTCAGGTAGTGGTCCACAGCACCACTCTTGCCACTAACGCCATAATCGAGCGCAAGGGCGCAAAGATCGCCCTGCTCACCACCGAAGGATTCCGCGACGTTTTGGAAATGAGGCGGGAGCAGATATACGACATGCACGACCTGCACGCTCGCTATCCAGACCCCATTGTTCCTCGAAGTCTGAGGGCCGAGATATCCGAGCGGACTGACCGGGACGGCAACGTGTTCCAGGCTCCGAACGCCGAGCAGTCCGCCACCATCGTGGAAGGCCTATTGAACCAGGGCGTCGAAGCGGTGGCAATCTCCCTTCTACACTCCTACAAGAACCCTGAGAACGAGCAGGCTCTGAAGGAACAGATTTCTAATCGCCATCCCGACCTTCCCCTGTCACTGTCCTCCGAGGTCGCGCCGGTCATCAACGAGTACGAGCGCACTTCGACCACCGTCGCCGACACATACATCAAACCGTCGGTGTCGCGGTACATCCAGAGCGTTGAACAGGAGCTTGCTCAGGAGGGCTACGAGGGTCGCCTTCTAGTCATGCACTCAGCAGGCGGAGTCATGGACGCCAACGCCGCGATGGAGCGCCCCATCCGAATGTTGGAGTCCGGCCCCGCAGCAGGAGCCCTGGCCGCCGGGTTTTACAGCGAGCTGTTGGGCGAGCCTGACCTGATCTCGCTGGACATGGGTGGCACGACAGCCAAAACCTGCGTGATCGAGGGCGGAAAACCTGCTCAGTCCAACAGCATCGAAGTCGCTCGCGTTCACCGATTCAAAATCGGAAGCGGCCTGCCCATCCTGATTCCGGTGTTGGACCTCATCGAGATCGGCTCCGGGGGAGGGAGCATCGCGTCGCTGGACAATCTGGGCCTGCTGAGAGTCGGTCCTCTGAGCGCAGGGGCCAGTCCCGGCCCGGCCTGCTACGGTCTGGGCGGAACCCAGCCAACCGTGACCGACGCCAACCTGATGCTTGGATATCTCAACCCTGAATACTTCCTCGGCGGACGGATGACGCTCGACATCGACGCCGCAACCTCGGCGATGTCGTCCCTCGGTTCCGATATGGGCATGGATCCTATCGAGGCCGCGTGGGGCATCTATAACGTCGTGACTGAGAGCATGGCGGCGGCGGCCCGAATCCACATCATCGGGCGCAACAAAGACCCTCGAAACTACGCGATCGTCGCCTTCGGAGGAGCAGGGCCAGCCCACGCCTGCGAAGTGGCCCGAATCCTGGGGGCAACGCGAGTCGTTATTCCGTTGGGCGCAGGCGTGACATCGGCTCTCGGGTGCCTGGCAGCGCCACTGTCCTTCGAGAGCGTCCGATCTTTGCCCGGCCTGCTGGAAACCACCGATTGGGAATCCGTAAACGGATTATACGCCGAGATGGAGTCCTGGGGTCGCGATATGCTCGCCAACTCCGGCGTCCCAGAAGATCAGATGAGGCTGACGCGCACCGCCGACATGCGGCTGGTGGGCCAGATACACGAGATCAACGTGCCAATTCCTGACGACACTCTGGCCCAGACCAGCGCCGAAGGCATCGAGTCCGACTTTCACCAGATATATCAACAGCTATACAGCCGCCGCAACCTGAGCATCCCCATCGAGGTGCAGAACTGGCGATTGCTAGTCTCTGGGCCTCAGCCCATCTTGAACCTTCAGGAGCAGATCGTCGAGCCGAACGCCGATGCCCGCGTTGCTCTCAACGGCTCCCGTCCCGCCTACTTCGCCAACGCCAACGGATTCGTCGAATGCCCGGTGTACCATCGTTACAAGCTGCCCGCTGGCGCTGAAATCTCCGGCCCTGCCATCATCGAGGAGGAAGAGTCCACCACCATCATCCGCCCAGGCGACAGCGCATCTGTTGACCGCTGGCTTAACTTGCTGATACGAGTGAACCCATAAGCCCGCCAACATCGAACAACTGATAAAAGGAACATCAAGTGACCAACACAACACAGTTCGACCCCGTATCGCTGGAAATCATGTGGAGCAGGATGCTCAATGTGGCCGAGGAGATGTGGTCCACCATCCTGAGGACAGCAGTGTCCACCATCATCGCGTCAGCCAACGACTTCGGATGCGAGGTTCTTGACGCTGAGGGCCGCTCTCTTGCCCACGCGTACCGCTCCATGCCCGTCTTCAACATGACCATGCCCAATGTCGCGAAAGAGATTCTCAAAAAGTATCCCATTGAGTCCATGCACCCCGGCGATGTCTATATGACCAACGACCCGTGGATGTGCGCCGGACACCTGCCGGACATCGCCATCGTGTCGCCGGTGTTTCACCAAGGTCGGTTCGTCGGGTTCGTCGGCAACATCGCCAACACGTCGGACATCGGAGGATCGCTGGACACCAAGCGTGTCACCGACTCCTACGAAGAGGGCATATTCTTCCCGTTGTGCAAGCTCTACGACAAAGGCGAGCCTGTAGAACTGGCCTTCGATATGTTCAGATGGAACGTCCGAGGCCCGGACATGGTGTTGACCGACATCGAGGCCCAGGTCGCCGCCAACCAGGTTGGGGCCAGGCGGATTCAGGATTTTCTCGACGAGTACCAGCTAGAGGATTTGTCAGCATTGTCCGAAGCCATCCGTGGACGCTCGGAGACGGCCATGCGCCGCGCCATCACAGAGCTTCCCGACGGCGTGTACACCAACGAGGTGTTCACCGACGGGATGGGAGACCCTCTGCGTATCGCCGTGCGAATCGAGATTAGCGGAGACGAAATCTCGGTGGACTTCGACGGCTCCGCTCCTCAGATAGACCGGGGCGGCCTCAACTGCACATTCATTTACTCACGAGGCCACACCTACTATCCGCTGGCCTGCCTGTTGACTCCCGACGTGCCGGTGAACGAGGGTTGTTTCGAGCCTATATCCGTAAGAGCTCCCGAAGGCACTATCATCAATGCCACCTTCCCCATATCGGTCGGGTCACGAACCAACACCGGATGGTACATCCACGGCTGCATATTCGGCGCTTTAGCAAAAGCGTTGCCTGACCGCATCCAGTCGGGCAACGGGCTGATGTCGTCCATACGCACATACGGGACCGAGGCCGATGGCCGGATATTCAACGCCCACCTGTTCGTCGGTGGAGGCAGGGGCGCGACCAGCCAGGGCGACGGCATGGGGCAGAACATGTTCCCATCCAGCGCATCCAACGTGCCGGTAGAGGTGTTCGAGCTAAACAGCCCGACATTGATCGTCGCTAAGGAATTGATAACCGACTCGGCGGGGGCGGGCCGTCATCGAGGCGCTCCAGCGCAGCGAGTCATCGTGGGCAAACTTCCGTCGCATCCAGACCCGCTAAACATCTACTTCCACCCCAACCGTCTATCCTTCGCTCCTCTGGGGATATTCGACGGCCATCCCGGGACTAAAACCGAGGTCATCCACAACGGAGATGTCCTGAGCGACGACCCGTCCAGCATGACCAACGGATATGTGACTCTCGAAAACTCGGACGACCGCCTGATCCTGGAGTTCCCCAGCGGCGCTGGAGTCGGAGACCCGACGGGACGCCCTTCGGAGTTAGTCGACAGGGATGTGAAGAACGGCCTCGTTTCAGAGGAGAGCGCAAAGTCGAAATACGGTCACGACGATTGATGGACAACGCGATGCTGATGGCTGATGGCTGAAACCTCGTCCGCTTGACACTCCGTCCGGCATCGCCATACCCTTAAAACATCCCTAGTGAACAACATCACACCGGAGAATACGAAAAATGACCATCAACGTTGACCCTGGCCTCCAATCCGTTTTGGATAACACCAACGTCATCGTGGCCTCAGAGGGCGGGAATCTAGAGTTGATTGATCTGAAAGCTGGCAAGCTGACCGTCAAGTACAACCCCGGCGTGAACGAGGAATGCCCCGAATGTGTCCCTGACCACGATCTGGTAAGGATGATGATGCAGACCTCAGTCAGCACGTACGCGCCCTACATCCGTGAGGTCGAGGTTCTGTAGGCCAAATATCTACGTCAATCTGAGACCGCAGTAGAAGAAT
>DCAW01000056.1:33338-48171 GCA_002313895.1 Dehalococcoidia bacterium UBA1123
CTGAACTCCCCTTGTTTTTTGAACGCAGTTTAGTCGCTGGGCAATTTTCGGGTTCTTCTTAATTCTTCCATCAGTCCATCGTACTCCGACCTGTCCACTGGCAGCGAGACCTTCTCGCCTCGGCATCCTGACAAGGTGATTGCTGCGACAAGTTCCTGGGAGCGCGCGCCGTCCTCTCCTGTGATCGCTGGCTCTCTGCCCTCCAGAATAGCGAGAGCGAAATCGTCTATGGCCGGGGCGTGACCTCCGCCGACTACCTCAAATTTGAAGGTTTCAGCCTCGGATTCTGGGGCGATGAATTTTATCGTTTTGTCGGTCTCTAAAAATTCCTGCACAGGAGTTTTCAGGCGATGGAGGGTCACATTCCAGTCGTCCATAATCAGCGCGCCATTCTCTCCGAAGATTTCGATGCGCTGTTGATTCGGGGCCTGCACAGTGTCGCAGTGGAGGGTTCCCAGAACGCCGCCCTCGTACTCTAAAATCGCGCTAGCATAATCCTCGACCTCAACAGTGTGCTTTAGGGTTCGGACGACACCAAAAACGGACTGAGGCATGCCCGCCAGCCACTGGAACATATCGATAGCGTGGATGCCCTGGTTTATCAACGCTCCGCCGCCCTCGTCCTGCCATGTGCCGCGCCAGTCCAGGCGGTCGTAGTAGTCCTGAGTTCTGAACATCGCGCTGGTCATCGTCGCTCGATATATCTTGCCAATCGCGCCCTGATCGATAAGCTCTCGCATCTTGATGGCTTCGGGCCGGAAACGGTTGTTGAACAATACACCCAGCGTCGCGCCTGAGCGTCGAGCCGCCTCCACCATATCGTCGGCCTCGGAGGGAGTGACTGACATGGGTTTTTCGGCCAGAACGTGCTTTCCAGCTTCGACGGCCTGGATTGTGATGTCCCGATGGGACGGATGGGGCGTTGCGATGACGATTGCGTCTACTTCGGAGTCGGATAAAACGTCAACCAGAGTCGGGTACGCTTTGACCCCAAGCTCTGAGGCCTGCTGAACAAGCGGCTCTTGCCGTCGGGCATTCACGCCCACCAATCGACAGCTCGATAGCTGTGCTATGGCTTCGATATGCGTCTTGCCGATGACGCCTGTGGAGCCGACAATCGCAAGGCCGACCTGTTCCATAATTCACTCCTGAAATAGGTCTTCAGGATTCACGTGTTCAGGTGTCAGGATCCTGTGAAGCTCCCCCGATACCTGAACACCCGACATCTGACCCCTCGACTACATCACATCCAGATACTTCAACCCAGACCCGGTGTTCAAAAGCAAGATATTTTCATCAGGGGACAGATCTCCGGCCACCAGCAGTTTGTTCAAAGCCACGGCTGTTGCGGCGCCTTCTGGGCAGATGAACATGCCCTCCAACGATGCGACGAGGCTCATGTAGTATTTCATCTCATCGTCGGTGACCGTCAACGCTCCGCCGCCGCTCTCACGGATCGCTCCAAGAATCAGGTAGTCTCCAATGGCTCCTGGAACCCTTATCCCCGCCGCCATAGTCTGGGCATTCTCCCAGGGCTCGGCGAACTCGGCTCCTTCACGGAAGGCTCGAACTATGGGAGCGCAACCCTCTGCTTGCACCGCGTACATCTTTGGGCGTTTGGGGCCTATCCAGCCCATCTCCTCCATTTCGGCGAAGGCCTTCCACATCCCGACGATGCCCGTTCCACCGCCTGTCGGGTATATGATCGCGTCTGGAAGTTCCCAGTCTGACTGCTCGGCGATTTCGTAACCCATCGTCTTCTTGCCCTCGACGCGGTATGGCTCCTGGAGGGTCGAAACGTCGAACAGCCCCTCTTCGGCGGCCCGTTTCCGAGACAAAACTCCAGCATCGCTTATGAGGCCGTCGATCAGGGTCAAATCTCCTCCGCTGATGGAAACTTCGATCTGGTTGGCTTCCGGGGCGTCCTTCGGCATAAACACGTAGGCTTCCATTCCGCCCTTAGCGGCGTAAGCGGCCATAGCTCCGGCGGCGTTTCCGGCGGACGGCATGGTCAGCTTGGTGATTCCCAATTCTTTAGCTTTGGATACCGCCGCAGACAACCCACGGGCCTTGAAGGACGCTGTGGGGTTGAGGCCTTCGTCCTTAATATACACCGCGCTTGCGCCAATCTTATCGCCAAGACGCTCGGCCTTGAAGATAGGAGTGAAGCCCTCGCCAAGCGTGATGACGTTGGCTTCGTCAAGTACGGGCATCACCTCGAAGTACCGCCACATATTAGCCGGACGGTTCTTGAGTTCGTCGGGGTTCAGGGCGTCCCTGGCTCCTGCAAGATCGTAGCGAGGATATAAGACTTTACTGCACTCGGTGCAAAGCCGGATGACCTCGTCAGCCGGGTAGGTGGCGTGGCAGTAGGTGCATTCCAAATGTGTAAGATAACTCTTCATGATCCCTCCTGTGATGGCGCAGTCATGTTAGCACATTGACCAAGCTGAATTGGGAACGAATTTGATCAGACGGTCGGCCAATAATTGGGCACCCGTTGCGCCTGATCCTCACCTGACCACGGGGGGATGGTCGTGATTATGAAGCAGAGGTTCTCATCCCCCGTGTTCCGAAATTGGAAGTGGGTCCCGACCTCTATGGACAGGCTCAGACCAGGTTCGGCATCCACCACGCTCTCGTCATCATCGTTCTTCCTCCACACCTGACCCACTCCTGATATGAAGTGCCACACCTCGTCAACTGTCCGGTGAGCAACGGCGAGCGAAGTTTTCCCAGGCTGTAATGTGCAATGAACCATGCTGCCTCTGGAGGTCGCGACCAACTCTCGGATTTCCGAGCCGTCGGGTGCGGTGACCAGATTTGCGTCGGCGAGTCGAGTTGTCTGCATCCTTGTTCCTTGAGAAGGTGGTCAGGTTATCAGGGGCTGGGTGAAGATACGTTCGGTTGATAGCTGGGCCGTAGAGAGGGGAAAGGGGTGTTGCTGAGATAATCCCTGACGACCTGATTCCTTAAAACCCTGATCCCTACGGATACTTCTCCAGCCACCAGCGAGCGATGTCTGTGCGCCGAGCGAACCATACTCCGGGCAGGCTGCAAGCATATTCTAAGAAATTTTTGAGCGCGACTGCCCGCGCAGGACGTCCAGCAATACGGCAATGCAAACCCACGGACATCATCTTGGGATTGGTCGCTCCTTCAGAATGCAACAACTCCAGCGTGTTGTGCGCTGTGTCGTAAAAATCTTTCGGATTCACCATGCCGCCGCGCCAGAACTTGGTGTCATTGACCTCCAGCGAGTACGGAACTACCAGCCACTTCTTCCCATGCACCTGAGTGTAGTACGGCAGGTCGTCGGCATAGGAGTTGGAGTCGTATAGAAATCCGCCCTCCTCGACCACCAACTCTCGCGTGTTCAGGCTGGGCCCGTATCGAGTGTACCAGCCCAAAGGCCGCTCTCCGGTGGTGCGAGTGATGGACTCGACAGCCTTACGTATAGCTTCACGCTCGGTGTCTCGGTCCATTTTGTAATACTCTTCCCAGCGGTATCCGTGGCCGAACACCTCGTGGCCTCGACGAACGATCTCTGGGCCAACCTGCGGGTTGCGTTCCAAGGCCAGGGCGCAGCAGAAGAAGGTCGCTGGAACCCGATACTGACCCAGGATGTCCATGATCCGCCAAACGCCCACACGACTACCGTACTCGAAAAAGGACTCGTTAGCCAGGTCTCGCTCATCAAGCGGCAGTGGCGACGGGACCTCGCTGTTGGTCTCGCGGTGGGGGTCGCCGTCCAGCAGGGAATACTCCGAGCCTTCCTCATAGTTCACCACCACCGATACAGCAACTCGCGCGCCGTCGGGCCATTCGATCTTCGGAGGATTGGGACCGTATCCGATGAAATCACGTTCGTTCAATTCTCTGGTGCTCCTAACTTGGTCTTGTAGCGGTAATGATTATCAGGTCTTCGGTGCCTTCGTCTTCGCCCATTGAGGGGCTGATAGTCACATCCTAGAATCCTGCGTATACGAAAAGTTGCCTGTAACCATCATCATCATATGCGTTGATGGTCTGCCCGTAGCGCGAGACCTCGCCTGTGGCCGCGTCGATTATGTAGCATCGCTGCATCGCCGCCCAGGCGTTCTCGTCCCAAAAACTCTCCTTCAGTGACTAGTGTGGCTTCAGAGAGAATAATCCATAATCCACCGAGGACCAAACGGCAGTTCCTTGCCCCATCGCTCTCACGGCATGGAAGGTATGCGGTTCCAAAAGCAACGTGCCTCCTCGGACCAACGCATGGTAAGCCCTGGCCAGCATATCTACGATTTCCTCGTGCCTGAATACGTTGAACTCTCCAAACAGTTGCATCAACAGATGATGGCCCGTGCCATATTCAGCAGTCCGGATCTCCTCGTGGAGGTACTGGCTGGACAGGTTTCGGGCCGCCGCCCGCTCGCGAGCGTGCCTTATGGACGACGGCGAGAAGTCGATGCCGACACAATGGTGTCTAAAGACTCGCAAGCCTGTTGGTGTAAAGTCCAGGACTGCAGCCAAGATCGAGTATTCTGCTCGATTCGTTGCCAAGCAGGGCGTCATGAATCTAGGGCACGTGCGCCTCGATTCACCTCGGAGCGTCGGCTTGCGGCGTCGTGATCCTGGGCCAGATGCTCCTCCAGCATACGATGGCTGAAATCCGGGTCGTGCCACGGAATTTTTTCGTCCTCTGACCAGGGCGCCGGGCTTTGATTCCGGCGAATGATGTTCAGCAGATCCATGTGTTCTCCTTGAGCCATGCCATTATAATCGTTGCGCCGCAGTTGTCAGCCATCAGCATTCAGCTTTTGGTCAAGTTCAGGAGCGAGTATATTGGAGTATCGAAGTCTGGGCGGTGCCCGGGTCCCGATCATGGGTATGGGGACTTTCCGCAGTTTTGATGTGTCGCGGGAAACAAATATTGAATCAAGGCACAAGATAATAGCCAATTGCGTCGAGACCGGCGTCACTTTCATCGACTCGTCTCCGATGTACGGACGCTCCGAACAGGTCATCGGCAGGACAACTATGGGTCAGCAAGCGAATCTCCAATTTGCCACAAAGGTATGGACTCGCGGCAGGCGGCAGGGTGAGGCTCAGATCGAATAGTCTTTCGAGCTTATGAAAGCCGACCACATCGACGTGTTCCAGATACATAACCTGCTGGACTGGCAAACCCATCTGGAAACGCTGGAACGACTTAAGGACGAGGGTCGTATCAGTGTGATCGGCATCACTCACTACACGACCAGCGCATTTCCTGAGATGATGCGAATCATGCGATCAAGGCGTATTGGCTCTGTGCAGGTCCCATACAACATCGGCAATCTGGCATGCACTGAAGAGATGCTGCCTCTGGCTGAAGAGTTGGGAATCGGAGTCATAGTGATGGAACCGTTGGGTCAGGGTCGATTCCTCCGCCAACTGCGAAGACAGCCGAGCGTAGAGCCGTTAAAGGAGTTCGGACTCAGCATGTGGGCGCAGGCGTTGTTAGCGTGGGTGGTGTCGGACCGGCGGGTGAGTGTCGCGATTCCTGCGACATCACGCCCGGAGCGAATTATCGAAAACGCGCAGGCTGGTGACGCGGGCCATCTACCACAGGACGTTCGAGACTATATCCGAGAGGAGACCATGAGGTGTCTATGAGCCTAGCCGCTCTCGACCTCGTCGTCGTCGAGGTCATCGCCCTCTTCCTCTTGCTCAAGCCTCTCCCCCATCTCGGTAAGGAAACGCTCGACGTCAGGGGCGAACTGTGACTGGGTGTCTTCATCGTCCGGTTGCTCTTCATCGGATTCGCTGGCGTTCGCCAGCACTCGATCGTAGTACGCCTCAAGCTGACTGATCAACCCACTGACCTCGGAGTTGTCCGTGACAGCCTTGTTGATGTCGCGATACTGCTGTTCGCCTCTGGACGTGTCGGCCAGAGACTTCGGCAGGTCGTACATGGCGCACAGAATCTGCATGATCCGGGCGGCGCCCATGTGGTCCTCGTCAAGTTGAACGTACTGAGGCAGGTGGGCCATAAGACTGGTGGTGTCCACCTCTTTCTCGATCATGCGCTCGGTGACCAGGTTCACGATGCTGGTCGGACCCTGGTATGTGCTGCGCCTCTGGGAAACGAGGCCTTTAGCCTTCGCCTCCTGCTCGTCCGTGAGAGTGCCTGTGACCATCAGTGGGCGGGTGTGGGGCACCGAATCGTACATTCCTCCGATTCGGCAGTATTCTGTGACGTCGAAATGAGTCAGCAATTCGGCAATCGAATCGCAGTAGGTCTCGCCCAATGCGTGAGGCTCACGAATATGCAGGAACAGATAGTCCCTGTCGGTGGTCTCATCATGGGCGTGATGGACGATGCTGTTGGGCGTGGTGAACACGCGCTGGCCGTTGACCATCCGCATACGCGGCCTGTAACGGGTGAAATCGAAAAAGTTGCCCGGAGTCGCGAGCCTGCCCAGTTCCTTGGCCTGCATGTGACGTTCCAACTTGGTCAACGTCAGCGTTCCGACTCTGCCGACGTCGATCCACGGGCGGAGCATCGCGATTGCGACGGTGTTCCGCATCTCAGGGGCGTCGTCCTTGACTTCAAATTCGCCGATCTTCATTGCACTATCGTGCCATCTACAACAGGAATGTGCAACCCCTCTTGCCGATGCAGACATTATTTCCTGTTGACTCGACACCACCACAGATATACGATTCGTCTGGCGCGAAGACGAGTTTGGAATCCTCTCGCGCCAGTTGAGGACACATAAGCAGATGACACAAGAGGAGACCAGATGCGAAAGCATGCGCTTGATGGCGTAAGGGTTGTGGATTTTTCATGGATAGTGGCAGGACCGACGACCACGCGGATGCTGGCCGATTTCGGGGCCGAAGTAATCCGAATCGAGTACGACCAGACCCTCGATTACATGCGAAACACCCCGTCGGTAGGGATGGGAAACAGTCCGAACGTCAGCGGGACATTCAATAACCTTAATCGCAACAAGCTGGGCGTCACTTTGAACGTGATGCACCCGGACGGCATGGAGCTTTTGCGTGAACTGATCTCGGTGTCCGACATCGTGGTCGAGAATTTCAGCTCCGGCGTGTTGTCACGCTGGGGGCTAGACTACGAGGAGCAACGCAAGATTCGACCGGACGTTATCTACCTGAGCCTGTCGGGTTTCGGTCACAGCGGGCCGGACCAGCACTTCACGACCTGGGGCCCTACGGCTCAGGCTCTGTCCGGTCTCACATACATGTCCGGCCTTCCGGGGGAAGATCCCGCAGGCTGGGGGTTTTCCTACATGGATCACACCGCAGGCTACTACGGAGCGATGGCCTGCATGATGGCCCTCCACCACCGGAACAAGACCGGCGAAGGCCAATGGCTGGACCTGTCCCAGGTGGAATCCGGCATCCCACTGACTGGCACTGCCATTTTGGAAAAGACGGTCAACGGACGGCAATATCGACAGAAAGGAAACCCTCCCGGCAATCGGTCTCCCAACCCTGCGGTGGCGCCCCACAACACCTATCGATGCAAGGGAGACGATCGATGGTGTGTCATCTCCATATTCGACGACCAACAGTGGGCCGCGTTCGTCGATGCGTTAGGGACGCCCGATTGGGCCACCGCGACCAGGTTCGCAACCAATGAAAGCCGCGTCCAGCATCAGGACGATCTGGATATGCTCATCGAAACATGGACAACCGAGCGCACGCCTCACGAGGCTATGCATACGCTGCAGGCGGCAGGAATTGCGGCAGGCGCGGTCCAGACTCCGAAGGAGAAAGTTGACGAGGACCCGCAGCTTCGACACCGAGACTTCATACGCGAGACCGTACACGCCGAAATGGGCAACACGCGGTTCGAAGGACAACCTATGAACCTGTCCAAGTCCCCCTGGGAACTCCGGCTCCCGTCGCCTCTATTAGGCGAACACGCAGACTACGTTTATCATCAGCTTCTGGGAACGCCCGACGAGGAGATAGCGCGGATGGCTGAGGAAGCGGTTTTCTGATCTTGGCACGGTCGACGATCGGCCCGCTCGCAAGAATCTTACGAGGTAGATCACCGTGGTAAAAGTCAACTATCAGGGCAGAGATGTCGAAGGAATCGACGTGTCATTCAAGGTGGACCGCGAAGAGTGGAATGACTATCAACTGGCCGACGGCACCGAGCTTCGCATGCGTCTCATCGTGACCGACATCGTCATGATTCCCGGAGAATGGGATAACGACGGCAACCCGGTGTACGTTGCCAAGTCCCAGAATATCATGGTGGCGAAATGCCCCGACCACCTCAAACGGCCCACCGCTTGAATATTTTGCATTCATCGGCGCTATGAACCCAGGCGCTTTGTTAATCAGATCATCAACGCTTAACCATCAGAGGAATCAAGAATGAACGACGATCAACGCGCCCTGTCAGATATCACCATGCTGGACCTTTGCGACGAGAAGGGCCAGTTGATGGGCAAGCTGATGGGCGATATGGGAGCGCGGGTAATAAAGATCGAACCGCCATCAGGAGCCAGAGCGCGAAGCATCGGCCCCTTTCTTAATGACGAAGATGACCCTGAGTATAGCCTGTACTTCTGGGCGAACAACACCTCTAAGGAGAGCATCACACTGAACCTGGAGTCTGAAGGCGGTCAGAGCATTTTCAGGCAACTGGCGTCCAAAGCGAACGTTGTGCTGGAGAGCTTCGATCCTGGTTACCTTTCATCCCTGGGGCTGGACTACGCCAGCCTCAGCGCCGACAATCCCGAACTCATCATGACGTCGCTAACCGGGTTCGGGCAGGACGGCCCGTATCGAGACTACAAGACCTCTGACATCGTGGCTCTGGCGATGGGCGGCGTGATGCACAGTTGTGGCTACGACGACGTGCCTGGCTCGCCCCCTATCCGCCCCAGTGGAGGCCACGGATACATGATCGGCGCTCACTATGCGCTGATGGGCACTCTGATGGCCTTGAACTGGCGCGACATGACCGGCGAAGGCCAATACGTCGATGCCTCTATCCACGAAGCATGTTCATGCACAACCGAAGCCGCCATGCCCCAGTATATGTACAACGGCGATGTGGTCCATCGTCAGACGGGCAGGCATCACGGAGTCGCTTCCACTCCCAAAACGCTGTGCGCCACCAGCGACGGTAAATTCGTCAACGTGTTCGCGGTGTTCACCAGCCTTCACGCCTGGCGCACTCTCGTTACCTGGATGGATTCGGAAGACATGGCTGAGGACCTGACAGACGAGAAATACCTGGACATGGCCGCCATGCGGACCCGCAGCGGCCCTGAAGTGTCTCACGCCTACGACGTTCTGCGCCGGTTCATTGCGTCTCACCCCGCGGATTACATCTACCGAGGCTCCCAGGAGCGCAAGTTTCCGTGGGGAGTCGTTCGCTCGCCCGACGAAACGCTGGACGACCCTCATCTCTGGGAACGCGGGTTTTTCGAGGAGGTCGAGCATCCCGAGATAGGTCAGAGCTTCGTATATCCCGGTCGGCCTTATGTGTTCAGCAAGACACCGTGGCAGACCCGACGCGCGCCACTATTAGGCGAGCACAACAAGAAGGTGTACGGTCAGGACCTGGGCATCAGCGACACTGAGTTGGAAGGCCTTGTGTCATCCGGCGTCATATAAGCCAGAGCGCCCAAACAGCGCGAGCGTAACACTGCCTAAGAAACAAGATATCCGGGTCGCTCAACATCGCGCTCTCACGGAATCCAATCCAGTTTACTAACACGTTCGGTAAGTTCGGAACCCGCAGTCTATTCGAGGCTGATGTGAAACCCGGCCAGGGTGCTTCGTCGTCGTGAACGAGCGACTTCTTTCCAGAAAAACCTGTATGTGTCAACCGATTATCTATGAGTTGAGCTGTGAGCCACTGGATTTTTCAAGGTAATCCTGACCGGTATGATGTAGATACTTACATCCGCGAGAACACCGAAATCAACTGGTTAGTGAGCCAGACCCATCACGAATGTTTTGACCCATTGCTCCGTCTAAACCTTTGGCCGGTGGCAGCAATCATCGCGTTGATCTCGTCGCTTATGGGGCTCTACAGCCTTGTGAGCGCAGACGATAATACAACCGCCATCTCTGGTGATCCTCGCAACCTAGCGTCCCGTCTGAGCTTCTCTGAAATCTCACAGGAATCCAACCAGATTTACCAGGGTTGCGCGTACAGCGACGCTTGGAGCGACTATGACAACGACGGGCTGATAGACCTGTTCGTCCCCTTCACCGACAGCCCGGACGTGCTGTGCCGAAACCTGGGCGATGGCACGTTCGCCGATGTCGTAGAATCGGTGGGCATTGTGAACCCGCTTCTCAGAGGCGGCGAGCGCGGCATGGGGCGACTATGACAACGACGGAGACCTAGATTCTACGTTGGAAACCTGGATAAACCGCCAGCAAAAGGGTACAATCCCGGCGGCAGCATGTGGCGTGACGAGCTAGCTGAGTTCCCGCACGCTGGTAACGTGCTTTTAAAAACAACGGAGATGACACCTTCACCAACGTAGCGCTCGAAGCAGGCGTCGATGATTTCAGCGATAGCGACGGAGGAGTCGGATGGTCCGAATATGACAACGACGGCGACATGGATTTGTTCGTTGCCAATCGCGGTCAACCCGACCAGCTATACAGGAACAACGCCGACGGCACGTTCTCAGACGTTGCTCCTGAGGTGGGAATTGACTACCCTCAAAACGAATTTCCTGCGAACAGCGAAGGTGTTGCCTGGGGCGACTACGACAATGACGGGGACGCCGACCTGTTTCTGGCCAATCTATCACGCACCAATCCTCTGTACCGGAACGACGGCGATGGCACGTTTATCGAGGTGACAAGAGACTCGGGCATCATTCTTGATCGTAAATCCATCGGGGCTTCCTGGGCTGACCTGGACAACGATGGCGATTTGGACCTGCACGTGACGACTGTCGAATCTCCCAACCTGCTCTATATAAACAACGGAAATGGCACATTCTCGAACGAAGGCGACCCTTTCAAGCACAAGCAGAGGGGGAGGCGTTCTCGGCAACAGCAGAGACGCAGCCATCGCCGATTATGATAATGACGGCAACCTGGACATCTTTGTGGCGAACTTCGCCATCACGCCCAACTGGCTTTTTCATAGCAACGGGGCTGATAATAACTTCCTGGTCCTCAAACCTGTTGGGACCATCAGCAATCGAAACGCTATTGAAGCCAAAGTGACCGCAGTGGCAACGATCGGCGGCGAAGAGGTGACTCAGGTCCGCGAGATCACCACCGCTTCCAGCCGCCACGCCCAGGACAGTCTTTCAGCGGATTTTGGGCTTGGAGAAGCCACCAGCACGGACATAACAGTCAAGTTCCCCAGCGGAATAGTTGTTGAACTTAAACAGGTGGAGCCAAATCAAACCTTCGAAATTCTGGAGGCTGCTCCTAGCCTTCCCAACACCGGCGGAATCGTCCCTCCGTGGCAGACACTTCTTATGGTCAGCGCGGTCTTCTTCATCGCAGGCGTTCTGTTCCTCGTCTTTTGGACGATAAGCAACCCGAGGTCTGTCCGTCCCTGACTCTCGAACGCCGAATCACGATATATCGGTGCCAATAGGCGCATCCGAACCGAAGGAGCAACTTCATGCACAATACTACAGACCAAACGGACGCCGAAGGAGAGGGTCACCTCGCGGACTGGTATCAGCGTGTTCCAAAAGTCGAACTGCACTTCCACTTGGAGGGTTCAATCCCTCTGGACGCGCTCTGGGAGCTTATCCGAAAGTACGACGGCGACCCAGATGTCCCTGATATGGAGTCCTTGAAAGACCGATTCCGGTTCAGAGATTTTTCACATTTTCTAGAAACCTGGACCTGGAAGAACGGCTTTTTGCGAGAGTACGACGACTTCGCGTTCTTCTCCGAAGCGGTGGCCCGTAGTCTGGAGGGCCAGAACATTCAATACGTCGAGGCGTTCTTGTCCACATCACGGTTCCTGTCGATAGGGCTGGAGACAGGCCGACTTATCGAAGCGGTGCGTCAAGGCCTGAACCGCGTGTCCGACGTAGAGGTCGCGCTAGTACCTGACCTCGTGCGGGACCTTGGGGCCGAAAACGCCGCCACCGTGCTGTCCGAGCTGTCCGAGGTTCAATCGCTGGGCGTCGTCGGTATCGGAATCGGCGGCTCGGAACATCTGTACCCGCCAGAGATATTTCGAGAGGTGTATTCGACCGCAAGAGAGATGGGATTCCACACGACCGCCCACGCGGGAGAAGCGGCTGGCGCAGACAGCATCTGGGGAGCCATACGAACGCTGGAAGTCGAGCGCATCGGCCACGGAACCCGCGCCTTAGAGGACGAACCCTTGCTCGAATATCTGGCCGAAAGCCGCCTTCCCATCGAGATGTGCCCTCTGTCCAACGTCGCCACCCGTGTCGTTGAATCCATAGAACAACATCCCGTTCGAGACTATTTTGACCGAGGGCTGATGGTCACGATAAACACCGACGACCCGGTGATGTTCGGCAACTCGATGGTGCAGGAGTTCCAGGCTTTGGAGTCCAACTTCGGCTTCACTCCCGATGAGATTCGCGTTCTCATACTCAACGGCATTGAAGCCTCATTCCTGCCACCGGAACGCAAGCTGGCGATGGCAAACTCTTTCACTTCGGACCCGGCGTGGAGTGAAAAAACTCAACTCTGAAACGAAAAGAGTTACGACGAGGCGACATTTTTTCATTTAGGCATCCCAGCCAACCGGATACAGTGAGCTTACATATTAATTGGGACGATACGGTCAGACACAGGAGGAGTCAGCCGGTGCAGATAAAAGACCTCAAAACCTACGTTGTAGCCAATCCGCCTCCCCATCATGGGGGGCCGTATTTCGTGTTTCTTAAGCTGACGACCGACACCGGAATCGAGGGTTTTGGAGAGGTCTATGGAGTGCCTTTCGGCCCTCACAGAGTTACAGAGCTTATCCATGACACCTTTGAACAGTGCGTCTACGAGCATAACCCCTTCCAGATCGAGCGCATGTGGAGAATCATCTACTCCAGGGGATACGCCCAGCACCCGGACCTGACGACCCAGGGAGTGCTGAGCGGCATCGAGATCGCCTGCTGGGACATCATCGGCAAGGCCGTGGATCAGCCAATCTACAATCTGCTGGGAGGGCAGGTTCACGAGAAACTGCGCTCCTACACATACCTTTACCCGCCCCCTGTTGATGAGAACGACCCGGACACGTTAGCCGTCGGCAACATATTCGGAGACCCGGAACGCGCGCCCAAACGCGCAGCCCAGTACGTTGAGATGGGATTCACCGGTGTCAAATACGACCCCGTGATGCCGATGTCTGCCTTCGACCCTCGCCAGCTATCCCTGGAGGCATTGTCTAACGCCGAGCTTGTCACCAAGAACATGCGCGAGGCCGTGGGGGACAAATGCGACCTGCTGATCGGCACGCACGGGCAGATGACCACATCCAGCGCCATCCGACTGGCGCGACGCCTTGAGCAGTACGACCCCCTATGGTTCGAGGAACCTGTTCCTCCAGAGAACACAAAGGAGATGGCCCGGGTTGCCCACTCCACCACAATCCCCATCGCAACAGGTGAACGGCTGTCCACCAAGTACGAATTCGCTGAATTGCTGGAAAATCAGGGCGCAGACATTCTCCAACCTGCGCTGGCAAGGGTCGGAGGAATCCTGGAAGCCAAGAAGATCGCTGGAATGGCCGAGGCCCACTATGCGCAGATAGCCCCGCATCTCTACTGCGGCCCGCTGGAGGCAGCGGCCAACATCCAGATAGCAACGTGCAGCCCTAACTTCCTCATTCAAGAGAGCATCGAGAAATTCGACGGCTTCTACTCCGAAATCCTAAAAGAACCGATCCAATGGGAGGACGGCTACATCATCCCGTCCACCAAACCGGGCCTGGGGATAGAACTGGACGAAGAAGTCGCTGCTGCGAATCCTTACGAAGGAGCGGTGTTTCCGCCTATGCGAGAGTAAAGTCACCAATTCAGAATGGGCCAACTTGAAGCAACCGTTTCATGCTGGCCCATTCCTGGCTATGGCAAGCTATTCTGGAGTTGAAGTTGTGCCAATTAGCGTCATTTCATAGGTTCGCCGCCCGACCATCCGAACGAAGCCCAGATAACGGCCTTCGTCCTCTCTCAACTGCCGAATTTCAGACTCTGCCCAATCGTCACGCCTGCCGTGTCCCAGGCATAACTCGTGCCAGCGGACCCATGATTGCCAACCGTTAGGCAGCGCCTTGCAGTGTTCGACATCCAACTCTGGATAGCGGTTCCAGTGTCGTTCCCACCAGTCCACGGAGTTCATCCAGTGCCAGTCGTCTCCTGGATGCTCTGGGGACGGCAACGGAATTTCGACTGGATATGCAGGCGACACGATTCCAATCTGCCCTCCCCGCTTCAGATGCCGGAGGATGTGAAACTCCAGGTAGCCAAAGTCGGTGCCGTAGTAATGGTAGCTGTCCAGGCTGACGATGGCGTCGAAGAAGTCGTGAGCGAAGGGCAACGAGCGCGCCTCAACGTAGATCGGATAGACCTAACCATCCAGACCAGCCCCTCGAATCCGCTCCCAATTCTCGGTGGGTTTGACCCAGAGATCTGCAGCCCAGACTTCAACTCCGAACTCTTTGGCGAGGAATATGGAACTGATGGCCTTAGCGCACCCCGTGTCCAGGACGCGCATGCCAGGCTCCAGCGTCATCACACCGGTCAACGCCTCCGTCAGCCAAATGACGTTCGGCCCCATCGAGTTCTGGACCATCCAGTCGATGTCGTATTTCTGGGAACGCGGATACAGCGAATTATTCATGCTGCTC
>DCAW01000056.1:48516-49789 GCA_002313895.1 Dehalococcoidia bacterium UBA1123
CCTCGTCATCCTTCCGGCGGCCACTTCGTGCCGCCGATGGCCGGGCGGTTGACGGCATCTCGTGTCACGCCGTCGCCCACAACGCGACGAAACTCGGAGACGATCACCTTGCTCCACTCTCCGGCGCGGGCGACTCGGTAAGGAGTCCGACGGCTTCGGCGGGCGCGGTCCGGGTTCTCGACGTTCTCAGCGGCCATTTCCTGGTCGATGTTGCCGTCCATTGCGTCGATGTCAGGAACCAGAGCGCTGGCCGTCTCGATGAATCGGGCTACCTCGTTCATTTCGGAATCATAAACTGCGAACACTGGAACGGTGCCCGCTCGGTTCTCCGGCAAGTAGCTGTTGGTAAGCTCTAGCTCGTCGTCTCGATTGAATATCTTGATGTTGAATTTTCCGCACTTCTCTGCCAGGTTCAGGATTGAAGGCGTGGTGCTCATAGCGTCGCCGCACCAATCGGCGGTGAACACCGCGAGGTTCATACGCTCCGGCAGGTGGGAGAAGAAGGCCAGCACTTGCTCTGGAATCTCAGCATTGTCGTAGATGTCCTGGAAGGGCTGTTTGTTTATCTTGATCTGGTCAATGTACTCGGTGGTGGACATGCCTTCGGAGAATTTCTGTTCGGTGAGTGTCATATCTTGCGTCCTCTCTAGTATCTGATTGATGGATCATTTTCGAGGCGTACAGCCTCGTCAGCCGATGGTTCAACCAATCTCGCCATCGAAACCCTCCACCACCCGTCCGTCGGGATAAACGATAATGGGGACTGACTCGCCAAAATTGAGAGCCTCTTCCAGAGTGTCCTGGCTCTGGTCGACCCTACGTTCGTCGTACTCGATGCCCAGCTTGCCCCACTCTGCCCTCAGAGCGTCACAGGCGGGACACACCGTCAGCGTATATACAATTGGCACATCTGCCATAACGGCCTCCCTACCTTGAATTGCGTAATTTTACATTGTTCTAACGGTGGTGAAAACCGGCAGTGGCGTCAGCAAATAAACCAATCATGTCGATTTCTGTTGCATAACAAAAGGGCCGACCCTAGGAAAGGAATGTCGGCCCATGATGACTCGGCGTCAGGAACAGCCCGAGGAGGATGCGACAGTCTGGTCCGTGCGCCATAATCCATATAGCTATCGAACGCTAAGCGACGTTGGCGATCTCGGCGTCGTGAAGGATTTGACGGGTCTGCTGAATCATATCCGGTGTTACCGAGACGGACGTGATGCCCCACCCGACGAGCTTTCGTGTAAGCTCTGGGTACACCGAAGGGCCC
>DCAW01000056.1:50190-53431 GCA_002313895.1 Dehalococcoidia bacterium UBA1123
GGGTCGCGTTCGTCGAACATCTCGGCAGCTGTTCGTTGTCCCTGTCCACGCCCAGAACCAACTGCGTCAGGTCGTTGCTCCCGATGGACACTCCGTCGATGCCCGTGTCCAGGAACCTGTCCAATAAAAGGAAATTCGTGGGCAGTTCAGCCATCATCCACAGCTTGAAGTCGGGGCCTCGCTCCAGTCCCTGTTCTCGGAGCAGAGATATTACGCCTTCCACCTCGGACACAGTTCGCACGAATGGGACCATTGCGCCCACGTTGGAGTATTTTGCGCGAACTCGCTTGAGGGCTTCGACCTCCAGAGCGAATCTGGTTCGGCGATGTAGCGGGCGCAGCCGCGATAGCCGATCATGGGGTTCTCCTCGAAAGGCTCGTAAGATTCCCCGCCTTTGAGGTTGCGGTACTCATTGGTCTTGAAGTCCGAGAATCGGTAAACCACAGGCCGAGGTGGGAATGCCGTGGCGAACCGTTCCAACTCGTGAGCCAGATGGCGGATGTACTCTTAGGCTCGACCCGATTCCAGCATGGAGCGGGGATACTCGCCCAGTTGGGCAATCATAAATTCAACCCGTAGCAACCCCACGCCATCGACGCACATTGCCGCCACCCTTTGAATTGGAATCTCGATTACCTGTGGAACGAGTTTCGTCTGATGGTCGCCCCCATACACCTCTCCGGCCCCGCTGTCCACCGTTGCCACCGGGATGCCTCGCAGCTGGTTGTGCCGTCGATTGTGTCCACAATACAGGGCAGGCCCATCTCACGGCTTACAATGGCAGCGTGGCACGTCCTACCGCCCCGGTCATTGACGATAGCCGCCGCCCGCTTCATCGCGGGCACGAAATCGGGAATCGTTATCTCGGTGACGAGTATGTCGCCTTTCAGCACCTGGTCGACCTGGGCAGCGTCATTGATTATCCGAAGTGTTCCGGCCACAATGCCGGGGCTGGCAGAGGCTCCCGAGACCAAGGCGTTCAGCGTTCCCAACCCTTCGTTGGGCGAAGCATCTGGGGCCTGGGTGGTAGTTATGGGGCGCGACTGAAGGATGTTGAGCCTGTCGCCTACGAACGCCCATTCGACGTCCTGGGGTCGGCCATAAAGATTCTCCAGACGCAATCCCATCTCTGCCAGAGCAATGGCCTGCTTGTCACCGAGTTTTTGCATATTCTGGCGACTTTTGGGAATGAAGATTTCCCGGGAGCCGGAACGATTGCCGTTCCGAGTCAGCAGCCGCGGCTGAGTGACCAATCCTCGACGGACGATTTTTAGATCTTCCCTACTCACCGAATAGGCATCGGGTGAGAGGTTCCCCGACACCAGGGGTTCGCCCAGTCCCAGAATCGCCTCAGCCAGTATTTCGTCGCTGTTGCCGGCAGGGTCCACCGTGAACATGACTCCTGAGACGTCGGCAGGAACCAACTACTGAACAACGACGGCGATGTCAACCTCAGAGTGGTCGATGCCCTGTTCTTCTCGATCGAAGATGGCCCGCGCCTCGAAGACCGATGGCCAGCAATCCCTCACTGCCCGAATAAGCTCAACGGCTCCTTCGCCGTCCAGGTAAGCGTCCTGCTGTCCGGCAAACGATGCGTTATCCATGTCCTCAGCGGTCGCGGACGAGCGCACGGCGACCAGGCCTTTCTCAAGGCTGGTGTGCTTTTGGAGAATATCCGATGCCAGATCTGGTGAAATGTTCTTGGAGACGATGCGCTGCCGGATGTCGGACGCCGCGCTCGCGAGTTCGACGGAGTCCTGGATATTGACGCCCGTAAGCGCCTCACGCGCCATCTCATCCAGGCCATGCTCAATCATGAACGCTCGATACGCCGAGGTCGCCACCACGAACCCGTCGGGCACGGGAATCCCGGCGTTAATCATCTCACCAAGATTGGCTGCTTTGCCGCCTGCCCAGGCGATGTCCCTCTTTAGCGCCACACTCAGCGGCGTGCAGGTTTCAACTGCCTGGGCGTTGGAAGCTTCTATTATCATTCACTCTCCTTAGCGGCTAAGTCATCGTCTCAGTGGGATATTCGCTTCTGGATCGAGTCAATTCAGCGATGCGGGAACTCGCCCCGCATAACGAAAGGCGGACGACATTGACAGCCGCACGCCCCATATCGCGAATGCTAACAGGGCATCCGAGCGTTGGTGATGCACGTTTGACAAAGTAACGCCGTACATGCGATTCTTGTGCATGTTCGTGGATTAATGCACATACACGCACCAAAGGGGTAAGGACTGATGCAAGGCCCCAGAAATCGCAATCAACGTTCCATCAGCGACCTGGTGGACGTTTCCGTGCGTCACTACGAACTTGGCGAGCCGATTGAGGAGTTGGCGGCAGACCGGGGCGTGGATCAGTCCACAATCCGCCGGTGGCTCAGCCGCGCCCGAAGCGAAGGCATCATCAGGACTCTGGTCGTGCCTCCCCTGTCAGACGACGACAGCACTGCCCTCCGACACGAGATGCGATACCGCTTCGAGTTGGAGGACGTGGTTATCGTTCCCGGCAGAGCCGACGTTCTGGACACCACCGAGGAGACAGCCACCAAGGAGGCTCTGGTCCTGGCTATCGCTCAGGCGGCGGCATGGTATCTGGAGGACCACCTGACGAACCGGGATATTCTTCTGATGCCCTGGGGCCGAATGGCAAACTACATTACCCGGCAAATCAAGGCGCCGCATCCGCTCCCAGACCTAACCGTTGTTCCGATGGAGGGCGTCATGGGCGTGGAGTATGATCCCTTCGAGGCAAACATCCTGGCTTCATCCATCGCGTCCAAGTTCGGGGGCCGGTCTCTACTGCTCCCCGCGCCTGCCGTTGTGGACAGCCGAATTTCCGAAACAATCGAGGCGCTGCCATTGGTCCAGCGAGTTACCGAGCAGTACCAGCGCGCAACGATGGCGATTGTCCCGCTGGCATCACCGGACCCTGAAAACTCGACGGTGGTGCGGACCAATCTCATGAGCGTCGAAGCCGTCAAAGACCTGGTGACGCGGGGCGCTGTGGGAGAGATCGCGTCCCACTGGTGGTTCGACCGTGCGGGCGGTGTGGTAGAGCAGAGCGATGTCCACGCCATCGGCCTGGGTCTGGATGGCCTGTATCGGATGGTAGAAAGAAGGGCGAAAACCATCGCCGTGGTGGGCGCAAGCCGAGAGCGGATTCTGCCGTTGAAAGTCGCCCTCAGCAGCGGACTAGTCAACGTCCTGATCACCGACCATATCACCGCTGAGCT
>DCAW01000056.1:53814-54327 GCA_002313895.1 Dehalococcoidia bacterium UBA1123
AGCGAACCATGAACGTCAGAGGCGTCGGTCGAGAATGAGCGACAGGGCCAGTGACGGCGTCAACATCTTGAGGTTCGCCCGTGCGCTCCAGCACCAAACCAGCGTCAGTAATTGCGTTCAAGTAGGCGCTCATCGTCCGGTGGTGCGCTCCGACCTTCACCCTAACGCTCTTCGGGTTTGACGTGTTCGAGACCCAGAAACTTACTTTGAAATAATTCCGAACCTCTCGCACGGCAACTCCATTGTCGTCCACTACGTCGCTCGATTCTGGAGAGTAGAAGCAGGGATGGGTGACACACATCACGAACCAGCCCTCAGGTCTCAATACTCTCGCCACGCTGGCCAATGTCGCCTCGGCATCTGGTATGTCCATCAGCGTCCAGAGGCATACAACGCCGTCGAATGGCCCGTCCGGGAATTTACTCAGATTGTGGCGTGTTGTCCTGAATATACGTTGCGCCCAGGGGAGATTCACTCCCATAAAGTCGGGCGATCTCAAGCAACTTCTCGGAT
>DCAW01000181.1:0-8809 GCA_002313895.1 Dehalococcoidia bacterium UBA1123
GGGGCGTTCCAACGAACAGCAACATCCAGAACGTGCGAGTTCGCGCCGCCTCGCTCAGCGTCCAATCGTTGTCTTCGCTTGATATGTTGGACTGCGCGCGGGGGCTGTTCATTGGGCGTGTCACACCGTCTGGCAAAAGTCCCACAGATTCAGGACTGCGACGAACGAGCAAGATGCCCACCGGAATCAGGACCACCCATATTATCGCGCCAAGAATAACCCAGGCGCTGCGCCAACCCCAGGCTGAAATCAGAGAAAACACCAGTATCGGGAACGCGGCCTGACTCAGGGGAGACGCCAACGCCATCAGCGCCATTGCGCGTCCGCGCCTGTGGACGAACCACATAGCCACCAACGTCGAACTGATGAGTTGCAACGATCCTTGCCCAAGCGCGCGGATGGCCACAAATCCTAGAAACAGGTGTATGGGCGAGGCAACGGAGCCAATTAGCACAGTTGCCGCGCCAAATGCGATTGCAACCGAGGTGAGCATTATTCGCCCGCCGAATCTGTCCAACATGCGGCCTATAAATGGCACGGCCAGCGCGGCAGTCAGCGAACCGCCTGTGTAAAGGCTGGAGTAGAGGTTCCGCGACCAGCCGAGGTCATCGATCATGGGATCAATAAATACAGACACGACGTAAGTTTGGCCGGGGGCAGAAGTGAAAATAGTCAGACCACCCGCGATAAGGATGATCCAACCATAGTAGAAGGGGATGCGTCGCAGCAAAGAGAATTTCGGCTGCGACGGTGTAACAGAATTCACGAATCGAATTTTACTGACCCAGCCCAGGATCGGCAAGCGATTGTCGCGCCGTTCGCCACGCTTCGACGCAGTATTGCAATGAACCTCCGCCACACTGAGAGGGCTCTCGAAGGGTCTGGTGTCAGTTAGGCATTGGTTGGTTTAATCACGGCCAGATGCTTCGACCCCGCTCAGCATAGCAAAGGGTTGTTTCGCTCGACACTATCAAAACGTCAGGCGATTATCGCGTCAGCCAGAGCCTTTTCGTCTATCTCCACACCGAGGCCTGGGCGGTCGTTTAGTTTGATGGCCCCGTTTTCAGGAACGATGGGATCGACGAACAATGACGCGACGTGGGCCACAGGGCCTGTAAATTCCTCGGAGAACTCGTGAGGCCTAACGGCGTTGGTCACAGTGCTGTATGCGTGAAGGCTGGCCAACGAGTTGAGGCCGAGACTGGGACTGTGAGGCATGACAACTTTGTTGTTAACGACTGCCATCTCGAAGACCCTCACAACTTCTGACAGACCGCCGACGTTCAGGATATCGGGCTGGAGTATGTCGGGGTTCCCCAGCATCATCAGGTCACGGAATCTCCAGGCCGAGATTTCCTGCTCTCCAGTTGAGATGGCAACATCCAAAGCGTCAACCACCTGACGCAGGCCAGGAAAGTCGTACTGTGGCAAAGGCTCCTCGAAATGCGCCGCGCCCATCTCTTCCAATTGCCGGCCCTGCTCTATAGCCGTGGACACCGAGTAGCCACAGTTGGCGTCGAATCCCAGAGGAACGTCATCGGGCAGCCACTCGCGGCATTTCTGGAAGATAGCCATGTCCTTCACTGGGTCACTGTCCTGCCGGTAGTCTCGCCAGTCCATCCGCACCTTGAAGGCCCGGTATCCCTTTTCGTAGCCTTCCTGAATCTCTTCGAGCATCTCTTCGGGTTCTTTCTTCCAACCGTTGCCTCGGCTCCAATACAGGGGAATCTCGGTCCTTCTAGCGCCGCCAAGAAGAGCGTACACAGGCATTCCTGCCGCCTTGCCCATAATGTCCCAGCAGGCGACGTCGATGGCCCCGACGATCTGAGACGGGAGGCGCGTTGCGCGTTCACCGGTTCCCAGGGCTAGTTTCTCCCAAATCTGCCGAGGCTGGAGAGGACTAACACCTACGAGAAGGGGGGTTATCATCTCCTCCAGATAGGCCCTGAACACGCCCAGGCCTCGCGATCCCTCTGAATGACCGACGATTCCCTCATCGGTGAACACACGGACTAACAGGCGGCCTCCGGCGCGACCCTCTGGAGGCTTGAGTTGGTTAACTTGAATGTCAGTTATTTTCATTTTTTCCCTCGCTCTTGATTTCGAGCAACATCATATCATTGCATGGCCTGACAGAATGAGGCGGTCAACAATTCTGGACTAACCAGTGGATGCATCTGCCTTCGCCTTCGGTTCAAGGTGCTTGCGCAGCGTCAGGCTGGCAGGCAAGATCGCCGCAGTCGCGATTCCCATGACGATCATGGTGGTGTTCAGACTAAAGATGTCGGCAACCAGGCCGTATACGAGCGGGGCGATGACTGTCCCAATCTCGTTGGTTGTGTAGTAAAAACCGTAGAATCTGGCTCGCCGGGTGGCAGGCACGAAATCAGACACCGTAGCGTACAGCGCCGATGACGTGCCGTTCAAGCCGATTCCTGTCAGAACCATCAGTGGCGCCATCGCCAGGGGCGGAGTTATGAGTGACAAGAACAGCATCAGGGCGGTCAGCCCCTTGGTTCCCCAGATGATGCTGACCGTGCTGAATCGGTCGCCCAGCCAGCCACAAACGAATTTGCCTGCGGCCCCACCTGCGAACAGCAGAAACAACATTACGCTGATCTGCGCCGCGCCCATGTCCTTAGCATCCATGACGAAGGGCAGGAACACCAGAGCCGCTGTCCGAGCCGCGGCGTCGAGGACTCCAACACCGCTGAGCGTGATGAATCCGGCCATTTGTGCCTTATTTTCCGACTCAGACAGCCCCTCCGGAGTTTCAGCGGTCTGAACAACAGGCCTTCCGATGTCCACAGATCGCCGAGTTAACATCGAAGCAAACATAAAGACAAGGCCGGCGATACCCACTATGAACATCGTGGCCCGCCACCCCAGGGCGACGGCGAACAGTCCTGCCATCACAGGCGCAACCATCTTGCCCAGGTCTCCAGCGAAGTTCACCGTGCCGACGGCTGTTGAGCGTCCACGATCATCGTAAGCGCGAGACACCATGCTGGAGGCCAACGGATGCTGCGCTCCGCCTCCAAGCCCTCCGATGGCCGAGGCCGCCAACAGAACGATAAATATCGGAGACGCGGCCATTCCAACCAGTCCAGCCGACACCCAAATGTTGCCCCAAACCAGCATCCAGAACTCGCCTACACTCTCGGCCAGGAATCCAGCCGGTATCTGCAACACTCCAGACGCGCCGTTAAATACCGATCTGAGCAGGCCCACCTCAGTGAACGACAGGTCCATATCCTCTTTGATGATGGGCAATAGCGGCACCATTAGCGCGAAGAATAGATCGCTCCAGACGTGCATCGTAGAGCCGAAAATGAGAGTTCGTCTGGCCCTTGGAGCTCTGGTGAAGAAGGCAACCACGTCTAAAACTCGAACCTCGTGCCGACGGAGTTCTGTATGAAGGCATCAGGCATCGCCGCCGCCAGAGCGTGGACGGCCTTGTATCCGGTGCAGTGAGCGGGCACGATGTGCCGTGGGTTGAGAGCCGCCAGCGCCTGTGTTGTCGCCTGAATTATCGGCTCGAAAATCGGCCCACTGAGGTGGAACCCTCCAAGGACTGCATACACGTCATCCACGCCAGTGAGTTTCTTGGCATAATGAACTATATTCACGATTCCCGAATGGCCGCAACCGGTCAGCACAACCAGTCCCTTGTCGCGTACATTCATTACCAATGCTTGGTCGTCTAGAATCAGCGGGTCGGGCTGCCATCCGCCCTCATCGTGGAACGCCTGGTGGACGGGGAATCCGGTCTCGAACTCGGTTGTGCGGTCCACCTCACCTGTGACCAACACCGAGCCGTCCAAAAGGAACGAAGGCTGGCGATTCTCGATTATCTCAAACCCCGCGCCCACTAACGCTGGCTTGCTGGTCGCGGGCAATTCGCTGGGCGAACGTCCTGGGATGGCAATGCGCCGGCGGCTCCAGAACTCAGGATGGATCATCACCGGCAAGTTGACCGTGCCTCCTAGCGCGTTAGTCAACCCATCAAGGCCAACTGTATGGTCGAAGTGCCCGTGGCTCATGACCATTGTCTCGATGTTTTTGGGGGACAGTTCCAGGCGTCGCATATTCTCCACAACTCCATTGGAACTGACACCCGCGTCGAACAGAATGCGGTGAGCATATTCGCCTTTGGTGACGGCGACAAGAGCCGAGAATCCATGTTCTGCGATCAGGGAATTTCTGACCTCGCCATTCTCCAGAAATCGAGTCGCTACCCTCGCGTTGTCTCCCGACAGGGACGGTCGATTCGCCGGTCCCTGACTTTGAAGCAGCATATCCGAAGAATTGTCCATCAGCATGGTGATGGTCACGGAGTCGATAGGCTCTAATGGGATCGTGGTCAACGTCGGTTCCTTTCGGCGTAATGCCCCATAAGTAACTTGCGCGCCCGTCGTTGATGCAACCTCAGGTTGTCAGTGTTGACACTCGGTTCGACGCTGTTGACAGTCGACTCACCGGCATCGACATGCGGAACGGAGTAATCGAAACGCGATTGGAGTCAATAGGCGGGGAACTGAGTCGCACAAATAACCGCCAAACCATTCTACGGGCAAGCACTTTGACGTTGTTGGCAATTACTACTGTGGGCGTTTTGGGTTACAGCCTTTCATAGTGATTTGGAGGCTAGAATGGCCAATAAGAAGCGAATTTGAGTGAGTCAGGTTCTGTTGACTACTTCAATAATTGGTCGCGCAGTCGATGCTATCCCAGGATGGTGCGTTTATGAAAGCATTAGGTATCATCTGGGGGTTCGCATGATACACACCTGGATTTTTTATATCAACCGGGCGCTGAGAAATCACCCCTGGGATCGGAGCAATTCGCAGCGTTTGACCGTCTCAACAACTGTTGCTAATCTACCCATCACCGTCCTGAGCACCTGACTTCTTGCGTTCGGTTGCTCAATCTATTCAACACACCCGGAAATTGGAGGTCCAAGAAAACATGGCGCCATCGTATGACTTTCAAGGCGACTGGTCGAGAATGGCCAAGCTCATTGTGCATGGATCGCTTCAGACCCAGCCCGGAGAGAAGTTTCTGATCCATGCCGACCCCACCTACTTTCCCGAACTGCTGGAGCAGGTGCGAATCGAGATCGTAAAAGCAGGCGCAGTGGAGCTTTTCGCTGGGATGCTCTATCCACCTGGCCTGCAATCTGTCCGTCTCAAGATGCGTCGCAGCGAGGATGCCGCCCTTAAAGAGATGGAAGACAAAGCGCTGGAATCGCTCTTCGACCTGGCAGACATCTACCTCTGGCTTCCCAACCACTGGAACCTAAATCCAGGCCAGACAGAGAAAATCCTGAAGACCTGGCAAGGCCGCTCAATCCACTTCCACTGGATCATGGAACAACGCGACCCCGACACGTTCCGCAAACTGTCGGAAATGTACGAGCAGGCGCTGTACATCGACTACGAGGCGCTCACGTCACGCCAGGAACGACTCATCGACGCGCTCCGCAACAGCACTATCGAAATAACCAACCCGGCAGGCACCGACATAAAATTCCGGCTGGAGGACGCGCACTTCCATCGAGGCAATGGCGTCGCCTCTAAAGAGTTCATCAACGGCTACGCATTGCCCGGCAGCGCGCGAGACCGCGAGGTCGAGCTGCCTTCTGGCGCTATCAGGACAGTCGATATTCTTGACACCGAAGGCACGCTTGTATGCTCCAACGAAACGTTCATGGGCCGAGAAGTTGGCACGCTCACCTATGAGTTTCAGGGCAACCGAATCACAAGCATCAGCTCTCAGCATCACAACAACTACGTGCAGGCGATGTGGGGTTTGCAGAACGGAGCCTTCGACCGGTTCGGGGAGTTCAACGCAGGCGTCAACCCCGCCCTCACAATGCTGCCAGGGCACGAAAAGGTCATCCCCTACTATGGCTATGGCGACGGAATGTTGCGCTTCAGTCTCGGAGATAACCAGGAGTCCGGCGGCGAGTACCTGTCCAGCTATCACCAGTGGCTGTTCCTCTCAGACGCCACTATGAAGGTCAGCGGCGAGGTCGTTTTGGAGAATGGCAAACTGACGCTGGAATAGCTGGAATAACGGAGTTATTGAGGCACCGCCGTCGTCCATCGCTGACGGTCACTGGCCTGTGGAAAGCATGTTTCGAGTCTACCGCCCCTCCTCACATATTGAGGGCCACCGGCATCTATGCCCGGTCCCTCCTCGATTGTGACGCACAACTGCTGGGACGCTGCCAACGCGAATTCGCTTGAATCTTGCAGCATCCAGGTCTGGGTCTCCGCGTCGCCACAATCCGCCAATCCGAGGCTGGCTCCTGCCGACGCGCTATCGGCCTCCAAGCACAACTCATATTCGGGCATGCGTACCTGGCTGTTCACGAGAGCCGCCGAGTCGAATCGTCCATCCAGATTCCAAATACCGTGTTTACGGGTGAGCGCCTGCATTGGGGTCTCTAACCGCATACCTGAGCGGTGGCCTGGGATATCCAGACAATAGACTCGCTCTTCGTCTAGCGGACCGATTATTCGCAGGAACACTCCCTGATGGTCAACCGGCTCGGGTTCTGCCACCTCCATTGGCACAATCTGCTGAGTCACCACCGGGCTTGCTGGCTGATCGACACTTGGAGTCGAACAAGCCGCAACAAACAATGACATCGCGACGATTGCGCTCAATATTGCGACGAACTTCTTAATTTGTGCGTTCATGCGCTCAAATCCTCATTAAGTAGCCAATTCTTCGTGTCTCAACATCTACGTTTAATTTGGTGGCTTTGAAAGGATTTCTCCATGAACCGTGCCTTAGCAGCATCGGAATTCCTACCGGAGAATTATGGGCGCGACGGAATTTGAGCCAATATCTGCTTGCCCAGAATCCATCGCTTATCAATCCCGTTCCAAGCTGGTACACTCTGCGGTGCGAGAGATCACGGATAGTATATTTGCCCCTCTGAACTTCCATGTCACAATACGGAAAATTCCTGCGAGGAGGAACCATGAATGGGTATGAACTGAAGCAAAAGATGGAGGCCGGTGGCATCGTCTATGGCACGATGCTCAGCATGAGCCGCAACCCTCGGTGGGGCGGAGCCATGTCCAACTTCGGGCTGGACTACGTGGTTATCGACACAGAGCATTCCCCCAGAGGACGGGACGATGTCGCCGACTTCCTGGCGGCGTTCAACTTCAGCGGCGTGGTTCCCATCGTCCGAGTTCCCATACCGGATTCCCACTACATCACGATGGCCCTGGACGCTGGCGCTCACGGCATTCTGGCGCCATATTGCGAGACTGTAGAGGAGGCAAAAGAGGTTGTTGCCGCCGCCAAGTGGCGCCCGCTCAAGGGAGCGCAGGTCCGCAAAATCATCGATGACGGCGAGTTCCCCTCCGAGGCCACCAAATCGTATCTGGAAAACCGCAACCGCAACAGCATTTGCATCGTCGGCATCGAGAGCGTTCCGGCCATCGAGAATCTGGACAACATCCTCCAGGTTCAGGGCATCGACGCCATTTTCGTCGGCCCCAACGACCTGAGCATCTCGCTGGGCATTCCTGACCAGTACGACCACCCGGATTACGAAGCCGCTCTCAGAGAGGTGCTCCGCATCTGCAAGGCTCACAACGTGCCAACCCTGTTCCACCACCAGACGGTGGACCTGAGCACAAAATGGCTGAGGGAGGGCGCAAGGTTTGTCCTGTACAGCTCAGACGCCCGCACGATGCACAACGGGTTCCGCAACGAATTCGGCAGGATTCAGGCTGTTGGAGCCGAGTTGGGCGGCGGAGACGTCGGAGACATGGGCGAGTCGGACGAGGTTATCTAAAACTCAAGCCTGCTCACCGAAACAGATTCATCCAACATCAGGGAGAGAGAAAATGACCTGGAATTTCACCATCGTAAATGGCCCTTACGGCGGAGTCACCGAGGGGCCGGCCTGGGACGGCAGTGGCCTGCTGTTCACTCATATCCCCAGCAGTAGAATACTGCGATTCGACCCGCAGACCCGCGGCACGTCGCTGTATCGCGAGAATACCAACAACGCCAACGGGCTGATGATGGACTCCAATGGCACGCTGTTCGCCTGCGAGGGCGGAGGGCGCCGCGTTGTGCGCTACGAATCCGACGGCTCAACCACAGTCCTGGCCGACGGCTTCGAGGGGCAGAAGTTCAACATACCCAACGACCTGGCCATCGACCCGCAGGGGCGCGTGTGGTTCACCGACCCGTTTTACGAGGGAGCCGGAGGCGAGTGGAGCCACGACCGCTCTAACAAAGAGCTTGACCACGACTCGGTGTACCGCCTGGACCCTGGTGACAATGGAAACTGGAGCATCACCCGCGTGACCTTCGACACTACCCGCCCCAACGGTCTCCTGTTCTCCTTGGATCACAAGACTCTCTACGTTGCCCAGAGCGGGCGGGGGCCGGACGAGAAGCGCCAGCTTCGCGCCTATCCGGTCAACGACGATGGAAGCCTGGGAGACGGCGAGGTCATCCACGAATTCGGCGATCATCGCGGCATCGACGGTATGGTTCTCGACACCGAGGGCAACATTGTGGCGACAGCGGGGAACAGAATCGGCGGCCCCGGACCCTCTATCTACGTCTTTTCCGCCTCTGGTGGGGTGATTGAGCGACATCCCCTGAAGGTGGACCAACCCACCAACTGCACCTTCGGAGGCGAGGACATGTCCACCCTGTACGTGACCAACGGAACCGGACTCCTGCTTCGCGCATTCACTGAGCGTCAGGGCAGACTGGCATATCCAGCATAAACGAAGTAACAGGAATCAGGGTGTCAGGTGTCAGG
>DCAW01000181.1:9120-11477 GCA_002313895.1 Dehalococcoidia bacterium UBA1123
GGTGTCAGGTGTCAGGGAATCGCTAAAACATGACGGCGAACCACGTCACCTGATACCTGACCAACTGACACTTAAATACCGGTTTGAGAGAAAACTATGCCCGACTCAGACATCCTGATTATCGGCGGCGGCATCGCCGGCGCCTCAACAGCCTTTCATCTGGCGGAACATGGAAGAAGCGTCGCCCTTCTGGAGCGTGGTGAAATCGCCTCCGAAGCCTCCGGCCAGAACATGGGTGGACTGGGTGGCTCTGGCTGGGGCAACGTGCCTGATCTGCAAGCCTACCTGACGATGGGCAGTCTTGAGATTTTCAAGAGACTGCAAATCGATATGGGCTATGATATGGAGTTCCGACTGTCCGGTTCACTGACTGGCATTCACACTCGGGATCAATACGACTTCATCCAGGACCGGGTGTTGTCGCTGAAATCCAACGGCTTCGAGGCCGAGCTTCTGACCCCGAGAGAGGCCCGCGCCATCGAGCCGGAGGCTAACCCCGAACTGCTGGGGTATATGTACGCCCCCACGAGAGGCCAGGCTGACCCTGTGAAATCCACACAGGCCTTCGCGCATGCGGCTCGAAATGTAGGCGCGACGATTAACACCGGCCGCGAGGTTCAGTCCATCGAGATTCGGCCTGATGGCACATATGCGGTTCAGACCAACCGAGGCGAGCACAACTCTGAAACGCTGGTGATTGCGGCCGGCGCGTGGTGTGACCCTGTGGGCCGTATGCTGGGCCTACAAATTCCCATCGTTCCGATACGAGGCCAGATGTGGGCCACCGAGAGCCTGCCGCCTCGGATTTTCCACGACATATCCTCCGCCGAGTCCAGTTTCACATGGAACAGCAACAATGGGGCCGATGACTCCACTCCGCCGGACCTGACCCACAAAGGCGACAAGCGGTTCGCGAGACACCTATACGGGCGCCAACGCAAAAACGGCGAGATAATTTTCGGTGGCGACCGTCAAAGCCTCGGTTACAACTTAACCCCTGATGCCACAGGCATCGAGACAAACCGAGGCCACGCCTCAGAGATCGTGCCTTTAGTGGCCGATCTGCCCATCGCCCGCACATGGGCGGGGCTGATGCCCTTCTCAATGGACGGTTCCCCAATCATCGGAAAGATTCCCCTGCGAGACAACCTCCACATCGTCAGCGGTCTGGCATCGTCGGGCTTCGGGCGAGGGCCTATGGCCGGCAAGCTGGCGGCAGACTACATTCACACCGGGCACATGCCCCACGTCCTGTCTGAGTCCGACCCCGCAAGGTGCGTCACTGAGGCCTAGTCAGACCGAAATTCACACAGGTATTGAACAGTCAGTTGCCTTACCAGGATAGATCGAGTTAACTCCAACCCGATAGTCTGTAGCAAACACCGGTGTGGGAAATGGTCGCAAGGCGTGCGAACGGCATTCCCAATTATGAAACTCTAATCGACGCTCATAACGTAGGCATCCGCGAATGATTAGTTGAGGTTGAACGGAAAGACACATTTTGGTCAAGTTCTACATGAAGCTACCGCCGATGTTGCGGTACGTCCTGGTAATAGGCTCCATCATATTTTTGGTCACTACCCAAATCGCCGTAGGATCGGCCCATGCAGTGACATCAACTCCTGTGCCACCTACGTCCACTCTTGCACTCCCGACTCCGACTCCAGTGTTAACGATTCCATCACCCGATCAACGATTTGGTATCGTTGTGCACACGACCTTGGACACAGAGTATTTCCTAGACCAGTTGGCTGTGAACTGGTTTCTCCACTATCGCACAGAGATGACTAACATTCCTAACAGCGCCCGGAAACCAGCGTATATCCAGTTGCCGTCAGATAAGCAACTCGTTCTCCTGTTTGACAATCTGGCCCTGCTTGACGATAGTGTTCACGTCGTGCAGCGCCTTGATGTCCACAGCAGGGTTGCCATTGATTATCAGCACGTCGGCGGCCTTGCCTTCCTCAAGAGTGCCAATCTCATCAAGTAAGCCCAAACAGTCCGCCGACACCTGCGTCGCCGAGATGATTGCCTCCATTGGAGTGATGCCCATGTCTTCCACCATCACCTCTGGAATGTAGGCAAAATCGTCGAAATTAGCATTGGTCATGCCGGAGTCCATGCCGGTTACGAATTTCACGCCCCGATCCCACATATCCCGTAGAATCTCGTACCTGAGGTCAGTGCTTGCAAACGCTCCGCTGGCGGGGCCTATGCCGTCAACGCTTCGAAGTTGGTTCAGGCGACTTAGCGCCAGTGTCGGGTCAACGAATATGCCCTTCTCGGCGATCATGTCCGCGTAATCGGGGGAGTAGTCGAACAATTCATCCTCACTCTCCGCTAACCAGGAGGAGTGG
>DCAW01000061.1:0-5439 GCA_002313895.1 Dehalococcoidia bacterium UBA1123
TGGACTGGTTGACGCATCTTGGCTCAAGGCGGAATTCGCTGCTAGTAGTGATGACCCCAACGGCACTGGAGTTCTCAGCCCTGGCGAGTCTTTGAGCATCCCGCTGCTCGTCAATCGTGACGACCTCAGGAGTGGCGCTTACTCTGGCAGCGTGTTTTTCGATTACTCGGAAAACACTGGCATTTCGGGTTCTCTGGAAATCAACGAGGAGATGAGCGCGTTCAACATGCTTTGCTCTTCGGACTTGAACGACAATGGTCAAATCGATTTTTCTGAAGCGGTCAAGCTGGCGATACAATATCTACTTGTAAAGCCCAATCCGGCTCTGGGCCGTGTTCCGAGCCTAACAGAGACTCTCAAGATCGTGATGGCTCATTAGTATAATTTACAATTCAAGTGTGACGGAACGCTTGATCAATAATATGCGAGTGAGTTGGAATACATCCTTGCGCTGATCGCGCTGGCCTTCCGGCGGCGGTGGGTGTGATGCTCACGAACTAGCCTTGCGTCCGTTCCAGCGAGTGAGATAACATCGGTCAGGCGGCGGCAGACCAGACCGCCAGCGCGGAGGTGAACCCTCAAATGACCGATCTTCTACTCAAGGGCGGAGAAGTCCTGGACCCATCTCAAAATCTTCGAGGGACTTTTGATATTGCCGTTCAAGATGGCTCGATATCCCAGGTGGCCCCCAACATCCGACCCGGACCGGAGACTCGAGTCGTAGACGTGAGCGGCAAGCTGGTGGTTCCCGGACTCATAGACCTGCACACCCATGTATATGATGGCGTAAACCAGACCGGCGTGAAACCCGATTTGGCAGGCGTCTTCTCTGGCGTCACCACGCTGGTGGATGCCGGAAGCGCCGGTTGCTACACTTTCGGCGGCTTCCCCCGCTTCATCGTCCCGGAGTCCAAGACCCGCATCTTTTGCATGCTTCATATATCGCGCGCCGGTCTCAACTTCCAGCCCGACCTCTCTCGGCGAGAGGACATTGACCTGGAGGAGACGGTAAACGTCATCCAGGCCAACCGTGGCCTGATTCAGGGCGTGAAGATTCGCGCCGTTGGCCCCGGAGTGCCGAGGATGGGCATCGAGATGGTCGAGCTTGCCAAACAGGCCGCCAACGACGGCGGCGTTCGACTGATGGTCCACATCGGAGACCGTTTCGTTGAAGAAGGCGGTCCGACGATCACGCAACAGTTGCTTCCTCTACTGGAGCAGGGTGACATAATCACACATTTATTCAGCGGCAACTCAGGCAATATCATGGGAGACGACGGCAACGTTCTGCCGGAGCTTCTGGAGGCTCAGGAGCGCGGAGTGTTTCTGGACACAGCTCACGGACGCCAGAACTTCAGCTTCGACGTGGCCCGCCGCGCCCTGGATGGCGGAGTCGTGCCAAGAAGCATAAGCACCGACCTCACCATCCCCGGACGCCTGCACACCGTCCACAGCATGACCGAGATGCTTTCGCGTTTCCTTGCTCTGGGCTTCTCTCTTGAGGACGTAATCCGCATGTCTACGATCAACCCGGCTAGCGCGCTGGACATGGCTGACTCGTTGGGAAGCCTGGCCGTGGGTCGCGAGGCCGACATCAGCGTTCTGGAAGAAGCAACTGGCGACTGGGTGTTCCAAGACACCGAGGGCGAAACCCTGCGAGGCGACAAAGCCCTGACTCCTGTCGTCACCATTAAGAGCGGAGAAGTGTTCGCCGCCGACTGGGGGCCGAGACCCTGGGGTTGGCTTCCCGACACGGCTGAATAGCCCCACAATTCAATTTTGCCACTGGGCGTTTTGTGTCGCCCTGGTTCGGATTCTCCGAAGCAGACCGAGCCTGACTTCTATGGCTTATCATGAGAATGGCGCCATAATGTGAACCTTCTTACGCATTGATGGAGCGATAGCTTGACGAAGCAAGAACGCTGGCAAGTTGAAGGGAACTCGGCGGAATTCTATGAGCGATACGTCAGCCTGCTCATGGAACCGTGGGTCCAAGGTCTCGTCGAACTCGCTGAAATTCAACCCGATGATCGCGTCCTGGATGTTGGCTGTGGACCGGGATTCGTAGCTCGGTGCGCCGCCGAACTCGTCAGCAAAACAGGACGAGTGGTGGGTTTGGACCTCAACGAAAGTATGCTAATCAAAGCGAGGGAAACACCTCGACTTGAATCTGCCGTGACTGTTGAGTGGCGTTAGGGTGATGCTCAGTCGATGCCGTTCGATGACTCGTCTTTTGATGTCGTGCTTGTCCTGCAGGCGCTCCAGTTCTGCCCGGAGCCTGCGGTCGCTTTGAGGGAGATGAGACGGGTGTTGGCGCCAGGTGGCAGTCTGGTCGTGTGCGCCTGGGGTCCATTGGAGGACAACTCTTACCCTGTCGCCCAGCTCAATATTATGGAACCTTACGTAGGAGCCGCAGTCAGAACATCATTGGCCGCCGCGCACTCGCTGGGAAATGCTGAGGAGCTCAGGAATCTGTTCAACTGCGCAAATTTCAGTCACGTGGAAATACGGTCAGAAATTCGGGAAACCCCAGTTGGTCCAGCGGAAGAGTTTTTCCAGGGTCACTTTGCAGCCTTGCCCTACGCGAACGCCATCGCCGCGCTGAGTGACGACACTCTCAAAACGATGCTCAGCGAGTCAATTCTTGAGCTTGATGATTACGTGGTTGAAGGCATCCTGGAATTTCCAACGGGCGCGCATCTCGTGGCGGCCAGCGTCTGATGAAATATGGCGTCAAGGTGTTGGAATTGCTAGAATCAACGTCCAGTCAGATATAGTTTCTCGGTCAAATTCAGACGCATCATCATTTCTCATGGAGACTTGCACAGCATGTCCAACGACATACTTCTCGACATTCAAGACGGTATAGCGACAGTTACCTTCAACAGGCCCGACCAGCGCAACGCCATCGACTACCACGGCTGGCTGGAGCTTCGATGCATTGCCATCGACCTGGAAGACGACGATCAGGTTAGAGTGGTGGTGTTAACTGGCGCCGGAGACCGATCATTCTCCGCGGGCGCGGACATCAAGGATTTCGAGAGCTACCGCAACAACTCCACCAAGGCCAAGATGTACTCGGAGGCTTTCGACGGAGCGATGGATGCTGTTGAGGGCATGTCCAAGCCAACCATCAGCCTCATCAAGGGTTTCTGCGTGGGCGGCGGCTGTGAGTTGTCCACGGCGACGGACATTCGTATTGCCGCCGACAACAGCCGCTTCGGGATTCCGGTGGCTCGTCTCAGCATTCTAGTGGGATACCGTGAGGCGCGCCGCCTTGTGCAATTGGTGGGACCGGGCAACGCCTCATATATCCTGTTGTCGGCCCGTCTTATCGACGCCCACGAAGCGTTCAGAATGGGCCTGATAACGAAGGTTCTGCCTCTGGACGAAGTGCAAGAGTACGCTTACGGTCTCGCAAAGGAGATGACGCCCCTGGCTCCACTGTCCCAGATGCGCCACAAGCAGATACTTCAGACCGTGCTGGACAATCCGGGCCTCAGAGGCCTGACCCCAGAGGAGGAACACCTGCCGTTCTCCAACTTCGACAGCGAGGATTTTCAAGAGGGCCGTGCGGCGTTCATAGGCCGTCGAGACCCGCAGTTCAAGGGCCGCTGACCCTTCGCCCGCCGCCGAGTTGTTGTGCTTGAAGAGCGTATGCTATACTCGGCTGCAGGCGAGGGTTTTTACCCTGTTTTTTTATTGGCTTTTCCGGCGCTCGTTATTGCTATCCATAGGGCGTTGGACGATTTGCTTCGGAAACACAAAAACACAACCCACAGGAGTGGCATTTGGCAGTCGTAAACCTTCGCGAAGGAGAAGACCCTGAGGGCCTGCTCAAGAGGTTCCAGACCTCCATGCAGCGTTCGGGCATACTCCGCGAATTGAGGAACCGCCGGTTCTTCCGCACCAAGGGCGAACAGACCCGCCTCGACAAACAGCGCAGCCTCCGCAGGATGCGCCGCCGTCGTCGTCCCAGGGTCTAGCCTCCTCCCCCAACCAATCCCCAGGATTTAGTGGACGCATTTGGCCGACTCTTTTTTCAAAGACCATTGGCGCTGGTATAAGTGCGTCCGCGACTCGCGTTTTTGAGCATTAAGACGATGTCATACTGAGCGCAGCGAAGTATCTGGGCGCACTGATGTCCCGCGTCTCCATAGGACAGGCGGTATCCCAGCGAAACGTCCTCTGGAACGTGGGCGCCGAGCCATAGAAGCCTCTCGACGACCCTGGCTTCTGCATCCTCCAGATGAGACGTCATGATGCCCTCCGGGATGGAGAACTCCACTGCCACGTCCCATTGGATCGCCAGCTCGTTTCTCGGAATCGCCTCAATGATCTCTGTCAGTTCCGATATCATCACCGATTCGTACACAGTCTCTACTACTGCCCGATCTGTCAAAGCCACGAAAGAGGACACCGGCGCCAGCGGTGTCGGCAGGCTCACCTGAAACCGAACGCGCGATGGCAGGTCTCCCGATTCGTTCAGTCGCGCGAAAACCCGGTAAGACGCGATGGCCGCGTCGGCGCATCCCAGCCTGCTGAAGGAGTCTTCAGCGAGCGCAGCGCTTTTCCGAACGCAACCTGGGGGCGCGGTAGATAGGCGTCCTGCGCGCCCTCCACGGTCTCGAAAATAGGGTTGTCGTAAAACACGGCAAACTGCCAGCCGATCCAATTGGACCGCACTCCGATCTCTCCATCGGGCATTCGGAGCAAGCGGTCGCCGAGTATAGAGCCTGCGGTCCTGAACACTTCCAACGAATCGCTCAAGGCCACGCTTCCGACCAGATGAACCCCGGTTGGGGTGGTCATAGTGGCTCCTCGAATTATCTATCGTCGCCAGAACTTCTCAAACACGCCCGTCAATGCCATGTAATAATACATCATGGACGATATATTCCACTTCACTGTGGTCGAAGAAATCGAGATGGCCGTGCGCCTTGGTTTAGCGGCCCTTCTGGGCGGCGCTATAGGCTTCGAGCGCAGGCAGGCGGAAAAGCCCGCCGGTGTCCAAACGCTGGCCCTGGTTTCGATGGGATCGGCCATGTTCACTCTGGTTTCCGGGTTTGGCTACGGGTTCGGAGACCCGTCGCGCATCGCGGCCCAGGTCGTGTGACCGGAATCGGATTTCTGGGCGCCGGAACCATCATGCGTATCGGTGCGGATGTCCAAGGGCTGACCTCGGCGTCTAGTATATGGCTTGTGGCCGGTGTTGGCATGGCGGTGGGGACTGGGATGTATATCGTCTCTGTGATTGGAGCGATACTGGCCCTGTTTGTTATCCACTTCTTCCCACGTCAGCGGACCGGCGCTGGCGACACATCTAACGATGAATAAAATCTGACTGCGCCATGTTGAGTCGTAACGAAACATCTGGTCATTGTAACTCACAGGCCGGAATGCTCACGACTAGACCCTTCGTCTGTCGACTCAGGGTGG
>DCAW01000061.1:5772-13212 GCA_002313895.1 Dehalococcoidia bacterium UBA1123
ACTCAGGGTGGATGCGTTCTAATAATTGAAATATGACGACTGGCAACTCCTCGGAGAGGAAATCAACGAAATGGGAAGACCAAACTGGTATTACGATCACCCACCAACGTGCACTTGCGCCCAGTGCAACGAGCAACGAGCGTCTAAGAGGAGCAAGTGGACTCCCACCACATTCATTGAAAAGATCAAGGCTCTGTTCAAAGGACGCTGATAGCGCGTACAGTCGGATAAAACTCGCCCCGCGCCTGATAAGATCATCCCTGTGAACTCGGCGTTCTTAAATAGGGCGTCGTTTCGAGCGCCAACTCACGGGTTGGCCGCGTCACATACATAAAAGTCGGAGGAAATTAGTTGCTCAGTATTGGAAAAGAATTTGCTAACGAGATGATCGCGCACTCTCAGGAGGACGACCCCAACGAGTGCTGTGGCATCCTGTCAGGCGATGACGAGACTATCAAAAAACTCTACCGGATCACCAACTCCACGCCCAGCCCGTTCCGCTATCAGATGGACCCCCAGGACTTCTTGAATGCCATGCAGGACGGAGACAACAACGGATGGGATATGCTGGCGTTTTATCACTCCCACACTCACAGCCCTGCTTACCCTTCCCAGACCGATGTGAGGATGGCCCTGGAAAGCTGGATGCTGGACGTTTACTATGTCCTTGTCTCCCTGGAAAACAAGGACGAGCCTCAGATCAGAGCCTTCCACATTGACGAGGAGGGCGAGATCACCGAAGAAGAATATCAGGTAGTCTGAGTTCGGCGTGGCCCGACTCACGATGCGGCATCATCACACCGCAACGGTATCAGGTCGAGTCAGCTTCAACGGCACAAGCAAAATAGCAGCAACGAAAAACAGGGAGCCTATGTAATAGAGCGCTGCGCTCACGCCTACGAATTCATACACAGCGCCCACCACCATTGGGGACAGAGCGCTTAACAGGAAGCCAACAAAGGACGCAATGCCGAGGGCTGTTGAAACGACCCCGTCATCTACCAAATCCAAAAAGGCGGCGGTCAAGATTGGCTGGTCAGGGTAAACGAACAGGCCAAGCAGCGCAATCAGCACGGGCAAACCAACTCCTTCGCCAAAAAAGATCAGCAGCAGCGTGATCGCGCCTGACCACAGTAGGCCCGGCGCAAGTATCTGCTCCCTGCCCAACTTGTCTGAAAGGTACCCAGCAACCGGTTTAGCGACAATCCTAATTGCAATCAGTAGGCCAATATAGGCGGCCCGAACGAAGGCGCTGAGACCTACGTCGTTGGCAAGATACAGAGGCAAGAAGGTCAAAAGGGCGAACAGGGCCATGCCTCGCAGGCCCTTTATCAAGGTTATGGGCCATAACACTCGGTTTTGGATCAGTCGTTTTGTCTGTTCCCTTCGCGCCAGAGAGTCAACCGCCTTCGATTGAGTCTCTAAACCTTCGGAAATGTTCCTGAAACTCCACAGGGCGATGAACGACAGCAATCAAAGATGATCCGGCGAACGGACGAACATTAGAAGCATGGGCTTCTATTGTTGGCGCCAGCAGCCAGACATTAGCTCGACTTTTTTCTGAGGAAACGAAATTGACCTTTCGCAGTCGGCAATGCCAGGCAAGGCTGCTGGCAGGAATTGTAAAGCTCGCGAAGGTCAGCCGGTTACAAGCGTCGCTCTTGATGTTGGATATGAAAGCCCAAGCGCGTTCATTGCCATGTTCAAACGCGCATTGGGCCTGACCCAAGGACAGTATTTTCCTACATCCGAAGATATTCACAGATTACTTTAAGAAGGTCGTGCGGATCCGAGCGCCGCAATACTGAACAGAGTGAAGCGTCTCGTCTGAGTCATGACAACGGTTGGACTTTGAGCGACCAGATTCTTCGCCGCGACTCAGAATGGCAAGTGGCCGACGTCTAATCCCTGATACCTGAACGAACCGACTCTGAATCCGAGGGCACGGGCGCGCCGTATTAATATGCGAGGTTCCCCTCCAAAACGGGGCGTCACCTGGCACGGATGATGATTGGGCAGAAGCTGTGCTAACCAGGTGCCGCCCCTTCGCGTTGTAGTAGGCGAACAATCCGGAATATCGACTAGAAATCAACAATTCGGAAACCTGCTACAACTGGAGGATACATTCCCATGAACGCGATGAAGATTACAGCAGGAGCGCTGGTGGCGCTGACAGGAGTGGCGCTCACGGCGGTGGTGGCGGCGAACCCGTTTTCCACTCAGGCCAGCAGCATTCAGGCGCCAGAACCAGTCCAACCCCAGGCGGTCGAACATCTTCAGGTGGTTGAGGACGAGGACGCCGATCCGGATGCTCAGACCAAGCCGCACATCGGCGTTGCCATCAGCCCATTGTCTCCTGCCAGGGCCGAGGAGTTGGGAGTCGATGGCGGAGTTATGGTCACGGCGGTTCTAAATGAAAGCCCCTCCAGCGGAGTTCTGGAACAGGGCGACGTCATCACCTCCATCGACGGCCAGATCGTGAGCAGCCCTAAGGACGTCATGGATGCGGTGATGGCTTCCAGCGTCGGCGATGTGATTTCAGTTATCGTGATTCGGGGCGACGATACTCTTGACCTGTCCGTCACTGTTGGCGAGACCGATATTTCCAAGCGCGGCATCTTCAGGAGTCGCGTCACGCAGATGCACCAGCCCGACCTCACTAAGAGGCTCACCCAGCAGGTTTTTCGAGCCGGTGACAGGTTCGCCCGCGGCGAGGTCGTTATGGCCGACGAAAACGGCGTCTATCAGACTTATAGGGCCACAGCCGGCCTAGTCACCGAGATTGACGCGGACGCCGGAACCTTCACCCTCCAACCCAAAGACGGTTCGGCGCTTATCGAATACATGATCTCCGATGGCACCAAGGTCAATCTGAACCGAGCAGGAGATTTGGGGGAGCTTAACACCGAGGACAACACGCTGGTGGTGGACGTGAACGGCGAAGTGAAGCTAGTGCATCAGGGCGAAATGCCCTTGCCCCACATGCAGGGCAAGGGACACGGTCCGAATATTCAGATGCATCGAGGTCAGGGCGGGCAGCAGGGCCGAATCGGCCCGGGCGGACAGGGTGGACATAGACAAGGTGGGCAGTTCGGTTTCGGACAGGGCTTTGGCAATTTCAACCAGTCGGGATCACTGGACCAGATTCGCGACCGGTTGCCCTTCTTCGGCGCCAATGGCCGTCCAGGAGACCTGTCTGATTTCCTGTCTCCAGAGGTTCTGGAGAGGATTGAACAGTTCGGACGAGGCGAGCTTGATCGCAGTGATTTCTTAAGCGAGATTTGCGCGAGTCTGGATCAGGAAAACCTGCCTAACAGGATCATAATTCGATGCGAGACATCGGATGAGGCGCCGGCAACGCCTGCGGTTGATGACAACTCGCTCTAAACTGCGTCGATATTTCTGAACGCCCGGGGCAAACTCCCGGACGCGAACTCAAGTCGAGGTCCGGTGTCTGGTTGGGGAGCGACCGGACACCGGGCCTCATGCGTCTCAGAACTTCGAGATGGTCAGCCGTGGGGGAATCTCAGGTGATGTTCTGCGGCATATTCAGTGTGATCATTACAAAGATTCCGTTTGACGGCGCTGCAATCCAGACGTAAGATGACATTGTAGCCCGATCGATTTACTGGCCGACTAGCATACCCAGGAGCCTCATATTGTCGGGAACGATTAACATTGGACGGTTGTTCGGCATCAGCGTGAAAATCCACTTTTCGTGGGTATTCATCTTCGCTCTGGTGGCCGGAACCCTCGCCGTCTCCTACCTGCCCAACGCATACTCTGGCTGGCCGACCCCTCAGTACTGGATCACGGGCATCCTCGCCAGCGCGCTTCTCTTCGCCTGTGTCCTGGCCCATGAGTTAAGCCACTCTCTCGAAGCGATGCGCCGAGGCCGAAAGGTCACCAGCATCACCCTGTTCTTCCTGGGCGGTGTGTCCCAGATCGAAGAAGAGTCCCGAAGCGCCGGAGAGGAATTTTGGGTGTCGGTGGTAGGACCGCTGGCAAGCCTTGCTCTTTCGGGCATCTTCCTGCTGTTGTTCCTCAACTTCAGGGACGGCAACTCTTCCATCACCGCGCTAACCCAGTACCTGGCTATCGTTAACCTGGCAATCGGGATTTTCAACCTGACGCCTGCTTTCCCTCTGGACGGGGGGCGAGTCCTGAAGGCTGTGGTATGGAAATTCTCAGGCAATGAGGGCCGCGCGGCGACCATCTCCAGCAGAGTTGGTTCGGTCATTGGATTCGGCATGATCGCTCTGGGGATTTTCACGCTGTTCTCTGCCAGCAGATACACGGGCATATGGCTGATCGTTATCGGATGGTTCATTCAGTCGGCGGCGGCGTCAGTCCGCAACCAGCAAGACTCGACGATAAGGCTGTCTGGACGCGTTGTGCGTGACGCCATGCGAGAGGACATGCCCACCATCGAGCCTGGGACGTCTATCCATGCGCTTGTGGAGCGCCACATAGCCACGGATTTCGAGCGGGCATACGTTGTGGTTCTTGGCGACACTCTCCAGGGCCTGATAACCGTGACTGACGTGAAGCGCGTCCCTCTAGAGGCCCGCCCGTTCACCTGGGTGTCTCAGGTGATGACGCCAGCGTCGAAGGTCGTCACGCTGACTCCCGATGCCCCGCTAGAGGACGGTCTCGGTATTCTCGCCCGCAGGGGCTTTCGTCAGCTTGTGATCATGGAGGATGATAAGCCGATTGGCCTGATGACCAGGGCTGGCGTGGTTCGCGTGATGGAGGTCTCCAACATTCTGCATCGCGAATCTCGGAGTTCCGATACCAAAGCGTAGGGCTAGCCGACTCAAGCCTGCGCCTTCGCCCGTCCCTTCCTCCAGAACATCCACCCTACGTTGGCCTGTTCTTCCTCGATTTCCTGGATTTCGACGGAAGGCGGCGGAAGCATTCGTGCCTGAACCTGGGTCAGTGGGTTCAACACCTCCCCAAATTGCCAGTCCTGCGACTTGAGCCTATCCTGAGGCAACTCGATCAGGTCGCTCTTGGACAGGTCTCGCTCCTCAAGGACTGCCACCCGCGCCCTGAGAGCGTGAAGCTTGGCCATCTGAGGCGAGCTGAGTAAGGGCGGTGATTCGATGCTCGGAGGCTGAACGCGAGGCTGCGGCTCTGGCTGCGTAGCCGACTGTACAGGTTGAGCAGGTGGTGACAGTCCCTGCGAAACCACATGAGAATCAACGTGTGTGGGCTGGTCGCCCACGTCGTTGTCGTCCACAACGACCACCCATGTGAATCCCTGCGGCCTGGGTATCTGTTCTCCGTGTAATTCGCCCTTGCGTAGACGCCTACGGATTGTGTGCTCGGTGACGCCGAGCTTTTGTGACGCTTCTTGGATGGATAGACGCACCAGGTCACACCTCAACAGTAGATTTGGAAATAATTTAAACCATTCCAATACTTGGTCTAGGAGTTGGCAGGTCATGTAATCTCGATATGTTTGACCTGCACAAATTTTGTGCACATTCATAACCTAACCAGAACGTGCTGTGTGACGTTGCAAATACAACAGACTCGGCTCCTCTGGCAGGCGTGGATTAAGCCGATAACAGTGTGTAGACTGAACTAGATGGACATGTCTAATAATATGGCTAATCAGTTGCGGCGCAAGTGGATTCTCGGAGCGCTTGCTCTGATCGTCTTGGGACTGATCGCCGCCTGTGGCCAAAGCAATTCAACTATCGTCAAGCCTCCTGCGCCGACAACCGAGGCTGTGCCAACGCCGACGTCTGAGCCGGTTATGGCTCCTCAACCTCAATCCACAGCGTTGCCTCAGCCGACTTTGACGCCACCGACACCGGTTCCTACTGAAAACACGTCTACGCCCATCGAGGCGCCGACGGCCAGTGCTAAATCGACGCCTGTGCCTGTGCCAGACACCTCGACTCCGGTTCCAGAGCCGGAGCCTGTTCCGCGCCCAGCATCGCCCTCTCTGAAGACTCCGACGCCCGCGCCCAAAGCAACACCATTCGTTTATGCTCTGCCGCCAGTTGACCGTGATCTGTTCAACCTGGCTCTAAGGCTTCGTCCTGAGAAAGATATTCCCAATTCACGTATCATCGCCACATCGGCAGTCCCATTGGAAGTTGGGCATCAGGACTCCTTCTTCCTCACCAATCTGACGGACGGGACGTCACGCTCCATCAACGCCACTGTGCAGGTGGTCAGCGAACATGCCAATTGGTACGTGGACAATGACGTGAACATACCTGCACAAGACCTAAAAAAGGCCGCCCGGATATACGAGGATCAGGTCCGCCCTGCGGTGGTGAGCGCTCTAGGTGACATCTGGAATCCAGGGATTGACGGCGACCCGCGCCTGAACATCCTTCACGCCAATCTGTCCGGCGCGGCGGGTTACTATGGCTCTAGGGATGAGTTTCCTCGACAGGTGCATCCCAACAGCAACGAACGCGAGATCATATACATGGACGCCCGCAGCCTGAAGGCTGGATCTGACCTCTACATGGGCGTTCTGGCTCACGAACTCCAGCACGCCATCCACTGGAACCAGGATATCGGCGAGGAGGCGTGGGTGAACGAGGGCCTATCTGAGTACGCCACAAACCTGGCTGGGTACAGGGCGCAATCTCAGGACTCTTTCCTCAAACGTCCACAAGTGCAGCTAAACTCGTGGCCGACCGACATTCAGACCAGCTTCCCTCATTATGGAGCGTCGGTTCTGTTCTTCACGTACCTGTCCCAACATTACGGCGGCCCGGAGGGAATGGGAGAGCTTGTTCGACAGCAGTTGGATGGTGTCGCCGGAGTGAACGCCTATCTGGCCCAATATGAAACGACCTTCACCGAAGTGTTTCAGAACTGGGTTGTCGCCAATTATCTGGACGCCTCCACTGGCCCATACGGTTACCCTGACACTGACGTCGAGCTACAAAACGCGGCCAAAGTTTCTCGCGCGGCATCGCTCAGGGAGAGACAGCCCCAGTTCTCAGCGCAGTACTATGACCTGTCAGCCTTGGGAGGCCATGTAACCCTGCTATTCCAAGGCGCCACCACGACCCGTCTTGTTGGCAACGGCTGCCACGACGGAAAGTCGTGCTGGTGGGGAGGAATGGCCGACTCCATAGATTCCACCCTCACTGGGCGGTTCGACCTGTCAGGCTTGAACGAAGCGAGCCTGAAATTCGATATCTGGTATGACATCGAACGAGGCTGGGACTACGCCTACGTCGAGGTGTCCAAAGACGATGGGCAGACCTGGGACATTCTTCGTATGTCACGGTCAACAAAGTACAATCCCACCGGAAACAGCTACGGCCACGGCTACACCGGCTCCAGTGGAGTCTGGGTGGACGAATTTGTGGACCTGACATCCTACGTTGGCGGCGAAGTTCTGATAAGGTTCGAGTACGTGACCGATGACGCGGCCCATCTCGATGGCGTAGTGATTGATAA
>DCAW01000061.1:13539-24677 GCA_002313895.1 Dehalococcoidia bacterium UBA1123
TCGCCATACCGGAATTGGGGTTCCTGGATGACGTAGAATCCTACACGGTCTGGGAAGCGCAGGGGTTCACTCGCATTGGCGAATTTTTGCCCCAGCAATATGCTGTTCAGCTTATGGAGATTTTCGAAGATGACACTTTCCGGGTCACGCCAATGGAGTTGGACGCGAACAACGCCGGAGGGCTGGTCATCACAGGCATCGGCTCGGTGGTGAAAAAGGCAGCGCTGGTAGTTTCACCAATTACCGAGGGGACTCGACACCCTACCAACTTCGATCTGGAGATAATCCTTCCTGGACCTACTGGACCGTAGTGAGATTTTGAAATGCTCCTGCTGTTAGCCGGTTTCATAGCGGTAATTTGGGGCGTGGAGGTGGCGAACACATTGATGGATCATCGCCTCAGCGAGTTTGGAATCGTCCCGCGAACCACCGAGGGCCTTCGAGGAATCCCTCTATGGCCTTTCCTTCACGCCGGGTTCGGCCATGTGATATCCAACACCCTTCCGATGGCCGTGCTGGGAGGCGTGATCGCGATTCAAGGGCGCAACACGCTGCTGAAGGTGTCGGCAATCGTGGTAGTGGTCTCCGGGGCCGGGGTGTGGGTGTTCGCGAGGCCCGGAATCCACGTAGGCGCCAGCGGTCTAGTGTTCGGATACTTCGGATACCTGGTGGCGCGGGGATGGTACCAGAGAAGCCTTTCGTCGGTGGCCGTGGCGATACTGGTTGTGTTCTTCTACGGCGGTCTGATCTTCGGGATAGTTCCGTCCTTAGGGTTCGTGTCCTGGGAGGGCCACATGTTCGGTCTTATGGCGGGAATTCTTGCGGCCAAAATCATCGACGAAAAAAAGCCGCGCAAGGGCGAGCAAGAAGCGTCAGTGTGAGCCTGATTCATAGCCGATGTCACTCCGGTTCGACAGTTTTGGTCGGCCAACTAGCGTTTTGGCTAGCAAATGGTATAATACATTAGTATTCAAGATGGCCCAAATGTTGACCATCGTAGTTCAGCGGGATAGACCTCTTCACTATTGTCGGTATTGTTCAACTGCTTTTTTGATCCAATCCGGCATGTGATGCAAGCTTTAAGGGGGGCGCCGTGACATCTGGTGACTTTACCTTCTCAACATTTTCAAAGAATGCCTTCTATGGCGAACTGAACGGACGTTTGATCGACATGGTCGACGTCGGTTCTGGTCAGCGAATCGTTGATCTAGCCTGTGGCACTGGCGGCGTGACCCGGCTGATTCTGGAGCGAATCCGTGACGCTCGTGAGTCGGTCGTCATCGCTGTGGACCACTCGTCAACGGCCCTACGCCAGGCAATGGACGACCTCAAGGACATCCGCGACAACGCAGTCCAGTTCGTTCAGAGCCAGGTTGAGCAGGTCTCGGAGTCACTGAAAGAGCGGGCCGACACCGTGGTCTTCTGCAACGCGATCCACTACATCCCGGACAAGGACGCGCTGCTAACCGAGATATCAAAGACGCTGAAGCCGGGCGGCAAGTTTGCCTTCAACACCTCGTTCTTCGAGGGCGGCCAGCTACCAGAGTCGCTGCTGTTCTACCGCAAGTGGATGTTCAAGTCAGCGCGCATTCTCCGCAAGGAACATGGGTTGTCAACACAGAGAACCGCGAAAGTGGAGTCACGAAAGCACCTGACCGCTGAGCAGTACCGTGAGTTGGTCGAGCGACACAACTTCACCGTAGTCAAGCAGGAAATCGACACCGTGAACGTCCCGATTGATGGCTGGCTGGACATCAGCACCTTCGAGGATTTCATCGTCGGAACTCTGCCCGGAGTGCCCCTGGATGCGGCCAGCGATTCTCTCCAGAAGGGCTGTCATCAGGCATTCGAGGAGTTGAACCTGACATACGTCCCCCGCAACTGGCTGGACATGGTGGCCGTTCGGGCATAGTCGAACAGCCTTCAGAGGACTCGAATTTCCGCCCTCTATATCACCGAACGCGAAGTTGAGAGCCTTCTCTCCATGGAGGAGGCTCTTTTTGTTGTGGAAAATTCCCTCAGACATCTGGCCGCAGGCAACGCCACGAGCCGTCTGAGAGAACGGGTCGTCGGAGGGCCGGACGTGCAGGTCAACACAATGCTCGCCGCTGACTACGAGCAGGGCATCCACGGATTCAAGACCTACACCGTGGCCTCGGGAGTCTATCGCTTCTTCGTCTATCTGTACGATAGTGAGAGCAGCGACCTGCTGGCAATTATCGAGGCCAACCGCATGGGCCAGATTCGCACAGGAGCCGCCACAGGCGTAGCCACAAATCTGATGGCCCGTGCCAATGCCACCGACGTCGGCATTTTGGGCAGTGGCTCGCAAGCCCCCACACAGTTAGAGGCCGTGTGCCAGGTGAGGGCCATCCACCGCGTCCGAGTCTACAGCCCAACTTTCGTCAACCGCGAAAGATTCGCCAACGATATGTCCCAGCGTCTGGGCGTCGAGGTTCTGCCTGTCGAGTCACCTCGACACGCAGTGGATGGCGCGGACATCGTAGTGACCATTACCAGCTCTCGCGAGCCTGTTCTGGAGGGCGCGTGGCTCTCGCAGGGCATGCACGTGGCTGCAGTCGGAGGCGCCGACCCATACGTCAGAGAGCTGGACGACGAAGCGGTTCAGCGGGCCGACCTCATCGTTGTCGACGATCTGGCCCAGGCCAAAATCGAGTCAGGCGAACTGATGATGCCAGCGTCCAGAGGCCTTGTGCTGTGGGAGCAGATGCGCGAGCTATGGCAGGTCGTGAGCGGGGAGGTCGCGGGCCGAAAGTCCGATGACGACGTTACGCTGTTCAAGTCCCTGGGCATGGGCCTGTGGGACATCGCCGCCGCCAGGGTCGTCTATGACAACGCCGTTGCGTCCGACGCAGGCAGACGGTTGGGGGCGAGCTCGTAGTTCGCTGAAATCTGATCCTGCCGCCGCCATACCTCGTCATTCTGAACTGCGGTGAAGAATCTGACCCTGTGCTGCAATTATCTGCATTTTCGTGACCAGATATTTCGCTCCGCTCAGTATGGCAACTGAGGGGTATTTCCAGAGCGCAGGCTGAAACACCACCAGGGCCACGATAGCAAGTCCTATGATGTTTCCCCTAAGGTCTAGCCTACGGTACTCTGCCGAGTCAGGATAGTTTTCTTCTGCCAACATTATTTGGCGTCGCAAGAGTGGAGCGTACACCGCTCCGCCAATCGCTGTCACCACCAGGAAAACCACGATAGACGTTATTACCCACGGTGTCGTGAAATCCCGACCGCTCCGGTCAACGAGCGCCAGACCCGTGATTCCGACCAACACGTAGGACGGATTTACGTACCGCATTTCCATGAGACGAATCGTCTTCAGCGTATAAGCTCGCCCTGACGGATTGTTGAGCGCCATTCGTGTCCACACAAATAGGATATGTTAGCGGCGAACGCAGCGATTGCGGCGAGGATGTGGATGATAAGGAGTGTGTTCAGTAGCATATTCTGTCCTTCAGCATTGGATCACGGATCGTAGCAAGAATAAACTTTGGACAGTCGGCGGTCAATGGGATGCTGGAACTTCCTTTGGCTCCGAAGTGGCAGAACTTGAACACGCTGAGAATCGTATTCATATCAAAGCTGTCATCAAAAAAATGCATTCGCGCCGCGAGTGAAACGACCAGACATGAATCATTCAATTGTGCGAATAGCAGTCCTGGTTGCTCTGATCGTGGCAGTGGTGGCGTGTTCAAATAACGACACATCCGAATCGACGGTCGATCCTTCTCTCAGCGACGGCGGTGATGTGACGCCAAGCATTGCGGACAACACTTCGGTTTCCTCGACTGTCTCTCTTGCCTATGATTCCAACCGTGCCATGTGGGATATCTTCTCGTGGCCCGCGGTGGCATCGGCTGAGAAGGGCCGAGCGCTGTTGGAAATAGCCAGCATGGGTGACCGCAGCATGGTTCTACCTCTGGTCGAAGCCCTGAGGTATATGCCATCGGGTGCGTTGCGGGAACAGGTGGCGACCGCTCTCCGTGAGGTAACGGAGCAGAGCTATACCGACGACGATTGGGAAGGGTGGACGGAGTGGCTCGGCAGAAACCGTGAAAGCCATGAGCCGCCGCCCGAATACGTCAAGTGGAAGATAGACCTTAAGGCTGGCCTGGACTCCAGGTTCCTCGAGTTCCTGACTCCGGCTCTGGAATACTCTCCCATCGACCTGCCTGAGGTGGTCTGAAGCGGGGTGGGGCCTAACGATAGCCCCGACCTGACCAGTCCGTTGATTGTCCCTGCCACCGAAGCTGTCTACTTCGACACCGATGACAGGGTGTTCGGAGTAACCATTGAAGGAGAGAGCCAAGCCTACCCGTTGCGAATCGTCAACGCCCACGAGATGGTCAACGATGTGGTTGGCGGAGAACCCATATCGCTCATGTGGTGAACGCTTTGCGGGACCGGAATCGTGTATTCCGCCAGAATCGACGGCAAACCGACCATCTTTGGCACTTCTGGAATGCTCTATCGGTCCAACAAGCTGATGTACGACCGCGAGGCCAAAACGCTGTGGAGTTCATTGCTCGGAAGCCCCTCATCGGCTTTCTGGCGCATCGAGAAGACCTCAAACTGGAGATATCCCCTCGTGGCTCCCACGATATGGGGTCGAGTGGTTAGCCGAACACCCTGATACCTCGGTCCTTTCACCGCTCAATGACTTCTATCGTCCGATTGTCTATCCGCGGGAGGACTACTACAAATCGACCTATTACAGATATCGGACAATCCCGAACACGATGTTCCCTGTGTGGAATCGGGATAGCCACCTGGGGACCAAGGCAGGGGTTCTTGGCGTCAGTATCAGTGATAGCCACATAGCGTATACGGTCTAGACTCTCCGAGCCTTGCGGGTCGTCAATGACCGCGTCGCAGGCCGAGACGTCGTGATCGTCTCATCCGCCATAAGCTCTGACATCCGAGTGTACGAGCGCGACGCTCAGGAGTTCCAACTACCGTCGGGCTCCTTTGACGGGCGGCCCGCTGCCATGGTCGATGAAAGCGGCGAGACCTGGACGGCAGGCGAATCCGCTCTAGTATCTGAGGACGGCTCTACAACGCTGCGGCGGCTGTCATCCAACATCTACTTCTGGTATGCCTGGTTCGCCTTCCACCCAGAAACCGACCTGTACAGCACGCTGCAAAAATAGACTGCAATTCAAAAAATTCATCCAGCCAGGACTGGTTCCTCTCTGGGCACGATCGTCCCATCGGTCATAACGACACCATCCTCGCATATTGACTCGATCCGCCCGCCTTCAAACTGTTCATTGTACAGGCTTGCGTACAGGCCTCCCTTTCGTAGCAGTTCCGAATGCGTTCCCTGTTCGACTATCCTGCCCTGGTCAACGGCGAAGATTACGTCCGCGGACAAGATAGTTGACAGTCTGTGAGCAATGGCTATGGTGGTACGTCCAGCCATCAGTGGTTCAAGAGCAGATTGGACATTCCGCTCGCTGACCGTGTCCAGCGCAGAGGTGGCCTCGTCTAGAATCAGCACTCTCGGATCGTGCAGTATCACCCGCGCTATTGACAGGCGTTGACGCTCCCCGCCAGAAAGCCGGTACCCGCGCTCTCCCACCACGGTGTCGTAACCGTCCGGGAAGTCGATGATTCTGTCGTGGATGTACGCGGCCCTGGCGGCGGTTTCGATCTCGTCTTGTGTCGCGTTGGGATTGCCGTATAGAAGGTTGCTGCGAAGGCTCGCATGGAACAGGTAGCTGTCCTGGGCGACGTAGCCGATGATTCCGGCCAACGTCTGAAGGCGCATGTCCCGAACGTCGATGCCGTCGATTTTGACCATTCCATCGGTCGGGTCATAAAGCCGGGGAATCAGGTACGAGATCGTCGTCTTGCCCGCTCCGCTTGGCCCGACGAACGCTGCGAGCTGGCCCGGCTCAATCTCGAAACTGACCCCATTCAACGCCAAACGGCGACCAGAGCCGTCATCAGGTTTTTCTTCCCTGGAATCATAAGATAGATTTACGTTCTCGAAGGCGACCCGTCCGCTGATGGTCCTTGGATCAATCTCGATTGGGTCGGGCGAGTCTTCGATTTCGGGTTTCAGATCGAGGTAGCCGTAGATCCGCTCGAACAGAGCCAGCGAGGACTGAAGCTCGACCGACACCTGAAGCAGACTCCCGATAGGGAAGAACAACCTCGCCTGCAAGGTCGTGAACGCGACGATTGTGCCAGCGGTGACTCCAGTTGTTCCTCCTCCCGTGACCAGATATCCGGCGATCACGTAGACGACCACAGGCGACAGCGAGAAGAAAATTTGCATCGAGGCGAAGAAGGCCTGTCCGATCATCTGGAGCTTGACGGCAAGGTCGGACAGCCTCTGGTTTTCGCCCTGGAACCGTTTAATCTCCTGGTTCTGTCGTCCGAACAGTTTTGTTAGCATGACGCCGGATATGGACAGCGACTCCTGGGTTATCGCTGTTATCTCGGCCGCAGATTTCTGCTGTTCCGCGGTGACAAGCCGACGACGCTCACCCACGAACTTCGAGAGGAAGAAGAACACGGGCGCGGTGCCAACCGCCACCAGCGTTAGCTGCCAGGACAGCACCAGCATCGCGATAAGGGTGCTGATGAATATGACCGTGTTCGACAGCACGTTCGACACCGTGTTAGTGACGACGTTCTGTATCCCTCCAACGTCGTTGGAAATGCGCGACTGAATCTCGCCAGTTCGAGTGCCAGTGAAAAAGCCGATAGACAGGCTTTGAAGGTGGCGATAAAGCCTGTCGCGCAGGTCGCGCATCACCTTCTGGCCCACGAGGTTCATCAGGTAAGTTTGAAGTATACCCAGCGCGCCTGTCACGATGGTGATGCCTGCCATTATGCCGCCGATAGTCCACAGGAGGTTGAGGTCGGGCTGGCCGCTCTCAGGGAACAGAGCCGAGTCGAAAACGACTCGAATCAGGACGGGGTTTACTGCTCCAAGCCCTCCGGTCACCAGGATCAGCAGGACAACCACGATCCCCTGCTTCCAGTACGGTTTGAACGAACCGGCAGTCCGCTTGATCAGGCCTTTGGAGATTTTCGTGTCGTTGTCTCTTTGGTCGATTGTAACTCGCATACGCATATCGGCCACCAATGCCTCGAATCCCGACAATTGATAATATGATCAAGCGTAATCCCAAGCGCGGTCTGCGGTCAACGAAATCGGCGAGTCGCGGAAGGCACATCCTCAACCACTTAACGTCATAAAACCTGACCACCTTGAAAACAATTAAGGCATTTCAGGCAAGGATCGCGCGGACCTACACCGCACCATGAGAAAAGACAGCAGGAGCAATGCGACGCCAAATCCCATCAGCGCCGTAATCGAAGCCGAGGGGACAGGCGTAGGCGTCACGTCTGGCAAATTGGGGAAGGTCAGATCGAAACTCAACTTCAACACTGGGATCCCCAAGACAAATAAGACATCCTTTTCATTAGCAAGAATGTCATCCAGCAAAAACACGATTTCGGCGTCGGCGAATAATGTGTCAGAAGGATTGATAACCAGCAGTTCGTATTTACTGTTGATGATTGGGACAAGATTTGATAAATATTCGCCTACCTGGCCGCGTAGGGTGAAGCCGTCTCGCGCGGGAAAGCCACCGGCGGTGACATTTCCAGAGGAGATAAAAGGGGCGGGCGGGAGGCCCTGGAAAACAACTGACCAACAAACGATATGGATACTAGGACGACGACAAGAGCCACAAAGACAATCTTTGCCAGCCCCGTCATGTAAAGTCGTTGAAACTGCTTGGGATCTCCATCAAAACAACCACAAACTGTCAATCGTTCTTGTCGTGTCCCAGTTACAGAACTACTTCAGGAATCCCACCTTTTCGTAGGTGCCTTTCGTGACCGGCTTGGCTTCGATTTCAAGCCAGTCTTCCAGGATTTCGGTGTACAAGCTTCGGAAGTCCAGATTGAAGGCGAGGTCGCCCTCGATCAGGTCTTCGGGGTTTAGCGATGGGTACTCGCTGTAATGGCCGCCCTCGACAGCATCGCCGATCATGAAGGCCACCCCACCCGATCCGTGGTCGGTGCCATTTCCGTTGTCTCTGACTCGACGTCCGAACTCGGTGAAGACGAACATCAGCACATCGTCGCCCTTGTTCGCCTGTTTCATGTCTTGGTAGAAATCGTAAATCCCGCCACACGCGTCTGTGAGCAGGCCTTCCTGCAGGGCAATGCCGTTGGTGTGCGCGTCGTAGCTGCCATGCTGGGTGTAGCAGATGCGGGTCCCTATGTCGGCTTGCAGCACCTGAGCGGCCCCCTTCATCGCTTTGGCGAAGCCGTTGGAGGCGTATTCGACATTGGAAGAGTAGTTTTCGGTCACGGTTCCCAGAATTTCGGCGCCCCGAAGCGCATCGAGACCGGTCTGGCTGAGGTAATCCATGACAGGCCCGCTTCCGATGGCCTGAGCGTACATATCCTTGAAGGCTTGGAGAGCGTCGTTGCGCTGCTGTGACTCGCCCATGTGGCTCATGAGTCCGTAAGTGTCAAGATCGGTGACTGACGCTACGGGCGCTCCGTGTGCCACCAGAGCGCGAGGCAGGGCAGATGAGAAGTTCACTGCGGCAACCACGTTGTCATGTTTCGGGTACATCTGGTTGATCGCGTTGCCGAGCCATCCTTCGTTGCCGACCTTCGTCGGTTCGGCAGTGTGCCAGATGTCCATCGAGCGGAAATGAGATCTGTTCGGAACCGGATATCCCACTCCGTGGATTATGGCAACGTTGCCCTGATCCCAAAGTTCTTTGATCGGCGCCATAACCGGGTTCATTCCCAGCCCGTCGCCGATGTCAATTACTCTGTCCTCGGTGATCCGCACGTTGGGCCTGTTGTCCACGTACTGAGGATCGTTGTATGGGATTATGCAGTTGAGGTAGTCGTTCCCGCCTGACAACTGAACAACCACTATCTTCTTTTCGGCCATTGATCTACTCCTGAGCCTCTTTGCAAGCTATCTTAAACTAATTCCGTTCATTCTGGCATCAATCGGAGGATGCTGATTGAACCAACGTTCAGTTTATGAAACGTATTTCGAATTGATCAAATTCTCTCGAAAATCTGGAACCTGTGACGTCCAGTTTCAACCACATAAACCCGACCATCCTCGTCGAGCTCGACAGCTGCGGGGTCCCACAGATACGGTTCCATGCGCGCTGATATCTCGTGCGGGTCGTCGGTGTCTGGTTCGTAAACAGGAACGTAGGACTCCCTGGCCTTTCGCTCGTCATCCTGAGATGCCAGATACTCGACGGCCCACGGATTCAGGCCCGCCTCGCCTCGCTGGGTGTCGAGGAAATTCCATTCGGAGTCGAAGACCTGAAGCCTCTGGTTGCCCCAGTCAGCCACGTAGATGTTCCCTTCCGGGTCCACGGCGACGTCGGCGGGGCGGTTAAGTTGGCCTTCACTGCTGCCGTTTTCTCCAAAGGTCGCCAGATGTTGGCCTTCGGAGGTGAATTTTTGAATCCTGTCGTTGCGCCAGTCAGCGATATAGACGTTCCCGGAGGAATCCTGGCCCAGACCCCAGGGATGATTGAATTCACCATCGCCCGTGCCTAAGCTTCCCCACTGAGTTATGAACTCACCGTCGAGGCTGTATCGCTGGACCCTGTCGTTGCCCGAATCCACCACCAGAATGGTGTCGCCCTGGACGAGCAGACCGCTGGGCTGGTCAAACTGGCCCTCGGCCGAGCCTTTCTCGCCCCACATGCTCAACGGATTGCCGTCGTAGTCGAATTTGGTAATCCTGTGAAGCGACTCATCTGCGATGTAAGCGTTCTCATCGTCGTCGAGGGTTATGCTGGTGGCCCCGACCATCTGGCCGAGTCCGCGGCCAGATGCCCCAAACTGGCCCAGAAAATCATGGTCGCGGGTGACCTTCTGGATGCCCACCACCTGCGCTGTGCTGGCCTTGCCTCGACTGAGAAGGTATATCACGCCGTCGGACCTTATCGCGATAGAGGTGGGCAGCTGGAACCCCCGGCCTCCGAAATCTGCCTCGAAGCCCACGTTCGTGGAGTAGCGCAGACCGAATGCTGTTGTTGTCATGGCTATGCCTCCCTGGCCTCGCAGTCTTAAGCGGTCTGATATTCCTGGGTGGTGACAATAAGCTGGATAATAGCCACAGCAGCGTCATCGAATTGAGAAGATGCATCGTCGCTGCCCCAGGATAGCTCTCCGTATTTGGCAGCGTAATTCTTTAGTCCGCTGCGAGTCGTGTCGAGAACATCCAGCGGGCCGAGGATATCGAGACATGCGTCAACTAGGTCGTCCGATGACATCGAACCAGAGCCAACGCTCGCCTTGATCCTCTCGATAATGTCCCTTACGCCGTCCTTGTTCGGGTCGTTTAGTATCTGGCTGGCGAAATTCACCCTCACGACATATGAACCAGTGTTGATCCATTCCGTGCCGCCCTGCCAGCCTTCAACGCTGGGTGGCCTGAACAGGCCCTGGCCCATATTTGCACAGGCGGCGTCGGCCATATAGGTCTCTTGGGACGGAATCTCGACGGGGCCGGCCAGTCTCATAGTGCCGATCACCATTTCCGCCGGGCTCTTGATTCGCGCAAATCGCGCTGAGTCCGCCTTGAAGAAGTCGGACTCGAACATCGCCTTCAACATCGATTTGATGCTGTGTCCGTCCTCGAAGTACGCCTTACAAAGCAGGTCGATCGCCTCTGGGTCACGGGGCGGCTCGTGCGGCCACTGCGGGACAGGAAGCTCATCGGCGACAAAGAAGTGATACAGATGCCGGGCGAGGAATGCAGCCGTCGCAGGCTGCTCACAGATAATCCTGACGGCGTCTTCGCCATTCCAGTTTCCGGTCTGTCCGAGGATGGTCTTCTCGCCGTCATCGTGGTCGTCGGCGTCAAATTCAAACTGCCAGGACATGTACCCGTAAGGCCGAGCGGTGTTGTTTCGCATCTTGATGGACATGTAGTCAGGATTAACTACGCTCCAACCTGTGAAGGCCCTGGCAGTCTCCTTGATATCTTCCTCGGAGTAGTTGCCAACGCCCATCGCGAAGAGTTCGAGAATCTCTCTCCCGAAGTTCTCGTTGATGTTCGACCCGTGATTGTCCTGATTGTCCAACCACAT
>DCAW01000061.1:24976-27010 GCA_002313895.1 Dehalococcoidia bacterium UBA1123
TTGTCCTGATTGTCCAACCACATAATCATCGCGGGGTCTCTCGCAAGCTCTAGCAGCAGGTCATCGAAGCTTCCCATGCCATGATCGCGGAACATGTTGATCTGGTTGGTGACTACCTTGTTCTGTATGAGCTTGGTCGATGCGGTGGCGAAAATCCGATGCCAGAACAGGCACATCTTTTCACGAAGGGGCGTGTCTGTCATGACCAGACGATAGATCCAGTGCGGACCACCGGCGGACCTCAGATCGGACTGGTCAACGTGGTGCCGGCGTATCAGGTCGTCAGGTATCTCATCTGGGTGGTCCGGGTTGAGCATCTCATCGAGCATCGCGTCATAGCCGATTTCCAGCGCCTTATCCATTTCGGCTGGCGTGGCGCCGAATCCGGCTCGCCTGAGCAGGTGCGCCATAAGCGCAACGTCTTGCTTCTCATGAACAGTCGTCATACCGAACTCTCCTGGCATTTTTGTATTTTTTGAATTATGGAGGGGGTTCTTCGCTCAAGAAGTAACGCAGAATTGCCTGTAAAATGCCCCAAAAGTCCCCCAAATCCTCAAGCAATAACGAGAGTATATCACCAATCGCCTAGCTGACGTGTCGCTCGTGCGCCAAAGCGCCTCCGCGATCAAGGGCTGGATTCCCGAAGGGGGTTGACGCCCGCCAATAACCGAATGATATAACACGTTCCAATCTGACTACCAATAAAGGATGATGACGTGGCACGTTACCCTCAAGCAATTCTGGTGTCCTGCGAAATCCCGTGGGACGAAGACGAAAACCTGATGGAGGATGTCTTCCGCAAAGAGGTGCAGATCACCCTGCAACGGGGTTTCAAGCACCTGTACATTTTCGGGACAGCGGGCGAGGGTCACGCCGTCGACACGGCCCGATTCCAGAGAATCGTCGAGATATTCAGGGAGGAGACTCAAGGCAAGTCCGTGCATCCGATGGTCGGGGTTATTGGCCTGTCCACGGCGAACATCGTCGAGCGGCTGGGGTTCGCCTACGACATGGGGTTTCGGACGTTCCAGATTTCCCTGCCCAGTTGGGGCGTTCTGAGCGACATCGAGTTGATGGTCTTCTTCAAGGACGTATGCAACACCTTCCCAGACGCCGATTTTCTCCACTATAACCTGCCCCGTTCTAGACGAATCCTGAACGGCCAGCACTACCGACGGCTAATCGACGCGGTGCCCAATCTCGTTGCCACCAAGACTACCAGTGGCGGATTAGAAGGCGCCGCAGACTTGATGAAACATTCGTCGGAGCTTCAGCACTTCTTTGGAGAGCGCAACTTCCCTCACGGAGCGATGTATGGCGAGTGCTCGCTGCTGGCTTCCTGGGCTCCGGCGTCGCCCCACAAGACTCGCGAGCTTTTCGACGCGGGACGACGGCAGAAATTGGACCGGCTGTTCACTCTCCAGGCTGCTTTTCACAAGATGACATCCGACGTGTTGGGTCCTGTGAGGGACGGCGAACATATCGACGGCGCCTACGACAAGATGCTGGTGCGTCTCGGAGGCCTGGAAGAGATGCCCCTGCGCCTGCTATCACCGTATCAGGGTTTCACAGAAGAGCAGTACCAGCAGTGCAAGGCAGTTCTATATGAGCAGTATCCCGATTGGGTGGCGGAGGATTTGGGTGTGTAAGTCTCGAAGTTCACTTCCAAGCAACCGGCGATGAAATATCTGATTGGCCTCGTTGGTCTCATTGATGGTCTGGAGCTTGGCAACGAATTTCCTGACATTGACCAGAACACCAACTTACTGTTACATCGGTCAATTGTTACTCATGGGGATGGATAGAGGGGAGCATAGTCGCTCGCACTTATGTGGCCGTGAGGTTGGTGCGTAGCATCCTTGAAAGTGGCGTATTTATATTATCGTTGGTAGGCACTTTCGGCTACATATCAACGGGCGAAGACTCGTTGTGGCGGCCTGTTTCAGCGTTGCTAATGGCCACCATCGTAACAACGACGCTAGCTATCTCACACACGCAAAGCCTACGGATCAGTGACCGCCGCGCGTCAGGTGC
>DCAW01000061.1:27406-30960 GCA_002313895.1 Dehalococcoidia bacterium UBA1123
CCATGACAAACCAGGAATTAAATAAATTTCTCAGCGAAACACACGTGGCGGTTATCAGCACCGTTGATGCCGACAACCGGCCCCGCTCGGCCCCCATATGGTACGAGTGGAAGGACGGAGCGGCCTACTTGTTCACAGGTAGGCGAACGTTGAAGTGGCGCAACATTCAGGACAATCCCAACGTGTCTCTGTGCGTTGACTGGCGTGAGCCTCCGTACAGATCAGCCATCATACAGGGAACTGCTGAGGAGGTGGAGGTGGACATGTATGACCTGGTGCTGTCCATGTCAGTAAGGTACTACGGAGAGGAGAAGGGCCGAGCCTTCGCGGAAGGCTATCGGGATAACAATGAGAACGTTGTCGCGTTTCGTGTCACGCCGGAGAACATAACGTCCTTCGAGAGCGACGAGTAGCCAAATATTAACGATGGAGGCGAAGGCAATGTCAACGGCCGCCGATATGGTCACTGTCGTTGACCGAAACACAATCGCTTTTGAGCGAAGATTCCCAGACAAGCTTGAGCGGGTCTGGTCTGCGATCACGGTCGATGAGATTGATCACTGGTTCATGAAGACTGAACTCGACTTGAGAGTCGGCGGCGCCTTTTCATTCGAGAAGGGATGGGACGGCTGGATATCTGAATTGGAAAATCAGGGCTACGTTCAATTTAATAGCAGTCACGAATCATTCACCCGATTTGAAATCGAGCCAGATGGCGACGGAACTTTGTTCCATATGATCGACAAACTGCCCGACGATTTCGTTATGGGAGTCGGCTGTCGACAAGACAGCCCAATCGAAGATTCTGACACAGAAAAGATGCGACTTGTCGAATATAATCAGCCGGGAGGCACTGGACGGGCGTGATCGCGGGATGGCATGCATTCATCGACTCCCTGGAGAGTTATTTGACTGGAGAACCGTCTGGAGAAGGCCACAATCGCCTGAGCAAATTTTATGACCGCTTTCTGATTGATTATCATTCAATCTAAGATACGTTGAGTTGCTCCATCAGACCGTGCATATCGTAGTTGTGCCAGCGCTCGATGAACTTCCCGTCGGCAACCCGATATATCCAGATACCTGTCCACGCGACCTCTTTGTTCGTGGGTTGAATGCCCTGAAACTCGCCCTTGTGCGTGCCCCGGAACGTCAGGCGAACCACGACCTTGTCGCCTTCGGTGATCACATCCTCGATGGTTACATGGATGCCTGGGAAGGCGTCGCGACGGCTGGTGACTCCGCGTTTGACTGACTCGGGGTCAAGCTCGTTGCCTTATGGCCCCACGCCAACGTAATCAGGGGCGCATACCTCGTCTATGACGTCCAACCTGCCCTCGTTCCAGGCCTCTTCGTACATTCGGCGCACAAGATTTTCTTGTTCTCCAGCCATGAACAATGCTCCTGAAGCCGATTGGCGCTGGTCTTGCGCTCTTAACCGCCAAATTGACGGCGCCGCGACCACCGGGTAGGATTGCCTCCATCACATTCAATAGGAGACAACATGACCACATCACGCAGCGCAATGGCAGAGGTATCCCCCAAGCTGGCAGAGCTTACCGCGGACGTGCTGTTCGGAGACGTATGGGAACGACCCGAACTGTCCAAGCGAGACCGCAGCCTCATCACCGTGTCCGTGCTGGTTGCGCTCTACCGCACAGGCCAACTGCCAGGACACTTTCGACGCGCGCTGGACAACGGAGTGACCAAAGAAGAGATCGGCGAACTCATCAATCACGTCGCATTCTACGCCGGATGGCCCACGGCAGCAAACGCGGTCCAGATCGCCAAAGAGGCGTTTGACGAGTAGGCGGTCAGGCATCAGAAATTCATCTGCATAACTGTCCATTCTGAACGGACGTGAAGAATCTGGCCGCAATGATGACGAAGCGCGCGTCCGGCGACCAGACGCTTCGCCTCAACTCAGCATGACGGCCTTGCTCTGCTCCTCTAGACGATTTTGCTCAACTTGAACTCGCGCCATGCCTCGTTGCTCATGCGGGCTATCCGTTTGAGCCGTAGTTTACCGCTCTCATAGCCGGGTTCGTCTCGCAAGTCGATTTCGTAATCAACTATGTGACGCGCCGATTTATCGACCCACATCGTCCCGCCGCGTCGTTCAAGTCCCGCGCCGTCAACACTGTACTTGTGGCACAGAGAGCCGTGCCGTTCCTCTTCGGAGACGAAGTCAACAGTCACTAAACCCTTGAACGCAAAGGACGGGGCCTGCTCGATGTAACTGTTGAGTCTGTGCGGATCGGGGTATCCGGCTGTGACGAAGTCCGCTATTCCAAAAAAGCATGGAGCGAGCGGGTCGAGGTAATGCGGGAGTGTAATGTTGAGACTGGCAAAGTCGAAATCGTAGCTGTGCCAGGGGTAATTTTCTATGGTCACGGCATGTTGGAATTTGTGCGAACGGAGGCTGCCTGCGATCGTCACCTGATCGGAGTCTTCAACTTGGTCCAGAGTCGCAACCTGGGTTCTCTCGCCATCTGCCCGAATCTACCAGGACCTTAGCTCTCTCACCGAAAAGCGGTTCCAATCCATTTTAGCGGTGACTAGTGTTGCTTCCGATTCGCCCTCGGTCCACTTGAAGGCCTCTAACGAGTTTTTCGACGAGACTTATTGCGCGATGTCGCTTTTGTGGCTGCCATCGACGTTAGATTTTTCGTAAACATAAGCAGTTTCAACAGCCACTTTCTCAGGCTGGCAACTCAATTGGCTCATCGCCACCTCCATAACGAGGTTGTTTTTTCACGCGTCTGTGTTCAAGACGAACGACGGCTCCAAAGTGTTGAGGGGACGAAAACTTTCATGTCACCCAGGCTGTTAGAACCTGTGGGGTAGAGAGTGAGAGGATTAGGTGACGCTTTTGCGCTAAACGAAGGGCCACGGAACATTCTGATACGGGTCCAGGCGAGGGAGCGCCGGGTTTTCCAACATGGTCAGGATTCGGTGGGATAGCGCCTGTATCTCGCGGGACTCGACGTTCTGGGCGAAGGCCTGCATCTCTGAATCCTGAGAGTCGAGCCGGGCCAGCAACGCTTCCATGTCTTTGAGCTGGGGAACCGGGATGTCCTCACCCCAGAACTCGGTCATGACGGTGCGAAGCTTGAACGAGATGTGGAAGGTAAGGCCGTGGTCGATGCTCCAGATCCGCCGGTCCTCTCCCAGAATGCAGTGTCCCGCTTTGCGGTCGGCGTTGTTCACCAACAGGTCGAAGACGGCGAAGGGCCGAAGCTCCTCGGCTCTGTCCGTAACCATGTCGAAGTATGTGACGTCCGGCACGCACTCGATGTACTGTTGGATAGAACCCACGCCGTAGGGGCCGTCTCTCACCAGGGTCAGCGGCACGTTGGGCCAGCCCAGGATGCGGCTGAGTTGGAAGGTGGCGTGCTCCCGCTTGTAGAGCGAGCCATCGGGAAAGTCCCACAGGGGTTTTTCGCCGTCGCGGGGTTTGTAGATGGCCCGCAGGTACTTGCCCGGCCCGGCGTCTATCCACACCAGGAATGTGTAGTTTGAACCCCAGGGCATGCGATGGCCGCCCGTGATCT
>DCAW01000061.1:31344-33410 GCA_002313895.1 Dehalococcoidia bacterium UBA1123
GGTGTGGGAAATTCAGGGCGGGAATATCGACTTCTTCGAGAAGGCAAACAGACCTCTTTTGGAAGGGATGTCAGGGCCACTGAGAAGACGTACCTCTGTGGGTCTGTCTAAAGCTCCTCGGAAAGCTCCTCTGGCGTGAGCTTTGCGAACCCGTTGGTGCGAGCGCAGGCATGGCCCTCCGGGTCAATTGGCCTGGCACACAAGGGGCAAATGGGCCTGCCCGCAGCGCAAAGCTTCAGGGCTTCCTCGGCGAACCCGTTGATCTGCTGCTCGTCGACCCAAACTCGAACCGTCGCTTCATCGTCATCAGAATCGTGAGCGTCGATGATGAACAGGCTTTTGGGTCCATCGTGGCCCAGGACCAGCTTCGCCAACTTGAACTCCAACCTCGTTAAGGGCGTGGCCTCTCTCTGAGTTGGAGAGGAGCTGGCGGCGCGCTCTGTCGGCAGATTGGCGACCATCTGTTGTATCGCCTGACCCAGCTGGAAGAGTTGTTCTTTCTCCAGCCAGATAGCCGCCGTGCTGCTGGCGCTGGATACCATTATGCGGAAGGTGCGCTTTCCAGGTTCACCGATGGATTCGGGTTTGAAACTGGATACGTCGGTGAATTCGTTTTTCGCGTCTGCCATATGCGATTAATTCTAGTAGGTTGCCAGCACAGTCGCAAGTGTCAGACGGTGTCAACTTACAGTCGTCACGTGACAGCAATTCTAAAATAGGCGCGGCCCTAACCTACCGGTTGCAGGAGTCGCTGCTCCAGAGAGTCAACATGCCGTCCAGTGACATGCCGTGCCGTGCTGTGTCCACGCCCTCGAACTGTTCCACCAGTGGTTGCAGTTCTATGATCCAGTCAATGGCCCAGCACATCTCGCAGACCTGGCGGGACGTCGGAGACAACGGTCTTTCATACCCCTGTCCATGACTTGAATCTGAAGGTTTGTGACCTCTGTGAGAGCTCGCTGGAGTTGTTGATATGTCTTGGTCAGTTGATGCGTGGTATCCACGGGCGCTCCTAATTTATCTGCGTGTCCAAATTCCGTTCCCCAGGATGCTCTGGACATCCGTTCAGGCTCTTCGCTGGCTGTGGATAACCCTCCCCGGCCAGCGAGCTAAGGGGCATCGCAACTCTTGGGAGATGTTGTCTGGAAGGCGATGGTCGGAGACGCAGGCCCCACGCCGTTATCGAGTTGTTCATTGGCGACAACTGTGTCCCGTTCAGAGCGAGCAACAAACCCCCTGAACCCAATGCCAGTAGATCGAAGAGCCTGATCATCGTATTTCTACGGTCATGCCCCGGAGCCAGATTCTTCGATAGCGGTCTTAAATCGATGGCGGTATGGGTTTTGTCAAACGGTCCTAAGAGCGCTCGAATTTGTTAAAAGATCGTCGATGCAGATAGGTTTCGTTGGTCTTTGTTCGATGTCAGATAAGATAGTTCTGGGTGACGCTGGCTGAATACCATCACTCCAGCCAGCTAATTTTCAATCATCTCTTGTTCAATAGAATCCCGTTGTCGGGGTTGTGTCCGGGGTCGTAACTGGAATCAGGCTGGGTTGCCTTCATCATGTCCAACGCCAGGCACATTTCGCTGACCTGTTCGCACTTCCTGGATAGCCATTCCCTCAACATGGGGTCCTCGCACCGAGTCTGTAGGTTGTTCATTCGCTCGAAGGCGATTTGCAAGTCAGCTATGATCGCCTACAGGCCCTCTTGAAGCTCCATCTGGTCCCACTCCACATATCGCATTGGCTGGTGCGTCGTTCCGGAAATGCGCGTTCCGGACGGGCGGATTGCGTCGTTGCATTGCCAGAGTTTGATGCGGCCCGCCGTCTGCCCAGAGCCGATTGCTCTCGCCGTTGCCCTCACGCATACGGCTGGCCGCATCCTTTGTTTCATATCTAGCGCCACTGTTCGTTGCTTGCTCCTCTTCACGCTTTCTGGAACACTAGCCCTCGATCTGGAAGAGTCGTCCGGTGATGGTGTAGAAGCCCGGCGTGATCAGACGCTCAGGCCTGATGACCAGGGTGATGCCATCGTCGTCGTTCTCTCCAGCCGAGGCGGCCACT
>DCAW01000061.1:33749-39542 GCA_002313895.1 Dehalococcoidia bacterium UBA1123
GCCAACTGGCCTTCGCCAACCACGTTCGTGCCGATGGCGGCACCGCCAGCTTTAACTGTTGGCTGTCGCAATTCGACGTCTATGTTCGAGGGAACGTCGAGTTCGAATACAGCGGACGTGTCCGAAACACCACCGTTTTGCATGTAGATGTTGACCAGGATGGCGTCACCGGCTGTCAACTCGGCGGCGATGGTGAACTGGGAACCGTCGTCGTTCAGAGTTCCCACACCGTCGGATGGCTCGTCGGTCTGACCCAGCGTTCTGTCGTTGTTGCCGAAGTCGATGGAGGCGCCGCTGGCAACTGAGGTGTCCAGTGTCACAGCCTGCTCGATGACCAGTCCTGCGATGCTCTGAATTGCGCCGGAGAGCACCGGGCCGACAGCCTACCCTGCGGCAACAATTATCACGAGAGCTGTAATGCTCATAAGCCACACCGGGACACCAATCCACCCCACTGAGAGTTTCTTGCTTATTGTGTTCTTAAGTAGTTTACTCATTGCTCCTTTGGTTCCTCTGTTTCTTCGATTTAACCCTTTGATACTTGTTTGTCTCCAAACCTCCTTTTGTGCATGCCGCTCACCACAGGCACTTTTGCCTGTTTGCCTTTTACCGGCGCCACCTATGGTTGTGATCACTGTAAGAGGTCGACGTTACATTGCCTAGCAACCTGGCTATAGAACCCTCATATATCGTAGTTTTCTAGATGCAATCCATAGAATCTGGGTATAGAAGTCGCATATAGAAGAGAGTTAGGCCGTAGCGCTCTGGGTTTTGATGGCGTTTTGAACGTCGTTGTGCCTGAAATATAGCTAGAACGTCAGAATTCAGGCAATCGTCTTAACAACAGAGAAGCTTCTGGTGACGAAACAGCCGCAGAGAAATGTGAGAAAATACAGTCTGCCAGTCTGAAAAATGCCCTTGGAAATCTCGATAATCTGAACGCAAATTCCAGTTCAATACCAGAAATCGTTGAGCAAATCAGTGACTTTGAGCCGCCATCTGCTTGCCCAATGTTGTTCTCCTTCGTACACTTTAGGCGGCGTCCGGCATAGGCCAGACGTCTTAACCCTTTCTAATCAAGCCCAATCAAGAATGGCAGCCTGGACCCGAGATGGCTGAATCGGAGGCATACATGGTCTCGACAGACCTTCGGAACGTGGAGTGGGGAGACGTGGTGGAGGCCATCGAGCGGTGCTACGAGCTTGGTTGGACAGACGGCCTGCCCGTCGTGCCGCCAACTGTGGAGCGTGTCCAGCAGTTCATCGACTACGCACAGCGTCCAGCGGACGAGGTGCTGGGCGCTGTGCCGGAGCGGCGCAGAGAGATCAACGTGGCAAAGGTGGCCGCCAACGCGGTTATGGCCGGCTGTCTCCCTGAATACTTTCCGGTCGTCATCGCCGCCACCGAGGCCATGTTGACCAAGGAGTTCAACCTTATCGCGCCATCATCCAGCCAGGGAGGGGCGGCGGTTCTGGTCATCGTTAACGGCCCGATCTCTCGCGAGTTGGACATCAACTCCAAAGGCAACCTGTTCGGCCCTGGGAATCGGGCCAATGCCACCATCGGCAGAGCCATCCGGCTGATACTCATGAACGCTTGCGCTTCGATTCCGGGCCTGTTCGACCGCACTCTCATCGGGCATCCTGGCAAGTACACCTACTGCATAGCCGAGAACGAGCTGGAGACCCATTGGACGCCGCTGCACGTCGAGCGCGGGTTCTCCGTGGATCAAAGCACGGTGACTGTGTTCCCAGCCTGGGAGCCTCGACAGGTTAGGGCCGCAGCGGTAAGGCAGGCGGTGCTGGACTCGGTGGTGGATGTGGCCTCGGTCCTGGGCACGTCGCTGGCTAATGACGACTCGGTGGGCGACCATACCATTCCGGTGCGTCAGGGGCAGATCGTCCTGACTATCGGCGGGGCCTCCGAATTTTGGGATGGCTGGAGCAAGGACGACGTTCGAGCGTACCTGCACCCCAGAATCCGCAGGTCGCTGGCCGATCTAAAGAGAGTGCAGGCAATCAAGGGAGAGATGCAAGAAGGGGACGAGGACAGATACGTGAATCTGATCCCGGAGCCTGATGATATACTTCTGCTGTACGCAGGCTCGCCCGAAGCGTCAGGATACCGATGCGCTGTTATCCACAGCGAGTTGCCCAAAGTGGCCTCCGCCGCAGTCACGAGGGAGGTAAGGGTTCCGCCGCTTTAAAAAGCTGGACTCAACTCAACTTGTGTAAGTCATTTGGAACACAGGTTTCGAGAGAAACTGATGTCGCGATCCTAGTAACAGGACGCGTTCATAGCCTTGCCGTGTCGATTCCGATTGGTTTCGGTTGCCAAGATTTATTGGTCGGAAGGTGAACTTCAAGCAGATACACAGAAATCATGCGTTCTTTGGGCTGACGACATAGGTGTGCAGATGTCGGGGTATCAATAATTCAAATCTCTTGGGAAATCGATCTTGTCTTAACGGGATACTTCGTGTATACGATTGCGAGGGGATTTGTTCACGACAATCAAGCGTTGGCCGCTTTTGACAACGCTTTTGAAGTCGCGAGAATTTAGCAGGCTGCCGGAGTATTCACCGGAGCGAGATTGCAAGACTGGTTCCTGGATAATGCTTCAGGGGTCGTCTATTTTTTTTACTGGTTCTATGTTCTGGGTTATTGGCCGATCATCCTGTTGGGAGCGGTATTCCTTTACGTAAAATCTCCTCAGGTCTATAAAAAGCATTGCACCGTGGCCCTGATTACGTTCAGTATTACTATCGTGCTCTATGAAATCTACCCTCTGGCGGCGCCTCGCATGTTAACCACTCTGGGGTTTGTGGACACCATTCACCATTTCGGCCCTGATTCGTATCACACGGCTACCGACACTTTCCGTTACAATCCGTATGTGGCTATGCCCAGCCTTCACATTGCCTTGCCGACTATCGTGTGTCTGGGTTTGGCGTGACACGCCAACAAATTTGCCAAACTATTAGTGATTGGGTATCTTGGACTAACGCTCGCCGCGATAGTGGTTACCGGCAAAACCATTATTACTTCGATGCTCTGGTGGCCGTGGGAGTAGTTTGCGTGGCTCTCATCGCCTATAACTTGTGGGGACACCTCATCGTTAAGTTCAGAAACAATTCGCCCAACCATAGGCAGGCCGCGGTTACAGGCGCTTTCGCCCACTCTATCGATAACGACATGGCAAAAAGTTGTGGCTATGCTTCGGTTGCCTCTCTTGATGTAGCGTTCTGAGTTGATCGAGCAAATAGAGCTTTTTGTATATAAATCTACCGACACGATATTCACAGGAGCAAAACATTGGCAACAACCACCGGCGTTCAACACCTTCTGGTGGACCCGACCACCAGCCCAATTGTGCCTTCTTTCGTTCCGGCGCCGAGGCTATCGAGCCTGACTGACAAGCGCATAGGCCTCATAGACGACGCCAAAGAGAATGCCCGCGAGTTGCTGGAAGTGGTGGCCGAATTGCTCAAGGAGCGTTACGGAGTCTCAGACGTAAGCTACCATAGGAAACCCTCGGCATCCAAGCCGGCCGATCCAGGGGTCATAGAGGAGATGGCGGCGGACTGCGATTACGTGATTGTCGCCATAGGCAGTTGAGGGTCCTGCAGTGCGTGCAGTGTGCACGACGGAATTCACGTGGAGAAGTCAGGAACCCCATCCATCACAATTTGCACCGACATTTTCGAGATTACTTCCCGCTCGATGGCCGAGATGTGGGGCGCGAAAGAGTACCCGGTAATCTACACTGAACATCCCATATCAGAGCTGACACGGGAACAACTGCGCCAACGCGCCGAGGAGTTTATGCCTCAGTTGGAGGCGATTCTATTGGGGTAGGGATCAGGTGTCAGGTCGCTTATTTTGTGACGCAGAATGACATTTTCCTGACACCTGAAATCCTGATTACTGACAACCTGTATTAAGAACTCTTCGCTTCGCGGCGTCGACGTCGGCGTTTAGGAGCACCGGGACTGCCTTCCTCCCAAAAATACACCTGGTCTCCGACTCTCTGGACCACTAGTTCCTTGCCCAGGTACTTTGCCGCCGAGCCGAGCCTGCGACGGATTGCCGCGGTGGTCTCGCCTTCATTGCCCTGGAGTTTCCCCGCGTGCCCTTCTTTAAGTCGCTCGATGTAGCCAATATACTCCCGCATTAGAGCGCCGCGCTTGCCGATCATTTGTGTGTTCCGTTCCGCTTCATCCAGCGGCACCAGTTCGAAGTCTGGCATAGCGCTCTCCCCGATATTCGTGCTCGTTCGATTGTAAAAGAGCATTAACATGTTCTAACTTCGGTTCAGATATGTTCTTAACGTGATGGATTACTTCTCAGTTTCGTGGCGCCATTGAATGTTTGCTTGTCGAAGTTTCCAGGTTCCGAATATACTCTAATCGGTCGGGTTATTTAAGATCGTTATATCGCACTTGGAGTTCAAGACAATATGGTCAGTTTCGCGACAATTGACCCATGGCTTCTGACGATGCAAGGGCCGGGTCTTGGCATAGTTGAAAACGGCACTCTGGCAGTGGAGAACGATACCACAGTTTACGCATGCCCTTCCGATGGATTTTATGCATCTAATGCGTCAACGATTATCGACGGCTCGCGTCACGTCACTATGCCCGGTCTGGTGAACGCCCATTTTCATTCGTCGACGACTCTACTGAGGGGCGGCGTTCAGGACATGCCAGAGATCGAGTGGATGAATCGAGGCGTTGGCCCGCTGGGCGCGCATGTCAATCAAGATGGCTCTCTCGTCGGCTCCAAACTGTCTGTTGTGGAGGGATCGCGCTTCGGCACGACCACTTTTGCCGAGTACGGAGCCAACGTTGCTCGGCTTGTTGAGAACGTGTATCTGCCATTCGGTGTTCGCGTTGTGGCGACGGAAACGATTTGTGAAGAACAAGCTTTCCGCGTTATCAGTCAACAGGGTAACCGACGTGAGGAGAGAAACCTGCGCCGGTCATGAACCGTGTGCCAGACCGGCGCAGTTGTTAAACTCTGGGCGGTGGTTTATCCAATCCCGGGTATTATTGTGTTGGACCAGGGTTAGGTTTGCGGTTATCTTGATCTTACTCGTTATTACCCATTTGAGGTAGGAACGATCCGAAATCGCTGAGTCCTCCAGACCTTTCGAGCTCTTCAGCTTTCTCCATTGCACCAGATATGACGCCCAAAAGCCCGAACTCAGCCTCACGGTCGAGATTCCTGACCCGCTTTTCTAACTCACCGAGTTGGTCGGTAAGGACCGATTGTTCTTGGTAAAGTTCGTCAAGCTCAGCCCAGCGGACTTCAATCTCTGTGTCCAGTTTTTTAGCCGATTCCTCTAAAGGTGCCATCTTCTCTTCAAACAGTGCGTCGCGCCGAGTCTCGAGCTGTTCGATCTGGGCATCCCTCTCCGCCGAGTAAGCCTCCTCAAGGTTCTCCTGTTTGTCTTCTAGCTCATAAAAAGCATCTTCGATTTCACGGAACTTGGCTCGTGCGCTGGCTTCAAACTCCTCACGTATTTTCTCGGTTTCATCGTTGACCTCACGCTCTCGTTGTTGCCGCCGTTCGTCGAGAGATTGCCATGACTGTTCAAAGTCCTCTCGCATCTGGTCCTGTTCATCCTCAATTTCGCGCTGCCGAACCTGTTGCCATTCGTCGAATGCCCTGACCTGTTCATCTTCAATTTCGCGCCGCCGAACCTGTTGCCATTCGTCGAATGCCCTGCGGGAGCCTTCGGATTCAACCTGGGCTTCTCGCTGGCGGCCTTCCCGCCATTGATCGAATTCTC
>DCAW01000075.1:0-1634 GCA_002313895.1 Dehalococcoidia bacterium UBA1123
GAAGGTGGCATTTTGGTTCATTCTCAACGTAGAGGAATGGGACTTCAACGCGAAAATGGCCCGCGCAGTCCTGCCGACTCCTCAAGGAGCGACCGTAGTTCCAGACGTTCCCAACTATAGTTGGCACGACTATGGCATGAGGGTTGGGTTCTGGCGAATAAAAGAAGTTCTGGACAAATACGGAATCAAAGCCACGATTAGCCTCAACGGGTCGGTTTGTAACTCGTACCCCGAAATCGTTCAGGCGATGGTTGACAGTGACTGGGAAATCATGGGTCACGGATTTATTCAGAAAGCGCTGCCATTGGAAGATGACGAAGCTGGAGTTATCGGCAAGACAATTGACACTATTCGAGACTTCAGCGGAACCGCTCCGCGAGGCTGGATGGGGCCGGGACTGGCAGAGACCGTGGAAACGCCTGACCTGCTGGTGGAAGCCGGTATCGAGTATGTGTGCGACTGGGTGAACGACGACCAACCCTACGTTCTGAAAACGAAAACTGGGCGGCTGGTGTCCATGCCTTACACCTTAGAAATGAACGACATACCGATGTACGTGGTGCAAAATCATCGCTCTCCAGAGATGTATGAGCGCGGCAAGGACCATTTCGACACGCTCTACCGCGAAGGGGCTGAATCTGCTCGCGTAATGGCTATCGCAACTCATCCGTACATATCTGGCGTTCCCCATCGAATCAAGTACTTGGACATGATTCTGGATTACATCACCTCGCACGATGACGTCGTCATATGGACCGGAGGACAGATTTTGGATTGGTACAACGAATCGGTAAGGCAGGATAGGCCGGACACTGAGAAGGCAAATATATGACCATAGTCGATACGCACTGCCGCGCTGATCGCAGTTGGTTCGAACCAATTGAGATGCTGTTGACCCAGATGAACGCCAACGACGTAGATAAAGCGCCTGAACACGAACTGACGGAGCAAAAAGTGCCGTACGAGACGGGCGTTGCCCGGTATCGGGAGATCGCGCGAGGCCAAATTCCCGGCGATGATAGTGGCCTGCTCAAGATTCTGATCCACCGCGAAGATCGGCGGCTATTGGGCGTCCACGCCATAGGCACAGGCGCCACCGAACTGATCCGTATAGGCAAGGCGGTGCTGGGATTGGGCGGAGGGTTAGATTATCTACTTGAGACGGTTTTTAACTACCCGACATTGGCTGAGCGCTACAGAGTTGTTGCTCTTGACGCATTCAACAAATCATGTCATTAGCGCCAAGTCATGCAATTCGGCGCTCTCAATTGGCATCCACCGCTTCTTCCGAAGAAAATGCCGCTCTGAGCCAACACGATCCAGTGAAGATAACGCCCAATCTTGGGCTAAGTATCCGAATATCTTATTCGGCAACCACTCCTGATCGCCTTTACAATTTTTGACCTCGCTGTATGATTGGGAACAATTTGGCAGTGGTAATGTTGCACACTAGGAGCACAGCGCAAATGACATCGAACTCTTTTTCGGTCGAGGACCTCAGAGCGGCGGTACCGGCCACCAGTGGGACCACTGCGGTGAAGGGCCTGGATGGCGACATTCAAATAATTCGCGATCAGCACGGCATTCCCCACGTTCGGGCCACGTCGACCCACGACGCCTTCTATGGACAGGGA
>DCAW01000075.1:1731-2267 GCA_002313895.1 Dehalococcoidia bacterium UBA1123
CGCTGTATGATTGGGAACAATTTGACAGTGGGAATGTTACACACTAGGAGCACAGGGCAAATGACATCGAACACTTTTTCGGTCGAGGATCTCAGAGCGGCGGTACCGGCCACCAGTGGAACCACCGCGGTGAAGGGCCTGGATGACAACATTCAAATAATTCGCGATCGGCATGGCATTCCCCATGTTCGGGCCACGTCGACTCACGACGCCTTCTATGGACAGGGATTCGCAACTGCTCAAGACAGGTTGTGGCACATGGACTACGATCGTCACAAAGCCTACGGTCGCTGGTCTGAGTTTGTCGGCGAGTCGGGCGTCGAACACGACAAGCAGATGCGCCGTTTTCAGATCAAGGCGTCGACCGAGGGCGATTGGGAGGCGTTGAACGCTGACACCAAAGTGATGTTCGAAGCTTACGCCGATGGCGTGAACGCGTACATCGACTCGATCATCATCCTGCCCATCGAGTACCAGATGACAGGCACGACTCCCGAACCGTGGACGGTCAAGGACAGCCTGGCGGTTTTCAAGAT
>DCAW01000075.1:2282-7747 GCA_002313895.1 Dehalococcoidia bacterium UBA1123
GGGATTCGCAACTGCTCAAGACAGATTGTGGCACATGGACTACGACCGTCACAAAGCCTACGGGCGGTGGTCTGAGTTTGTCGGAGAGTCGGGCATAGAACACGACAAGCAGATGCGCCGTTTTCAGATCAAGGCGTCGACCAAGGGCGACTGGGAGGCGTTGAACGCTGACACCAAAGCGATGTTCGAAGCTTACGCCAATGGCGTGAACGCGTACATCGACTCGATCATCATACTCCCCATCGAGTACCAGATGACAGGCACGACTCCCGAACCGTGGACGGTCAGGGACAGCCTGGCGGTTTTCAAGATTCGGCACATTCTCATGGGTGTGTTTGAGGGCAAACTGTGGCGCGCCCAGTTGGTGAACGAGTTTGGGGCGGAAAGAGCTGCAGAAATATTGCCCGGCTACCAACCCGGGCACCTGGTGATTTCACCTCCAGGCGAGAATTACGATGGCCCTGTGTTAGACGGATTGGAAGAGTTGTCTAACGGACTCGGAGCCATCGACTGGCTGAAGGACGACGACTCCGGGAGCAACAACTGGGCGCTGTCAGGTAGCAAGACAGCTTCAGGCAAACCCCTAATCGCCGGTGATCCGCATCGAGGCCTGGACACTCCCAACGTCTATTACCAGAACCAGATCGCCTGTCCAGATTTCGATGTCATAGGGCTGTCGTTCCCTGGATGCCCTGCGTTTCCTCACTTCGGACACAATGCAGATGTTGCCTGGTGTATCACTCACGCAGGGGCAGACTATCAGGACTTGTATGTAGAGAACATGCGCCCTTCGGGCGATGGGTTGGAGTACGAATTTAAGGGCGAGTGGCGAGACGCCGAGGTTCGTCACGAAACCATTGAGGTTCGTTCCGGCGAATCTGTAGAGATCGACGTGCCGGTGACCCATCATGGTCCGGTTATTTCCCAGAGCGCAGACGGAACCAAAGCCATAGCATTTCGGTACACTGCCACAACCGGTCCGAACCTCGGGTACGAGCCACTGTTAGATATGCTTCTCGCCAAGAACGCAGACGAGATCGACGAGTCGATGCGCCAATGGGTGGACCCGTGCAATAATTTCGTGTTCGGTGACACCCAAGGCAACATCGGTTACCTGAATCGCGGCCAAGTTCCTATCCGCACGATTGCGAACGCCTGGTTGCCGGTTCCAGGTTGGACTGGCGAACACGAATGGGAGGGGTCGATCCCCTTTGAGGACTTGACTCGGATCAGCAACCCGGACAGCGGATTTTTCGTCACAGCCAACAACCGCATTGCAGGCGAAGACTATCCATACTTTATCGCTCTTGATTTCGCGCCGGAATACCGAGCGCGTAGGATACATGACCGTCTGACCGATATGACAGGAGCCACCGTTGAGGATATGGCGGCGGTGCATTCTGAAATCGTGTCGATACCTGCTCAAGTTTACTCCGAGATAATCGCTCGCACTCCGCCAAGAAACGTGCTGTCGGCTGCCGCCAAAGATCAAATGACGGGCTGGGATGGCTCGATGCACGAGGACTCCGTTGCGGCGACGATATACAGCGCTTTTCGACAGCGGTTGCATCGACAGATTATCAACCACCTCCTAGGGCCGTTGGCAGATCAGGCTCTGGTTGCAGGTGGGAGGGGAGCGCCAGGGCATGTCCGTCAGATAAGCTCGATGCTTGTCACTCATGCCCAAAACGGGGACACCAGCCTCCTGCCGCCCGGAAGCGCCTGGAACACCCTGATCGCCGGCGCATTCGCCGACGGTGTGGCCGACCTGTCCGACACTCTCGGTGATGACATGGACACCTGGACCTGGGGGAGAGTGCATCAGACTCATCCAACGCACCCATTGTCAGCCGCTTTCCCTGAGATGTCAGAACAGTTGGACCCGCCGTCGGTCTCGATGGGAGGGGATGGCGACACACCTCAGGCAGGGAGTTACCCAGCCTCCGACCCCTACACTATGACCGGCATGTCGGTGGCTCGCTACGTCTGGGACACTGCGGATTGGGATAACTCACGATGGATCGTCCCCCTCGGCTCATCCGGCCATGCTGGGAGCCCGCACTACACCGACCAGACTTCCACATGGGCCGACGTTGCGTTGATACCCGCGACGTACTCTTGGGACACGCTCGAATCAGAAGCGCAGACTGTCCAGACACTGACTTCCGATGGCGACAAACCAGTTCGGTCCAGTTACGAGGGTTCGCATCAGGGATACGGCGTGACAATCGAGCAAAACGTCATGGTCGAGATGCGCGACGGAGTGAAATTGGCGACTGATATTTATTATCCGGCTATCAACAGAGACCGAGCTTCGGGCCAATTTCCGGTGATTCTCGAGCGAACCCCTTATGACAAATCTGTGCCCGGACAAACCACCAAAGCGAAATTCTTCGCCCGCCGAGGATACGTTTGCGTGATCCAGGATGTCCGGGGCAGGCTGGCGTCCGAGGGCGAATGGCATCCGTTTTCCAAGGAAGCCCCTGATGGCTACGATACCGTCGAATGGCTGGGAACTCAGGATTGGAGCAATGGCAAAGTAGGCACGATGGGCGATTCTTACGCAGGCAGCGATCAGGCAGCGTTGGCTACGTTGAATCCTCCGCATCTCAGCGCCATGCTTGTCGGAGTTGGAGCGTCCAACTACTTCCACGGCTCCATGAGGCAGAACGGCGCTCTGGAACAACGGTTCCTGATCTACGCGTACCGCATGGCAGTCACCAGCCATGAAGCGAACGCAGATCTGTCCCTAAAAGCCGCCATCACGCGGATTTTCAAGGAGGGTATGCCGGACATTGTCAACCAGTTCCCATTGATCGAAGGCTCGACGATTCTGTCCAGGTTTCCGACATACGAACAATGGGCGATGGAGCTTCAACAAAATGGCGATTACGATGACTACTGGAAACAGCGGGGTTATGCTCCTGAAGAATACTATGAGGAGCACGCAGATGTGCCGACGTTGTATCTCGGCGGTTGGTACGATTCCTACGCCCGAAACACCTGTGAGTGTTTCATGCAGCTCAGAGACATGAAACAGTCGCCGAAATACTTAATGATGGGCCCGTGGATTCATGGCGGCTATCAGGAGAATTACGCAGGAGACCTGGATTTCGGCCTAGAAGCTCACATCAACTACAACGACCTTAAGCTAGCCTGGTTCGACCGGCACCTGAAAGGGTTGGAATCCGAGGTCGTGGATTGGAGCCCGGTCCGCATCTTCACGATGGGCGGAGGCGAAGGCACGCCTGATGGCAACGACCGTCTCAGGCACGGCGGATACTGGCGCAACGAGCCTGACTGGCCTTTGCCTTCGACCACTCCTACACCATACTATTTGCGAAATAACGGTCGCCTATCGATTGACAAGCCTCACGAGCAGGACAATCCGACCACGTCATTTGTCTTCGATCCATCGTACCCGGTGCCGACCATCGGCGGTGGCATATCCGCGGCGAACCCAATCATGGAGCCTGGGGCTTACGACCAGCGGGGAGACCCTGATCGATTCTTTGGCTCCGAGGACACACTGCCCTTGAACGTGCGTGATGACGTCGTGACGTTCCAGACGCAGCCACTTGAGGTCGACACGGAGGCAACAGGCCCTATCGAAGTCCATCTGTGGGCGTCGTCATCCGCGGTGGACACCGACTTCACCGCAAAATTGATCGACGTGTATCCGGCGTCCGGCGATTTCCCAGAGGGCTTGGCAATCAACATCGCCGATTCGATAATCAGGGCGCGGTACCGTAACGGCTTCGAAAAGGCCGAGTTCATGAACCCTGGTGAGGCTTACGAATTCGTGTTCCAGCTTTATCCCACGTCGAACGTGTTCGCCAAAGGCCACAGAATTCGCGTGGACATCAGCTCCAGCAATTGGCCCAGATTCGACGTGAACCACAATACCGGCGAACCGCTCGGCACAGATCGGACTTACGAGACGGCACGCCAGACAATCCACCACAGCGCCGACTGCCCGTCTCATATCGTGTTGCCGATTCAGCCGGCTTAAAAGACTTATGAGAACTCTTACGCTATGACAGTACGTATCAGACGCCGAGGTTGATAATGCCTAGTCACCTCGTTTAGACAGGAACGTTTAATCATGGCAATTGAAAATTTAATTAACGTCTCGAATGATGTTGCAGTTTGACAGACCATAAAATCGTTCGGTGACGTAGCCATGAACACATTGCTGAAAAATGCCCAAAGTTCTTCAGTACAACAAGATGTTATCAATGGGTAGAGGAGGCAGGCAGAGCAAATTGAAAGAGACAATAACGTGTCTGCCAAAAAAATGTTGGCAGTCTGGTTTAGTGACCACCCTGGATTGGGCCGATACTTTGACGATGAGAAAAACGTCGAGCGATATCTCTTGCCTGCGACGAACAAGGATTAATCGTAGTCCGCAAAGATCTCGAGACATTGCTGAATATGGTTGATATGTCGTCTGGAGTCCCTGAACAAAAGGAGTTGTGATCTGGCCTCTAGGAGTTTAGGCAACGGTTTCTCTCGAGCAGTTAAAATTTTTCGCCGCGCGCGATCCTTTCTTCGCTGATTTCCAGGTACGACGACAAATTAGGGGCCGATTTTGAATAGATGGTGAACGCCAGATTTTCTGAAATACAACTGCGCCTGCGCGCCGCCGGTATCGATGAATTTCTTGGCTCCGCGATTAAGGCAGATAGCTATGTGCGACAGGTCGGAGAACTATTGAGTGGAGTAAGTATTGCAGCTCAAGACAGAATCACAATTTACTCGGACGCTTTGGGCAGGCTAGATTCTGTAGGCGATTTGAAGCTCACCGTTTTAAGGTCGTTGAACAATACGATCTTAACCATTCGACACGTAAGAGGTTTGATGGCAATCCAGCATCCGGATGAATTGTACCGGATAGACGAATCAGTCCATATACTTTCTCAACAAATAAAGCGATATCAGGAATAAAGGTCAATGCGTCGTTTTGGGCCAATTACAGTCTGGTAACCCGCCCAAAACTATCGGATATAGGAATATGAAACTCACCGCCGATTCTTGCTTGAGTTTTTAACTGATCACTGCCCATCAGACGATACTGAAAACCCGCTTTGATTCTGAACAGAAGATCTCCGAGCATAGTAGGATCGATCGTGTCTAGAATCCCTGGCTGGTCTAATTCGATCCTCAGTCGCACATCTTCCTCTGATTCGACCTTGATCGGGAGCCTGATTTGTATTGTGTATCTTCGTCTCCAAACACGCTGGGACTAAGTCCTGGCCAAGCAAGGCGTTCTTCCATGTCGTTATTGACGAGGTATATTCGAGGCTGCAACACAAGTATTTTGATGCAGCCCCCATTTCCAAGATCGAGTGTCCAGCTCACTTGATAAAATGAGCCTGGGTCAGGAGAGGTCGACTGAGTGACTGGGTATTCGTTCACAGGATTTACGTTTAACACTGGTTCATATAGCAACCTATGTTGCTGTT
>DCAW01000075.1:8091-8700 GCA_002313895.1 Dehalococcoidia bacterium UBA1123
TAAGTTGCTGAGTTTCAATGATTTGGTTTTGCTTTCGTGAACTCAGAAATGACATCAAAGCGAACAGGACCAGAAAAGTTCCAGGGATCCAGGTGGCTATGCGGCAAAAGCGGATGTCCATATCGTGAATCTGAACACGAAAATTGCTAGCCACATGCTCGCGTACAGCGTCGTCGATGCGATCCAAGCCAAGAGAACCCTGTGGACAGCACAGAATGTCAAAAAGGTTTCCAACGCCAAGACCGGCATCTGTAATCTGCTAGTCAACGGTTTGAGAAACATAATGGGCAAAATGTCGCTCCATCTTGTTCTCCAACATCTTTCCTCTAGCGCTAGCCTTGCCTGCTAATACGTGGTCATACGCCCCTGGCTTGACGGCACGGCGTATCGCTCAGCTTCTTCGTGGATTAGTTCGATTCTGATACCGGCCTTGTCCAGCGGCCAGAGTGCGCCGTCGCGATATTCCGGCATTGTCGTCACGATCTTGAGGAAATCATCGAACCACGCATGGATGCACTCTTGCCGATACAGATTCGGGGTCGCCATGCAAACTTGGAACGTCGACGCGATAGCGACCGGCCCCAAGGCGTCGTGAGGCGTGAACGGGAC
>DCAW01000148.1:0-15658 GCA_002313895.1 Dehalococcoidia bacterium UBA1123
CTCTCCGCTAACCAGGAGGAGTGGATGAGACAGTGGATTCCAGCGTCGACGCAGTTGCGAACGCCAGCCGCCGCGTGACAGTGGGCCGATACTCGGAGGTTCAATCTCTCGGCGTCCACAACCGCCGCTCTCAGTGTCTCGACAGGGTACTGGGGAGCGCGGACGTTCGTCCCCGGAGTGAAACCGCCTCCGGTGCTCATAATCTTGATGCAATCCGCTCCCAGCTTGAACTGTTGACGTATCGCCGCAACCACCTCCTCAGACGTGTTGGCCTCGGTGCCGAACATATTGCAATGCCCTCCTGTGGTCGTTATCGGCGTGCCAGCCACCATCATTCGAGGGCCGGGGATAATGCCGTCTTCGATGGCCTGCTTGAGCGGGAAGACCACTTCGTTCCTGGCGCCGAGGTCGCGCATCGTCGTGACGCCGGAGCCTACGGCTGCTCGCACGGCCTGAACTCCGCGCATCAGGAAGGTTTCGTTCGATTCAGTGGTGATATGAGTGTACGCGTCTTCTTGAGCCGAGCAGTGGATGTGAGAGTGCATCTCAATGAAGCCCGCCATGATTGTCCCGTCATCAACGGCAATTATCTTGGCTTCTTCGTTCTCGCCTATGTGGAGTTTGTCTTGGGTGGTGATCTGTGAGATTCGGCCATTTTCGACGACCAGGGCAGCATTGGAAATCGGGTCTGCGCCGGTGGAATCGATCAGGTGGTCGGCTTTCAAAACGAGCTTCATGCGCGGCGGTCTCCTTGGAACTTTTTGATTGGGCGCATTATAGCGCCAAACGTCTGGATTTCGTGTCAAAAATAATGAATTATTATTCACCAAAGACGAATGGCAACGATCGGACGATGCAAATGAATTTACCTCTCGACGATGGACCTGAGCATCCGGAAATTGTAAGGCGAATTGCGCTTTGTGCGAAATATTGTTCGTAGACAGTTCCATGAATCGTTGTGTTCAGACATTGTTGATCTAAAATCTGCCCGATGACGTTGGGCCAAATTACTCGACAGTAAACCAGATTTCATTGACCAGTGATAAATTAGGGAAATACAATTGCTATACTCTCGCATATTCGCGATTCTCGAAGGAGACCGCATGAAGGAGTATATCATCGTGGAGAGCGCCCAATAATGGGTCGATGATCTAAATGTGTGCACGCGCAATCGGCCAAGTTGTTTGAATAACCTGACCGATTTTCAGGGGAGATTCCAGACTCCCGGACCTGACAGTCCTAGAAGCAAGGTTCGTGACAATGTTGATATCGTCTCGTGACGTATTCTAAGACAACGCTGCACGAAGAACCGCGACGAATAGGTCGGCAAATTCAATCCGAACCGCAACTTCCCACTTCGGCGACAACCAAATATTTATACGATGAACATTGCGTTCGCGCCGCTGGGCCTCGCTGGCCCGCCGCTCATACCCACAGGGGTTCCGTCAGCCCGCCAACAGGCCGCGCCGTGGATGAGGCCAGATGCCGGGTCGTACATGATGCCGTTCATTCCCCCGGCGACTTTTGCGACTACCTGAACGTTGTGTCCTAACGCTTCGAGTCCAACTCGCACATCTGGCGAAATTCCGCCCTCGACCTCCAGCGCCTGTCCTTGAGACCAGATTCTTGGAGCCTCCACCGCCTCTTGCAGCGTCATGCCGTGGTCGATTACGTTCATTATCGCTTGAAGCACGGAGGGGAATATCCGAGTTGCTCCGGGCGTCCCCAAAGCGATGAACGGCTTGTCGTCTTTCAGCACGATGGTAGGCGACATGCTGCTCAGCATCCGCTTGCCAGGCTCAATGGAGTTGGCGTTGCCGGGATGTGGATCAAAAATATTCATCGTGTTATTCAAAATTATTCCCGTTCCAGGAACGGTCACTTTGGAACCAAAGGCCGCGTGGATCGTCTGAGTCATCGAGACGACGTTGCCCTCGTCATCGGCGACAGTCAGGTGTGTGGTGTCTCTTGACTCTGACACGTATGCGGACGGGTTCCCAGGCCGAAAATCTCCAGCGTGCGACGGATTGATCTCCTGGCGACGGATCGTCGCGTATTTTTTGGAAATCAGCGCATCCACAGGCACTTCAACGAACGCGGGATCGCCCATGTACTCGAAGCGGTCGGCGAAGGAAATTTTCAGAGCTTCGGCGATGAGGTGAACATTCTCGACTGTTCCGAATCCGCTCTCCCGCATGTCGAAGCCTTCCAGCAAATTCAGCACTTGGATGATGTGCGTTCCCCCGGAGCTTGTCGGAGCGGTGGATACGATTTCGTATTCGCGGTAACTCTGGCGCACAGGCTCGCGAAGTTGAATCTGGTAAGTTTCCAAGTCGTCCCCTGTGACGAGGCCGCCATTGGCAGCCATGTCGTCAACCACCATCTCTCCGATCCCTCCGTGGTAGAGAATGTCGGGGCCTTTGTGGGCGATGGCCTTCAGAGTGCGGGCGTAATCAGTCCGTACGATCAAAGCTCCGACCGTTGGAGGGGAGCCGCCAGGCAGGAAAATCTCAGCGCTGGCAGGGAATTTGGCGAGGTCAGACTGGGTTGTGCCGATGATGTCGACCAGATACTGGCTGGCAGGAAAACCGTGTTCAGCGTACCGTATGGCGGGTTGAATGATGGTCTCCAGACCCAGCCGGCCGTGTTTCTCCTCGGCGTGACACCATCCCATAAGCGCGCCCGGAACGCCAACGGCGCGGTATCCTACGTCGTTGGCTCTGTCCACTGTTTCCATATAGTCGGGCCAATCATCGGAGACTGTGCCGAACATATCCGCAGTCGCGGACTTTGGAGCAATGGCATAGTTGTCGATGTTGACGAATTGGCCCGTATTGCCGTTGTAGAAATTAATGAATCCAGCGCCGAATATGCCGATCATCATGGGTTCAACGACTGTCAATGCGAACGCCGTGGCGATGGCTGCGTCGATAGCATTGCCGCCCATCGCCAGCATTTCGAGTCCGGCCGCAGACGCCATCGGATGGTTGGACGACACCATGCCTCGGGACGCCACAGCTCCCTGTTTGTATGTATCAAAGGGGCTGCCGGCGTTGTCTTTCCAAGAGTGTGACATTGCTGATTCTCCTTGCGAACTACTGGATTGTGTCGCGGTTGTTACATTACCAAGGGAAAGAGAACGTGGGTTGGTTCGCGTAACGCCTCATCTTCAGCGTCAACTCGCCGCCTGCGCCCGGACCAAGGTGGACGGTGAAGTGAGGGCTATCCACCGATACGGTATTACCGTGCAATCGGGCATTCTTGATCTGGTGCTCTGCGTAAGCGCCGCCTTGCACAATTACCGTTTTTGGCTCCGTCTGGTTGACGTTCACCAAAGAAACGGTTACCTCATCGTTACTTAATCGCGAGACCAGCGCGGCGACATCTTCAGGTATTCCGGCGCGCCTGCTCTCAGGGTCGAAATAACGAAGTCGGCAGTGCAATGGTCCTCCAACCCTCCCTGTGGGGAGGCCGCCTAGCATCAGCTTGGTCAACGTCTCAGTGATGGCGGGATTGATGGTGTTCGGGTCGTCGGACATTCGGGTGTCTGCTGTTGCCTCGTCCGCCCACATCTCCTCCAACCGGGCGTGGAGTTCGTCGAAATCTAGATTCAACGCCTCGACAGGGTAATCCGGGTTGAGGCCGTTCAGATACTTGACCCAATCATCGTTGAGGACTCGCATGGCGTCCTGTTCATCCATCGACCAGTAGTATACCTCCAGAGCACCGTGCGCGAATTTTTCAGGGGTGAAATTGTACCATCCCTGGTCGCCGAAGGAGTTCGGATAGACGGTTCGCCCATTTTCTTGCACGGCGTTCGAATTCACGATGTCGATCATTCGGCCCCAGATATCGGCGTAACGGCGGTCGCCAGTCAGCAAGATCGCGTTGCCGAATCCGTAGTGGGCGCGGTTCTGGAACGACGGACGGTGGGCGATGGCGTCGATCGCCGGATCATACACTGAGAATCCCCAGCCGTACACTCCTCCGTACCATTTGCCTTCGGTTTCTCCGCCGATGCTCCCGTCCAGGCCGATGTTGGTGGGGATCAGGCCTCCATTGGCCTCGGTTCGCTCGACCCAGGCGTCCACATACTCCAGAACCCAGTCGCGGTATCGGGTCTCGCCAGTCACCGCGTATGCGCTCAGGGCGAGAGTTGTTGCGCTCATATTCATTGGATGGTCGCCCACGACGTCGTTGTAGTCCTGGAAGTGGACGAGCATCTGATGGTAGTCGCGCTCTCCGTGACCGGGACGGAACCGGCCTTGAATCTCGATTGGGTCGCCTGCCCAATCAAGGCCGGTGGCTTTTCTCATCAGAGGGCCTCGACTACCGTTGAACATCGAGCGGATGATCTTGTGATCGGCGTCCCAGTTGTCGGCCTGCGGATCGTCGCCGTTGTAGAAACCTGTGTAACGTTTGAGCCGGTTCCGGTACGTCAGATCAGAGGGGTCCGACAAGCCCTGAAGGTAGAACGCCGAAAGCCACTCGCTATGATGGAACCAGTCGAACATGACGGGGAACTCTTTGTAATACATCCCCTCTCGACCCATCGGGACCTCAACGGTTTTGGCTTCGGTGTACTGGAGCAAGTGGCCGTTCCAACCCTTTTTGTAGAGCCTCAACACGGTTTCGGATCCGCCCAAAGCATGCAGCATTGTCCAATTCAGGATATTCTCGGCGGCATCATCAGGGCCGTCGTCGCCTCCCCATCGAGGCATGCACAGAAGGTATCCTCGCTCGTCGAAATAGTGGTCGAAAAACTGGACGCAGGCGTCTGACATAGCTTTCAATAGCTGCCGTTCCAGCAGAGCCCATGTCGGAGGAGCTACGGGTGTGTCGATGTGCAATACAGGTTTGCTCATAACTCGCGTTCGCCTCAAGGAAGGATATTCACAATCGCCTGCGTAAGATACCGACCAGCCAGCGCATGTGTCAATCGCATCCGATCTGGAAATCTGTTGATGTATACTGCTGGTCTCATCCCTAATTGACGAAAGCATTCTTCTCTTCAGAAAGGCGCCGAGATGCCCTCGAAACTTCCAGATTGGATCACCTATCCAGGGGAAGATTGGATCGAAATAACGCCCACGCAAGCTGGGTTGGATGCAGCGCAATGGAGGCATTTCATCGCGAACAAGAGCGTGAAGGGCGCCGAATGGGAAGGCGAAGATCACGCGGGGAACAGATGGGGCACTGTGTTCATACGAGGCGGATATCGGGTCCACGTATGGGGAGACGGAGATTACAGGTTTCAGACTGCGTCAATGGGCAAGGCGTTCACGTGGGCCGCGCTGGGACTGGCTGTCGATCGCGCATTGGTGGACCCCAACGAATTCATCTGGCGAGATTGGACCGGCGAAGGTATGCTGTCTCACCCTCACAAGTATCTTGATAGGGGCCACCACGCCAAGCTCACGTGGAACCTTTTGGGTCGAAGGACAGACGGGCTCCACTGGGGGGGATTTCCGGTCACGAACGGATACTTTTGGCGCCAGAGGTCGTCGTCGCAAGGAACCGGAACCGTCGCCGACCCCGTGCCGGGTTGGGCCGACTGGACGGGAGACCCATTTTACGACAACTTCTCCCATGCCGAGCCGGGAAGTGTCGGCATTTATAGTTCGGGAGGCCAATGGCGTTTGCTTCAGGCTCTGACGGCACTGTGGAACAAAGACATCAAGCGCGTTCTGGATGAGGAGCTATTCGGAGAGATGGGTATACGCCCGGATGATTGGGACTGGATTCCAGGCAGGGATGTTCACGAGAATCCGAGTTTTTATCCCAATATGCCAGGGTACGGTGACTTCCTGGACCCGCCATACGAGATCAACGGACATCCCGTTCGTGGCGGCGGTGAGTGGGTGGTCATCAGCGCCAACACGCTTGCAAAATTCGCCCACCTGATCGCCACCCGAGGCCAGTGGAATGGGAAACAGCTCCTGAGTCCCGAGTACGTGATCGGTCATGGGGGAGGCAACGGCAGCGGAGTAGCAGGCGAATCCCGGTTCTATACAGGATTCGCCATCGTCAGTACCGATGGGATCGATTTCAGAGACCCGTTTCTGCCCTCAGAATTCTTTGTCGGACCCGTTGATTTGTCTCCGACACGGCAACGATTCCGAGATTGACGGTCTAGATGCAATCGGCCCATGATTTTCGTGAGAGGTATCCAATTTAGATGAACATAATTGTGACCAACGGTCGAGTGGTGACTATGGACGCTACCGGCTCTGTCGCCGAGGCGATTGCCATACGAAACGGCAAAATCGTGGACATCGGCTCCACCGATGAGATCAAAGCCTATCGTCGATCGGACACAACGGAGTTCGACGCAGCGGGCAGGACCGTGCTTCCTGGCTTCATAGAGCCTCATAATCACATGGTATTGTTTGGCGTTTCATTGCTCGGCGTGGATGCTAGAACTCCACCCAACCGGACGATCAATGACGTAATTGATCGCCTCCGCTCGAGAGCCTCCGAGACGGAGGAAGGCCAGTGGATTACTGGCCGTGGGTACGATGACACCGGCCTGGCGGATATGCGCCATCCGACACGAGACGATCTGGATAAAGCGTCCACCAAACATCCAATCGTCATTTGGCACAGCTCGGGACATCTGCTTGCCGCCAACAGCCTGGCTCTGAGCATCGGCAACGTGACCGCCGATACTCCTGACCCGGCGGGAGGTCGGATAGGCCGAAAGCCTGGAACTTCTGACCCCGATGGAGTGCTGTATGAAGGGCCGGCGCAGGTGTTGGTCACACAACATATTCCCGCTTACACGAAGCAGGATGTTCGGGACGGATTCATTCGGGCGCAGAACGAATTTTCGCGTCAGGGAGTCACTACGATTCACGACGCCTCTGTGGGCCGATCTCGCGGCGTTGATATGCTGGACACTTACGAGTCAGCAAGAACCGATGGACTGTTGAAGCTGAGGGTGAATATGTTCCTCCAGTGGCAATTGCTGGAGGAAACGGACTTCGGATTCGAGCCTGGGGCAGGGGATGATTGGATTCGCGTCGCGGGCTGTAAGATCGTGTCTGACGGCTCGATTCAAGGTCTCACGGGAGCGTTGAGAGAGCCCTACCACTGTGATAAAAACGAGAAGGGTTGGCTTATCTATGAGCAGGATGAACTGAATGCGATGGTTCTGGCGCTCCACCGACGAGGCTACCAGATCGCCACTCACGCCAATGGCGACGCTGCCATAGACTCGATTCTTGACGCCTATGAAAACGCATTGCGGATCGAACCTCGATCAGATCACAGATACCGGATCGAACACTGTCAGGTCTGTCATCCAGAACACATCGAGCGGATGCGAAGGTTGGGCGTAATCCCTGATTTTTTCGCCAACCACGTCTACTACTGGGGAGACCGCCATCGTGAGCGATTTCTTGGCCCTGATCGGGTCAACCTGTTGGACCCTGTTGGCTCGTCGATTCGCGCCGGCCTCTTGCCGATTCTTCACTCCGATTGTCCGGTCACACCCGTCAGCCCATTGTTCTGTATTCAGAGCGCGGTGCATCGTTTGACCAGCAGTGGAGAAATCCTCAACGCTTCCGAGCGAGTCTCAGTGGAGGATGGCGTTTCAACAATGACTCGAAACGCCGCTCACGCCGCATTCCAGGAGAATTCACTAGGCTCGTTGGAGGCCGGCAAGCTGGGCGACTTCGTGATCCTTGAGCAAGATCCCTTCCGTGTCGCGCCGGGTGAGATTGGGCAAATCGAAGTCGCCGCGACGGTCGTGGGAGGGCAACTGATGTACGGAAAAGACGATTTATCCATCGGATGAGTCGTGGTTAATTTGAGGAAGCTGATTGACGAAATCGTTGACTGCACGAGAAGATCGCAAAATCAATATCGTGACATCTTCGGGTGTCGTATCCAGGGCGGCGGTCATGCCGCGTATATGCGGTTTCCAGTGTTTGATTCCCCACAACAGAATCGAATCTTGTGTCGCGAAGGTTTGCTTCCACGATTCAATCAAAGCGCTGCCTTCCCATATCTATCGGTTTTTTAGTGAACAAATCGCGGATCGTGCGCCATAAGAGCCTCCAGTACACAATATGAAACGGCAGGCGCAGCCAGACCACAACGTCAGCCTGATCCATGAGCAGGTCTTTGACGCGAAAATAGTTCCCTGCGCTGACCCACCCGTTCGGAGACGATTTTGTTATCCGTTCGATCTTGGCACGAAACTCATCCAGCGGCGTATCGTGCCAATTATTTACATGGTAAAGAGCGTCTAACTCGATCACACTTAGGTTGAGCCGTGCGCCGATGATGTGGGCCAGTCTCGATTTTCCTGAACCGCTGTGACCGTGGATGGTGATTCGTCTGTATTTCGGGGTTGTCATCGTTTTGAATGATAATCCATGTGCGAAGAGCGAAGATACATCGACGTTGATTCATTTAAGACGATGGCATAAACTCCCAACGTAACCTGACACCTGAATCCTGACTACCCGTTGCCTGGAGGCTCCGTATGAACCAGAACCAGTACGATGCCATAATCATCGGAGCAGGCCACAACGGCCTGGTAACCGCCGGATACCTTGCTAAGGACGGACTATCTGTCCTGGTGCTGGAAAGGTTGGATAAGGTCGGCGGTGCATGCACAACCGACGAGATATTCCCAGGATTCAGCGGCCCGATGTGTGCGTATATTTGCTACATGCTTCAGGGCAAGGTTATCGACGACCTGCGGCTTAGAGATTTCGGTTTCGAGATATTGCCCCTGGGAGGAGCAGGTCAGGGTTCTAGAGGGCTGCATCCCTTCCCTGACGGCGCCTATCTCCACGGGCCGGGCATCGAAACATCGTTCGATGTGGCCCAACAACTCAAAGAATTTTCAGAACACGACGCGCGGAGTTATTTCAGCTGGCTGTCATTCTGGGAGGAAGCCGCGGGAATCCTTCTGCCATATTTTTTGACAGAGCCTCCGACGCTGGCTCAAGTGATGGATGACGTTCGAGGGACGCGCCGAGAAGAAGTTCTTGAGAAGATGCTCACATCCAGCATGATGGACATGGTCAATGAATTTTTCGACGACGACCGCGTGCGCGCCAGTTTTCTCGGCATTCCTGAGTCGGACCCCAGCGCGACGGGCAGCGTTATGTCCAACGCCTACTTCAAAACCACTTTGTTGACCCGCGACCGTGACCGGGGAATTCCGAAGGGGAGCATGGGCGCAGTGACCCAGGCGATGGCTGACGCGGCCCGAAGTTTTGGAGCGGAGATCAGGGTCGGGACCGCGGTTCAGGATGTGATAGTTGAGAACGGCGAGGCCAAGGGTGTTCGACTGGCAAGTGGCGAGGAGATTCGCAGTTTTATAGTTGTGTCAAACGCTGATCCGAAACGCACATTCACGACGCTGGTCAAGCTTGAGGACTCCGGCGAATCTCTGGCTCGCAAGGTCGAGAACTGGAAGAACCAGGCAGGGTGCGTGAAATTCCTCGCGGCCTTGAAAGATCCTCCCGACTTCTCCCGATACTTGGGCAACGGATACGATCGCGACGCCATCGTTAACGTGAACATCGCGCCGTCAACCGAGTATTTTCAGCAGGCGTGGGACGATTGCAAAGCCGGGAAGATTACCGACAATCCGCTGATGCACGTTCAGATGCCGTCCATTGTGGACCCCTCGCTGACTCCGAAGGGCGGCGTCATGCTCTCCAACTGGGTGCTGTACTACCCTCCGGAATTGAAGGACGGCACGACTTGGGAAGACGCTAGAAACACGGTGGGCGAGCGTATAATAGACGTGTTGACCGAGTACGCTCCCAACTTCCGCGAAAGCCTGATCGACTGGACAGTGCAGACTCCGATAGACATCGAGGAGCGGGTCGGGATCACCGACGGGAACATCCGCCACGGCGACGTAATTCCTCAGCAGATGCTAACCAACAGATTTTCATACCGCACACCGATCCAGAACTTTTACCTGTGCGGCGCAGGTACCCACCCAGGCGGCGAAGTAACCGGCGCGCCTGGCCACAACGCCGCTCAAGCTATCCTGAAGGATTTGGCTCGGATTGCTGTGTAGTGTCGTTAGATTTTGACCTTTAGAATGTGACGACTGACCTGAGGACTTCACCTCGCTCCATCTTGGCGAAAGCCTCCTCTACATCGTCGAGCGCGATGGTCTCTGACACGAACTTGTCCAGAGGGAGCCTGCCCTGAAGATAAAGGTCAATGTATAACGAAAAATCTCGGCTAGGTAGGCAATCTCCATACCACGAGGACTTGAGCGCGCCGCCTCTGCCGAAGATTTCTAGCAAAGGCAACTCGATCTTCATGTCTGGGCTTGGAACTCCCACAAGAACGACCGTGCCTGCGTGATCCCGGCTGTAAAAGGCCTGTTCGTATGTGACCGGATTTCCGACCGCCTCTATGGCGACGTTGACCCCGTTGCCGCCAGTCAGGTCGCGGATAGCCTTGATAGGGTCGGTCTCAGATGAGTTGATGACATGGGTCGCCCCAAAATCTTTCGCCCATTCAAGTTTCCTGTCGTCGATGTCGACAGCGATAATCGTGTGGGCGCCCGCCAGATGGGAGCCGGCGATGGCGGCATCGCCCACGCCTCCACAGCCGAAAACAGCCACCGAATCGCCCCGCGACACCCCGCCGGTGTTGATGGCGGCTCCCAATCCGGCCATTATTCCGCATCCGACAAGGCCTGCAATCTCGGGTCCTGCGTCTCGGTTAACTTTGACTGCTTGAATCGAGTCCACCAGCGTAAGCTCCGCTAAGGCGCCGATCCCGAGCGCAGGAGACAAGGCGGTGCCGTCTGCCAGCGTCATGGGTTGCTGGGCGTTCTTGCTGGCAAAGCAGTACCAGGGACGCCCGCGAACACAAGACCTGCAAGTTCCGCAGGGCGCTCGCCAGGCGATGATTACGAAGTCGCCCGGTTCGACGTTGCTCACGCCGTCTCCGACCTGCTCGACAATTCCTGACGCTTCATGTCCGAGTAAGAATGGAAACTCGTCGTTTATCGCGCCTTCTCGATAATGAAGGTCGGTGTGACACACGCCGCACGCTTGCACCCGCACAAGGGCTTCGCTTGGGCCGGGGTCAGGCACGAGGACGCTCCCGACTTTGACTTTGTCTCCTTTGGCGGCTGCTATCACTCCTCGGACTTCGTGGGGCATGAAAATCTCCTATGCGATTGCAAAGATGTAAGTGATCTGATTCTTCCACATCGATCGAACTGAATCAACGGCGATTTTGGCTGTTGGAACGCTTGGGTTCGGCGCGTCTACGACCTTCGTGATGGGCCGTGTCACCTTCGAGGCTCTTTAAAACTCTCGCGATGCTGTGGTGTCTTTCTCGACAATCGAATCCAGGAAGAGGGTCGCAAGCCATCTGGGAAAGGAAATTCAAAGGACGCTGATCGGAACTCAAGTTGCGGTCCAACCCGTTGCATCGGTGTACCTTCGAATCGTCCCGCAGGCGATCGCGGTTCAACCATCTCAGCCGTTCACTTTCGAGATCAGAGTCGAACCCAACGGCCAGACGTTGATTGGAGTCCAGGCGTTCCTCGATTTCAACCCGAACTCGCTCCAGGTTGTAACCGTAGTTATGGGGACTTCGTCGCCATTGGGCATCCTTTTGGCCAACAGATTCGACAATTCTGTTGGCATATTGGACATTGCGGCAGGCACACTCGGCAGCGGCACAAACGGCCAATGTGAATTGGCCGTTGTAACTATGAGCGGCGGGGCATCTGGAGTCACGACGCTTGTCGTGTTCTCCTCGGCATCGCCGCGTGCCTCGGCGGTGAGCGTAGAAGGCGATCACACACAGTGAAATCTCATAGGAATAGAGGTAACCATACAAAATGCCCCTGGAGTTCCGAACCTTACGTCAATCGGATTCTTGGTTCTTGCGGGTGGATTTGCGGTTGTCGTGTATTGATTTGCTGCTTGGCGAAGGCCACTTCTTGTAAAGGGTTTTGAAGGCTGAGAATATTTGGTAATTTCCGTCAGATAATCCGTTATTGTCTGGCTTTCTAGACTGGCGGGTGAAGGTCGTGCCAATCCGTCGCGCCTTCGTAAGCGTGCCCGACCTGGCACAATAGTGCTTCTGAGAGGTGTTTGCCGACGATCTGGAGGCTCAACGGCAGGCCGTCGCTGTTGAGACCGCAAGGCACCGAGAGCGTCGGAGCGCCGTTGAAATCATAAGGCGCAGTGTACTTTTGAAATGCGGTGCCTCGGCGGTCGTCCATCGGGCCGTAATTCATCTCAACAGTGACAGGATGAGCCGGCCGCGTCATCGAAGGACACGCCAGCACGTCGATGTTTTGGAACGCCTCGCGAACCAGTCCATTGCACTCGGCGCGCATGTTGTTTGCCTTGGCATACTGAGCGCCCGTCACCTCGGCTCCCTGATCCAGCCAACCTCGGAACCACGGGCCGTAGTCGTCTCGGCGTTCGGGATAATTCTCGGTATGGGCCGCCACCGCCTCAGCCGAACACAGGACCGGCCATGCTGGGACGTATTTGTCCACATCTGGCATCTGGATCGTCACGATCTCAGCGCCCAGACCTTCGAGAACCTTCACGCCATCTGCGACAGCCTGTGCCAGTTCAGGGTCGACGTCTTTGGTTGCATAGTTTTCGTCCCATCCAAGTCGCAAACCTTTCACGCCGTCGCCGATGTTCTCGAGCATATCGGGGACTGGCGCGGGCAGGGTAGTAGGGTCGTTAGAGTCCTGGCCAGCGATGGCCTGAAGCATAATCGCCGCATCCGCCGAGCTTCGAGTCATCGGGCCTACATGATCCAGGGATTCCGCGAGGGCCAGAACTCCGTATCGGCTGACCCGGCCCCATGTTGGCTTCAGCCCGACGATTCCACATGCCGCTGACGGGAATCGAATAGAGCCTCCGGTGTCGCTGCCAAGAGAGCCGTAGCACATGCCTGCGGCGGTCGCGGCCCCGGAACCGCTGGAGGACGAGCCTGCCCAACGATCCACGTTCCACGGATTCTTGGGGATTTGCAGCGCGGGGTTGTAGCCGCCCATCGCGCCCTCGGTAAGGTTGAGTTTTCCCAAGAGAACCGCGCCGGCGGACTCAAGTCGCTCCACGACCGTCGAATCGAAACTCGGCACATGGGCTAGGTAAACCTTCGATCCGCCCATCGTCCGAACGCCTTTGGTGAAACAAAGGTCCTTGACCGCGATTGGCATTCCGTGGAGAGGACCACGATAATGGCCATTGGCGATTTCGTCCTCGGCCTGTTGAGCGGAGGCGAGGGCTTGTTCTGCCATCAAAGTGGCATAGCTCATATATTTGCTGTCCAACTCCTCGATGCGGGCCAGAATCGCCTTCGTCACTTCGACGGGTGAAATGTCCTTTGATTGGATCATTTGACCCAGCTCGGTAATAGTCTTGTAGTGCAGCGGTGAATCAGGCATTGTGTTGGTCCTCCAGGGTCAAATGAACAATATGCAACGTGGTTGGGTTCGATTGTAATGGGCGATGGACGATCTGACAAAGGCTTCTATGATTGACCTATGATGATGCCGGAAATATACTCGCCTGACATCAGGCCATAAACACAATGGAGAGCGCCATGACCAACGACAACAACAACGACACTCGCGACATCACAACCGAAGACGTACTGGGCGTCGGCGCATCAGCTGACACCTGGAAGATTCTCACCCACGCCACCGGTCCGTCTGGGAAAGTGCCGTTCACGGCGGATTTTCTGATCGAAAATCCCAGCGGCGACCACTTCGGCATGACACAGAACGCAGGCATGGGTTGGGACCCTGCCGAGTTAATGAGGAAGCAGTTCGTAATTCTCTCCACGGCTGGGGGTATGAGAGAGCCTGACGGAACGCCGATTGCTCTGGGCTTGCACACCGGGCACTTCGAACTGGCTGGGTTGGTCGAGGCTGCCGCAAGAGAGTTTAAGGAATTGAACTCTATTCCCTTCGCGCTATTTTGCTCTGATCCTTGCGACGGACGATCAATGGGCACGACTGGAATGCTCGATTCTCTGCCGTACCGTAACGACGCTGCGCAGGTGTTCAGACGTCTGGCGCGCTCGCTACCGACGGCCAAAGGCGTTCTTGGCGTCGCGTCCTGTGACAAAGGCTTGCCTGCCATGATGATGGCGATGGCGGGACTCCGAGACAAGCCTGTGGTTATCGTTCCAGGCGGGGTCACCCTGGCTTCTGAGGGCGCAGAAGATTTGGGCACGATTCAATCGATCGCTGCGCGGTTTTCTCAGGGCGAAGTCACGTTGGAGTACGCTCAGGACATGGGATGCAGGGCCTGCGGCTCTCCAGGCGGCGGTTGCCAGTTCCTGGGCACGGCTGGCACGTCTCAGGTCGTCGCTGAGGCATTGGGCCTCGCTATAACTCACGGCGCGTTGTCGCCTTCCGGAACTCCGGCATGGAGGGACATCGCAGTCCGTTCCGCTCGGGCGCTGGTCATGGCCGAAAAGCGGGGCGTCACCTCTCAGGACATTCTGACCGATGCCGCGTTCAAAAATGCTATGGTCGTCCACGCCGCTTGCGGTGGATCGACGAACCTGTTGCTCCACACACCCGCGATAGCGCACGCCGCCGGCCGCACATTGATGACCGTCGAGGATTGGGACGCGATCAACAAAGAAACGCCACGCATAGTGGACGTCCTGCCCAACGGCCCGACCGGCTACCCGACGGCAGAACTCTACGGCGCCGGCGGCGTGCCAGAGGTAATGCTGCACCTTCGGAGAATGGGACTTTTGGACACATCAGTATTGACCGCCACAGGCCAGACCCTGGGTGAGAATCTCGACTGGTGGGAGGGTTCTCAACGGAGACACGATGTCCGTTCCTATCTTCGAGACCACAATGGCACAGACCCGGACAACGTAATTATGTCGCCCGACAGAGCCAGGGAGAAGGGCCTGACCAGCACAGTTACGTTCCCATCAGGCAACATTGCGCCTGAAGGTTCGGTGATTAAGAGCACAGCCATAGACCCGACCGTGGTTGATGACGACGGTGTGTATCGCAAGGTTGGTCCTGCCAGGGTTTTCCGGTCGGAGCGACATGCGGTCCGCGCCATCAAGAGCCGCGACGAAGACGAACGAGTTAAAGGTGGCGACATCATGGTGCTGACCTGCGGTGGCCCATTGGGGACCGGGATGGAAGAGGTGTACCAAATAACAGCCGCGCTCAAGCACCTGTCGTATGGCAAGCATGTGGCATTGATCACGGACGCTCGATTCTCCGGTGTTTCCACGGGGGCATGTGTCGGACACGTTGGCCCAGAGGCTCTGGCAGGTGGCCCCATTGGGAAGGTTAGGGAAGGCGACGTAATTGAAATCGTGGTTGATCGCAATTCGCTGGAAGGCACAATTAATCTGGTGGGTGAAAACGGCATCAATCACGGCTCCGACTGGGGGCGCCAGGAGTTAGATCGCCGACCGACGCCGGACGATCTTGCGCCTCACCCGTTCCTGCCCGATGACTCTCGCCTGTGGGCCGCGCTTCAGGACGCCTCTGGTGGGACGTGGGGCGGCTGTGTGTTCGACGTCGACTCGATCATAGAAACACTCGAAGCGGGAAAATCGGCTCTTGGCAGATAACGAATGGACATTGTGAGACGGAACTATCTCGATGTGCCGAACTAAGGCCTCCTCATTATCACTC
>DCAW01000148.1:16045-28341 GCA_002313895.1 Dehalococcoidia bacterium UBA1123
GTCTCGGCGATCAGACAGAGGCCATGCTAAAGATGATGAAACACATCGTGGAGACTTAGGGCGGGAGCATGGACAATTTCGTCAAGATTACGAACTTCTTGACTGACATATCTGAAGATGCCACAGCCGTATCAAGGGACATGAGGAGAAAATAGTTCAGCGAAAATCTTCCTGCTAGCACCAGAGTGCAGGTCGTGGGACTCATAGAGCCAACCTCAAGATTGCGATTGGGGCAATTGCTATATTGGACTGAATGCAGCTAAAAATGACGGCAACTGCGCGAACGTACATAGCTGTCTATACGAGGCCATCAAGTAAAATTCGGCCACCTAGGCTGACTTGAACCGGCTTTCGTACACAACTGAGGATTTTTTTTGCCAGCGCCTATATAATAGGCTGGAAGCTTGTTGCGTCATCCTCATCCAACGGCAACCATGCGGTGTCGCCCGACGAATCCTGCGAGGGGTTTCGTTGGGACTTTCGTGGGCTGAACGCTATATTCGGTTTCGTAGCTCTGAAAACAACAACCAGGATAGACGTGCGAGATACCGATTCAAAGAATCGACCTGCGAATCCAAATTATCCAGGGAGCGGTGAGTAATGCCAGGACCAAATGGAAGTACCACAGCCACAGTTGGCAACATAGCGCTGTCCAGCCAGACCAACAAAAGCGATGTATCGCTGCCGGATTACGACAAAGACAAAGTAGAGGACATCGGATTCCTGACAGCGATGACCCTCACGATTCTGGGCAATTACGCTCAGACTGGCCATTTCGGAGGCCCGCTGGCCTACACCCCTTATACCGTCACTTCTCACCTCATCGGCCCTGAAAACGGAGGGTTGAGGTACGATTACCGTCGGCCGAAGCATCCCTACGCGGACCGGTTTATGTTGGCGGGCGGGCACAACACTCCAGTGAATTACGCTATGTGGATGATCATGGGAGAGGCGTTGTCAAGGCAACATGCCCGCACAGGTGACGAAAAATATGCTGCCGACCCTACCACGTCCATGCTGTCAATTGACGCCCTGGGCTTCCGCCGTGGTCAGGGGGCGCTGGATACACTGCTCCAGGACACTGACCTGGTGGACCATCCCCTGATGGCTCAGGCCAAAATCAGAGGCATTCGCGCTCTGGCCGGGCATTCTGAATCGACTGATCTGACAAACGACGTGAATGGAGGGCCTTCAGGAATCGCCATCGCCACTGCTGCAGGTAAGGCGGCTTTTTGGGATATGGTGGGCGCGCCCGACAGCCTTAAGATCATCGCGCTCGAAGGGGAGTTTGCGATGACCTCCGGCCATTCCCAAGAACTCAAGACGACCGCGGTGGCCCAGCAGGTTGGCAAGCGACTGCGTATCCTGTTGTCCTATAACAACGCAGGTATTGACGACAGTTTGGTCGGCGGGGTGATCAAACCCGAGTTCGACGCATATCAATTAGAGGGCCAGTGGGCGTCATATGGATGGAACGTCCTCACTCTAGACGATGCCAACGACTACGACCAGGTGGCAGGCGTTCTAAAGACGATGGAGGACTGGGACCCGACAGATCGGAGGCCCATGATCGTCATCGGCCGCACAGTCAAAGGATGGTGGCCGGGAGCGCAGAACGGGAAGATCCCCAGGTATGGAGATCAGATCGTTAGCTACCAAAGTCACCCTTACGCATTCTCGTTCAACAACGACTATTTCCAGGCGCTAGCAGGAACGTTCGAAGAACGTTTCGGCGTCGAGTTCCAAGGGATCCACGACGGAGCGGTCGCAAACGACCGTGAACGACTGATCCAGTTCAAGACCAACATCGATGTTGTCATGTCCGTGCTGGAGGAAAATGGCCTTGGAGAATGGCTAGCGAATCGACTGGTCGATATTGGTGATTCGGTCGCGGATGATCTGCCGCTGCGTATCGATCGGTCTAAAGACCCGTTCCAAGACCCCCGCCTTGCGGTCGAGAACCTGCCAGTGGAGGCTCAAAATCTCACAGTGCGGAACAGTGAATCCGGCGAAGAGAAGGAAATCACGATCAAGTTGTTCGAGGAACCCGGCAATGTTCGGGGAACACGCAGAGCGATTTCTGAAATCGTCAAGTGGATGAACTACGTGACTGAGAACAGGTTTATGATTGTTGCCGCTGATCTCGCCGAATCCATCAACGTCGAGAACGGCTCTTTCTGGGGTCATTACGACCCTGTAAAAAACCCGTTGGGAACCCGACTCAAGGCGGTTATTCAGGAGGCAGGCAACGCATCGACTGCCATCGGGCTTGTCGGCCAGAGCGCTTCTCTTGACCCCGACAAACACGTTGGGGTATGGGCCATAAGCGGTTCGTATGGCGCGTTCACGCCGTTGATGTATCTGCCAGCACGGGTGTGGAGCCAGCAGAACCAAGACAGCCCGTTTAGAGTTGGAGTGTTGAACATCCTCGCCGGACACTCAGGGCCCGAAACGGCGGCAGACGCTCGCACCCACTTCGGCATATTTTCGCCACAGGTCTGGAAGCTGTTCCCCAAAGGACAGGTGATTACGCTGAGCTTCTGGGACTACAACGACGTGGCTCCTGCATATTTCGCAGCGGCATCGATTGCTGCCAGGGAGCCCAAGGTTGGCGTTATCGTACTTGAAGTCGCAAGACCCGACTTCCCGGTGGCCGACCGCGCCACATTCGCCGACACCGACCTCACGGCTGCGGCCAAAGGGCTCTACCTGATACGGGATTTTGATCCCGACAAACCCAAACACGGATACGTCATGGTTCAAGGCTCATCGTCTACGGTCAACCTCGTTTCGGTTCTGGACAGACTGGAGCAGGACGGGGTGAATGTCAGGGTGGTCGCGTGCATCAGCGAGGAATTGTTCCACCGACAGTCGGCAGATTACCAGAATTCGGTGTTGCCGGCCGAAGCGCGCTATGATCTGATGGTGGTCACCACAGGCACGCGGCGTGTGTGGCCGATTCAGGACCCTGGGCCGCTGACCAAGGAGTATTCGCTGGTGTCGGACTGGGACGACCAGTGGCTGACCGGCGGCTCGGAGGCCGATGTCATCGCAGAGGCCCATCTCGACGCCGAGTCCATTTACAGAGGCGTCAAACGATTCGCGGACGAGCACGACCATCGAATATCCAGCCAAGCCAAGCAATTGGCAGATCTGCAATAGACTCATAACCAGTCAAAACACTAGGCCCTGACCCCAGAGATAACACCCTGGAGTCAGGGTCGTTTTGATTGCCGTCCACTGCCATACTGACTGGGGCGATGTGTCCCGTCAGAGTTTCGGGCCGCTTACTCGCTGATTCCCAATTCGGCCCTCAAGTCTCGGATCGTTTCGTCGCGACTGCGCGCAGGTTCCCGGACTCGCAAGGCGATGGGGGCGTTCTCGACTTCGGCGAAAATCTTCACTGAAACAAACACCGGACCCGTCTCATCGAGGATACTCCCGATGTTGGTCACGAAATCCTCAAGGTCGTTAAATTCGTGTGTCGATGCGTAACCCGCCTCGCGGGCCATCCCCGCGTAGTTAATCTCCTCGGCGTTGGGAACTGGCTGTCCGCCGGTGGTCGCGTATGACTCGTTATCAAGGAGAATGTGATAGAAATTCTTGGGCTTTTTGCCGGAGATCGTTGCCAGAACCCCTAGGTTCATCAGTAGAGAGCCTTCGGCGTCGAACAGCACCACCTTTTCATCGGGCAATCCGACCGCGAGACCGAACGTCGCTGACGCCGTATGGCCCATTGCCCCTCCCAGAGCGACGTCCCGATTCGGGTTGGTGCTTATGTTTTTCCAGTGACGGCCTGCCCTGCCGGTTGTCGTCACGATTGCGTCGCCGCGATGGTCTTGAAATGCGTTGAATACGTCAACTGCTTCGATCAATTTTTCGTCTCCTGATGGTTTGACATTGCGTTGAGAATATCGACTCAGCGTCACCCGCTAGCGGTTGAATCCGTGGTACTCATCGCCGACCAGAACAACCACCGGTCGTCGCGTTTCGCGCGCCTCGGCGAAAGCCGCCGAAATTCGGTCGCCGTCCTCATCCTGTTCAACCAAGTAGTAGTTGATGCCGAACGCATGGAGGAATGGCTCAGTATATGTCGCTGCTGTGTCAGGCGTCACGCCATGACGTGTCCAGCCTCGGTATCCGACCACCATCACCAACGGGAACCCCGCGTTAAGCGCCATGCCTCGAATCGAGTCACCAGACTCCAGCATCCCGGTGTTCTGGATCAAGCACACCGGGACTTTGCCTGCAATGTTCAGACCCAAAGCTGTACTCATGGACTCACCCTCGCGGGACACAGGGATGATGTCCAGGGACGGCTCGTTGGCCATTAATTCGTACAGATAGTTTGTCTCGCTGTCCGGTATGGTGATGATGTGAGTCACGCCGTTCTTTTTGAACTCCTCAATCAGGGTTTCGGGTCTGAGGATTTGAGCTTGCTGCTGTGTCACGTGGACCTCTCCTTTTAGAAAATTTGTGCACGACATCCGGTGTCGGAGGATTTTCTGTCACGACCTGGCTGGGATTGGGTGGATCATATCATGAATTCTCGTTCTGGTCAGAAAATTCGTGGTCTGCCTATATCGAACACTGTATCCTTTGCCCGATACCTATAAAAGATGAAGTTAACGTGAAGTCGAAGTGAAAAAATTGAGGGGGCACCTTGGCAAAATTAGACACAGTCGAGATCAAACAGTTATTAAAGGAACCCATAATATCGATCATCACGACGATGCGATCCGACGGCACTCCCCACATGACTCCTGTGTGGCACCTCGTTCGCGGCGACAATATCTTGGTGGGAGTTGAAGAAAAATCAGTCAAAGCTCGTAACGTTCGCGAAAATCCGACCGTGGCCTTATGCGTTGCGGCCAACGAGTCGCCACAGCGTTGGGCGCTCGTGAATGGCACAGCCAAATTGACGCATCACGAAGTAACCGACGTGGTGACAGAGGTGTCCATGCATTACGTCCGAGGCGAGGAGGAAGGCAAGGCGTATGTAGAAAAAGTGTTGAGGGAGTTGGACTTCATCCTGCTGGAGATTACAGCGACGAATATTGTTGGATTCGACGGGTTGGATTGATTCGGAATTTCGCGATTCCAGTTTTCGCCCAAAGGCGGTAGAATTGCGCCGAGTCACAAAATAGGGGAGGGAACCTTTAGATGAACCCCGTAAGTTTGTTCGACCTAGAGAAGATGGCAAAGCAGGTGATGCCCCACAATTCCTGGGAGTTCGTCGACGCCGCATCGGGTGACGAGATCACCAAGCGAAGGAATCGCACCGCTTTCGAAGACATCACAATCAATCCAAACTTTCTGATTGATGTGGGCCACCGCGATCTGTCGGTCGAGGTGCTTGGCGAGAAAATCGCCTTCCCGATCATGGTTGCGCCAGCGGGAGGACAGCGCGCGGTGCATCCCGATGGCGAACAAGCAACAGCGAAGGCAGCAGGCTCTGTCGGGACTCTCTACACATTGCCGACCAGTTCAGGTTACAGTATCGAAGAGGTTGCGGAAGTCGCAACAGGCCCGCTGTGGTTCCAGATATACCACTTCAACGACCTGGTGACTGAGCTTCTTGTGACCAGGGCCAAAGCCGCCGGATACAAGGCCATATGCCTCACCATCGACACTCCCATAGGCAGCCCCAAGGAGCGAGACGTTCGCAACGACATGGTGCGGAGGCCGAGTCATTTCTGGGGCAGTCTTAGAGACCGCCCTGATCTCGCGGCCCTCCGAGAAGTCGGAATCCCGGACATGGCGGATTGGAGTCCCCCTGGGTATGCTGGGCTTACTTGGGACCGCTTGGGTTGGCTGAAGGACCTCACCGGCCTCCCCCTGATTATCAAAGGCGTTCGCACGGTTGGCGACGCGATCCAGGCGGCGGAGTATGGAGCAGACGCTGTGGTTGTCTCGAATCATGGCGGCAGGCAATTGGACGGCACGAGGTCATCCATTGAGACTCTCCCGGAAATCGCGAGCGCGGTAGGCGACAGGCTTGAGGTTTTCCTCGACTCAGGTATCCGTCGAGGACTTGATGTCTTGAAGGCGATAGCTCTAGGGGCGCGAGCGGTTTTGATGGGACGCCCGTTGTTCTGGGGTCTTGCAGTCAACGGAGAGGCGGGCGTGAGGACGGCGTTGGACATCCTGCGCGTGGAGTTTGACAGAGCGATGGCCTACTGCGGACGCACGCGCATCGCAGACATCGATCGCAGTCTGGTGACCCTACCGAGCGAACTCTAGACTATATTGTGCGCCATTGTAGGGTCAGATTGAGGCGAATTGCAGAGCCGACCGCGCCGACATGATCAGGCCAGAACCAAGAACGACCAGTGCCGTTGCCAGGGGCATGAAGTTTGCCGCAACGCCGACTAATCGGTTTTTGGTCTGTATTCGCTCCAGCGCGGCTCGCACGTAGACCAACGCGAGGCCGATGCCGGCTAACACCCCGGCCATGCCGATTCCGAAGGCCAGAATCAACGCGATTCCGAACCCGATGCGCTACAGTGAGATCGCAGCCAATAATATTACGAGAGCCGATGCCGACGGCACGAGACCGCCCGTGATTCCCAGCGCGGTCAGTGTTGTCCACGTCATCTTGAGGCACTAGAGGAGCTTTACGACCGCCACAGCGCACGGCAATGGCCATCGCATATCGGGTGCTTGGCGACCAGAAGCTGTGTGAGGATGTGATACAGGAAGCGTTTCAGGCGGTGTGGCGTCAGTCCAACTCTTTTAGGTCGGACAGAGGATCGGCTAGGGCGTAGCTGTTTAGCATCGTCAGGCATCGGGTCATAGATGTTACCCGTGGACGGACGTTTATCAATGAACGAATGTCGCTGGGCGAGATTAACTTCGAGCCTCGCCAGCCAGACGTCTGGCATCGGGTGAGCGCGGGCCTGGATAACCAGCGGGTGAAGCAGGCGGTTGAAACCTTGCCAGACGGGCAGCGAGAGGCCATAACTCTGGCTTACTACGGCTGCCAGACCCAGCGTGAAATCGCTGAGAAAACCGGCGTGCCCCTCGGCACTGTCAAAGGCCATATGCGGGTGGGATTGCAGAAATTGAAGAGCGTGTTGAATGACACTGGGTCAGGAGACTCCGATTAACACGTTGCCTTTCAATAAAAGGGACGTTCATCAGTCTGTTTCTTCCGAATTGGAAGAGTTGGCGGCGGCGTTCGCTCTGGAAACTCTGGAGATCGACGAAGGCGATGCCTACCGCGATCACCTTCGGGCGTGCCCAGTATGTCGCGGTCTTTTGGGCGAGTTCCAGACGGTCGTTAACATCCTGCCGGTCGCGCTGGATGTCACACCGACGCGCAGCGAATTGAAGGACCTCATCCTGGCGGAAGCGATGGCAGATTTCGAGAGTGAATTCACTGGACCGCTTGTTGAGCTTCTAAAAGCGGAGCCGAAATTTGGGTGGCGGGACTGGATTACGCCAAGAATATTGGCGCTTTCGGGGGCTATCGCAGCTGTGATCGTCGCCCTCGTAGTGTGGAATATCAACTTTCAGTTCCGTCTCGATGATCAAAACGACGTAAATTCAGATCGGGCAATTCTGGTCGATGCTATCGCCGACGCGTCGTCGATTACTCTACTTCCAGGCACAGACAAAGTTTCTGGCGCCAGCGGTACTCTGGTGCCAGAAGGTGAAGTTCTATTGTTTGTGAGAGATATGCCAACCATCCCTCCTCACCGTGAATTTCAAGTCTGGAGCATTATTGATTCGAGGGCTGCCAGCATCGGAGTGTTCAAGCCATTGCGAGCGCCAGACCGCGTGGTGGCGTTTGCGTTCGATTTCTCCGAATCGGATGCCATCGGCGTAAGCATCGAGCCGATAGGGGGCAGCGCGGCCCCAACTGGCCACATCGTTCTGCTGGGAACGCGCTGACGTCAGACTTGTCAGACTTGGGCACCGGATGATACAAAGTCCGATACAGTTCACCGAGTCTGGAGGCAAACGATATGGCAGACCGACTTCACACCCCATTGTGCGACATGCTGGGGATCGAATATCCAATCGTGCTGGCAGGAATGGCCGCTGGCGGACAGGCCCAATCCACAGCGCCGACCCCCGTAAAGCTCGTGGCAGCCGTGACGAATGCAGGCGGTCTCGGAGTCATGGGCGACAACTTCGCGAACCTTGACGAACTTGACGCAGGCATCAAAGAGCTTCGCAGTCTGGTTGGAGACCGCCCATTCGGCGTGGACTTCCTGCTGCCGGCTGTGCGAGCTGAGGTCACTACGACCAATAAAGAAGAAATTTACGCCCAGATTGAACGGGACCATCCGAATCACGTTGCGGTGGTCGAAGAACTCATTCGGGAGCACGGGCTTGAACGGGCCGGGCTGGGGCCTTCAGAGCCAATGTCCACCGATCTTTTGAATCGCAAAATCGAAGTGCTTCTGGACAACAAGGTTCCTGTATTCGCGGCCGCCCTCGGAGACCCCGCGATGATGACCGAGCGGGCCCACGATCAAGGCATGCAGGTCATAGGGATGGTCGGCGCGGTGCGACACGCCGAGCGTCACGTCGCGGCGAACGTCGATATCATCACGGCCCAAGGCACTGAGGCCGGAGGCCACACCGGGTATATCTCGACGATGGTCCTGGTTCCGCAGGTGGTTGACGCTGTGGCGCCGATGCCGGTTCTCGCGGCCGGCGGCATTGGATCGGGCAGGCATCTTGCGACGGCTCTGGCGCTTGGCGCTCAGGGCGCGTGGGTCGGCACTGCTTTCCTCACGTCCGAGGAGACGAACATCCCGGACGACCACCAACAGCAGATTCTAAGAGGCCAGTCATCCGATTTTACGACCAGCAAGTTTATGTCTGGCAAGAACCAGCGTTCTTACAACAACGCGGTCAAACAGGCATGGGCAGACTCCGGTCTCGAAAATCTGGACATGCCTCTCCAGGGGATTTTGCAAGAACCATTCACTCGTGCGGCTAAAGCGGCGGGCAGGTATGATCTGGTAGGCAACCCGTCGGGGCAAATCAGCGGCATGTTGAACGAGCGTCGCCCTGCAAAGGACATCCTCATGGACATGGTGAACGAGGCGCGAGACACGATCGAAGGCCTTCAAAAGCATCTCTAAATTGTCTGGTTAGATCACTGATTTAAACACCACGAGGATACGATATCGAGGGAGAACACAATGACCCTGCCAGACCGCATGAAGTTCGGGATTTTTTTGGGACCGTTCCATCGGGTCGGGGAAAATCCCACTCTGGCAATTGATCGCGACCTGGAGCTAGTCCAGTGGCTGGACCAACTTGGCTTCGACGAGGCATGGATAGGGGAGCATCACAGCGCCGGATGGGAGACCATCTCATCGCCGGAAATATTCATGGCGGTGGCGGCAGACCGAACGCGTCATATCAAGCTGGGCAGTGGGGTCATCAGCCTCCCCTACCATCATCCTCTTATGGTTGCTAACCGCATGGTGCAACTTGACCATATGAGCCACGGCCGCGTGATGCTCGGAGTCGGCCCCGGAGCGCTGCCCAGCGACGCTTACATGATGGGCATTGATCCCACGACTCAGCGCGAGAAGATGGACGAGGCGCTGGGGATCATATTGAGGCTCTTCACCGAGGACGATCCGATCACTTACAAGAGCGATTGGTTTGAGCTTAACGAGGCGAGCTTGCAGTTGCGCCCATTCCAACGACCGTATATGCCTCTGGCTGTCGCGTCGGTGCAGTCACCGGCAGGTGTCGCGCTAGCAGGCAAATATGGCGCCGCGGTGCTGACAATCACGGTGCCACGCGATCCTTCAAAGGGGCCTTCGCCTTTGGAATTTCTATGGGAAGTGGCGGAAGAATCGGCAGCTGAACATGGCCAGACCGTCAACCGGCATGACTGGAGGCTGACCTTGCCCGTGCATCTGGCTGAGACCCGTCAACAGGCTCGCGACGAAGCTCGGATGGGCGCAGGGCGATTCCTGCGAGAGTACAGCGAAGGAACCAACGGACGCCCACCTGCTTTTGATGGCCCGTTGGACAAGGTTATCGACCACATGGCAGATAATGGCTCCTGGGTTGTCGGCACGCCTGACGACCTCATCGAGGCTATATATCGACTGGATCAACAGAGCGGCGGATTCGGCGGATTGCTGGTCCAGACGATTGACTGGGCCCCGCGCGACAAAATGCTTCATAGCTACGAGTTATTGGCCCGATACGTGATGCCTCACTTCCAGGGGTCAATTAAGAGTGTCAAGCGATCGAACGAGTGGGTCACGTCTCGCCAAGAGCCTCTAGTCGCCGGTCGAACGGCGGCCATCGACAGAGCCCACGAGACTTACGCTGAACGCAGCAGGTAAAGTTCTAAATTTGGTTATTTCGAGGTAACGTCGTGGCTTTTTTTTTCGTGCAGATGGCAGACCCCCAATTCGGGATGTTTGCCTTCTTCAGCACGCTGACCGATGAAGAAGTCGAGGAACGCTGGCGCAGGCGGTTGTTCGTCCGAAAGGCTCCTGAAATCATCACCGGGTTTGCTGATGAGTCCAGGCTGTACACCCTGGCTATCGAAGCCTCCAACCGCCTGAAACCCGCGTTCGTTGCCATGTGTGGCGATATGGTTAACGATCCTAAAGACCAGAACCAGCTAGATGAACTTTTCCGAATCACGGCCATGCTCCAAGATGACATTCCAATCCATTGGGTATCAGGGAACCACGACGTAGGCGACGCCCCAACTACCGAATCTCTTGCGCTTTATCGGGAGCGATTCGGGCCGGATAACTTCTCATTTGACCACGATGGGTGCCACTTCGCGGTGATAAATAGCTCGGTGTGCTATAACCCTGAAAACGTGCCGGACGAATGGGAGAGCATCGTCCAGTTCCTGAAGGATGATCTCAGCACCGCGAGAGCCAACGGATGCGAGGACATAATCTTGTTCACCCACCATCCGCTGTTCCTTGAGCGTGCGGATGAGGGTGACGGATACTTCGTTATTCCTAGAGATCGTCGTAAAGTGATTTTGGACATATTGCACGAACACGATGTGTCGTCTGTGTTCGCCGGACACTGGCATCGCAATAACTACGCAGAGGATGGCAAACTCCAGATGGTGGTTACCGGCGCCGTTGGTTATCCTTTGGGTGACGATCCGTCAGGGTTGCGGGTTGTGAAGGTGCGAGGCGACGGCGTGACCCACAAATATTATGCGATGGATGACCTCCCCGATTCGATCGCATTGTAGAATCTGATCCAGCCACCGGTGCAATATGATTCGGCCCCAGAAAACAGTCATTCAAACACAAATATCAGGAAGGAAAAATATGACACAAGGTTTGAGGGTTAGTTACGGAGAGTATGTTTTTGAACACGTAGTCGGTTGGGCGCCGCTGCCGGACGGATGGGAATGGAATCATGTTGTGGGCGTAGGGGTCAACAGCAAAGACGAGATATTTGCTTACAATCGCAGCGATCATCCTATGATCGTGTTGAACCAGGACGGAGAAATTCTCAGGACGTGGGGAGAGGGAGTGTTCGGCACTGCACACCATCTTTTCATTGCCCCTGACGATTCGGTTTATACTACAGACCTGGGAACTCACGTGGTCCAGAAATGGTCTCCCGATGGCGACCTGCTGATGACGATTGGGACACCTAACGAACCTGCCGAGCGGATGAGCGGCGACCCTTTCAACTTGCCCACCGACATTTGCCTGGGACTCGACGGCTCGATATATGTAACCGACGGCTACGGCAACGCGCGCGTCCATCACTTCACGGCGGAAGGCGAGCATATCAAATCCTGGGGCGAGCCTGGGTCAGGCCCTGGCCAATTCATCATTCCCCACAGCGTGTGTATCGACAGTTCGGGCACGCTTTATGTCTCTGATCGCGAGAACAGCCGCATACAGGTATTCACCCCGGACGGGGAGTACATCAGAGAATGGAAGGGCGTGCACAGGCCAGATCACATGGTTCTGGACGACGACGAAAATATGTACGTCGCGGAGTTAGGCGGCTACCTGGGCCTTGACGCCGATTCGCCTCCGACCAATCCTGTGACCCATCCCGCCGGCGTGAAGGTGATGACGCTGGACGGCCAGTGGCTGGGAGGCTGGGGTATGAGCACCTGGACACCCGGCGACATTCGCGCGGCCCATGCTCTTGCTCTGGACTCTAAAGGGGACCTTTACGTAGGTGAAACATTGGACCCCGCTCGCATGCAGAAGTTTGTGCGAGTCACCGATTAGACCACGCATCGGCAACTGAATCATATATGGGCGCTCCTAAAATCGGAACGCCCGTTTCTGCTATGTGCCTGTGGG